>CALAXO010000001.1 GCA_937894955.1 uncultured Clostridia bacterium
CTACGGCAAGGCATATATCCACGGTGCAGGCGAGCCGGAGAAGATTTGGACAGCCGACCACGACTCGTTTCTTGAATCCATGGCCGATGCGGCGGAAGCGGTTGTGCGTCATTTCAACGGCAATATGGTTTTTGTCAACGTCATGAAGAATATGTCCGTTGACTGCGATTGCTGTTCCGTTGCGGAAGATCCCTGCATGGCAGATATCGGAATTCTTGCCTCACTTGACCCGATAGCTGTCGACCGCGCATGTCTTGACCTTGTTTATGCTTCCGACGACCCCGGCAGGGATCATTTGCTTGAGCGCATTGAAAGCCGCAACGGCGCACACACGGTTGATGCCGCAGCGGAGTTGGGGTTCGGCAGTAAGGAATATGAGCTGATAAAACTGTAAACGTTCAGATTTTGCTTCGTTCAAAACCCGAAACCTTGTGCCGTTTTTCGGCACCGGTTCGATTTTTTAACAAAAGTTATCCGCAATTTGCAAAAAAATGCGGATAACTTTTTTTGATTTCGGCTTTAAACAAAAGTTTTCGGAAGGTCTTGACGGAATTCGCAATATGCGGTAGGATATATGCAGATTGGTGCATCCGATTAAGAATGAACATTTCAGCTGCAATTGATAATGAAACCGTAAGGAGTGTTTGTTATTTGCATGAACTCAAGATATTATTTTGCCAACCGTTTTTCAATGCTCCCGAACAACACGGATTTTCTTCCGTACGATATTAACGTGCTTGAGAAAATCCAAGCGGAGTCGGAAAGACGAAAAAGACCGAAACCGAACTATAGTTTTCACACGCTTTTCTCGCCGTTTATCGCAGATGCTGTCGGTGCTTCTCCGAATTATGATATTGAAGCAAAGGCCGTTGAGCTGTTGGACAGGAAGAACCCGTCCGTATACAGTTACCACACATTCATGCTTCCGTTCAATATCGAAGATCCACGCGGAAACGCCGAATTTGACTTTGAATCCGTTGTAAAACGCTTTAAAGAAAACGATGTGTGGCACAGTGACGAATGCTGCTCCGAAAATGGCAAGCAAAAACCCCCTTTTAACCTTCTGTCAAAACGCAAAAAGAATTCCTCTGCAAAAGGCTGCGCATGTTTGGATGTTGACGAAATTTTGCGGACAGTGACCGCGCTTGACGGCGATAAGGAAGAGACCGAACTTGAAAATGTTCGGCTTGCATATCAGGAGTATCAGTATTTCAACCCTGCAATGCGCAATGCGCTGTATACATCTTTGAATAACAACTCGCATTCGGAAATTTCACATACATTTGAATTTCGTCCGGAAGGCAGGGACAAAAAGCTGCAGGCGCATTATTATATCACGCGCAATATCACATATGACCTGCATGTCAATGCAGTGCGTGTTATGCTTTTTAACACCGGAATCGGCATATTCATGCTTGAATGCGAAAATCACGGCCTTGCAAAGGACGGAAAAACGAGTCAGGCAAACATTGAATCCGTTAAGGCCATCAACGAATACGGCCGAAGGATCAATCTTCCGCTGCTGCCCGTTCCCGATCCCGAAAGATATTTTTCGCTTTGTGCCGACAGCTTTGACTTTGAGTTTACAGCGGGCAGGAATGCGGACGGGTCGCCTAAAATCGAACGTTTTTCAGATAATTTCAAGGATTTCGCTTATAAATGCCGAAGCGCCGGAATGCTTTTTGAACAACTGTCCCTCACGCATGTTGCAAACTTTATCACCGATGTTCTGAATTATTCTTCCGCTCCCGAAAAAGCCTCCGGAAAATCGGGCGATCCATCCGATAAAAAGCATCCGGAAAAGACTTTTTCTTCCAAGCGCGGACTAAACTCAAAATATCTTATCAGCCCCGCATTGGACGACAGGATGTTCGTTTGCTGCTGCGTCGCCGACACGAAAGCGGCGGAGTTTTACACTGCCGCAAACGTTTCGGGAGAATTTAACTATCTTCACGATGATAAAACCGCAAATTCCTTATATGAGTTTGTGTTTATCGACACGGAAGGCAACGTGAGCTGTCCGACTGCCGAAATGCGAAAAGAGCTGCTTTCGGCACATGTTTACAGACGCTGGCTGAGTTTCGGCACCTTGCAGGCTGTCACAAATTACAGTCTCGTCTGCGTCACTTCCGAATATGCCTACGCTCCGGTAATCCTGCCGTTTTTAACTCAATACACGCGGCTTGCATGTTTCGCCCTTGTTCAGCGCGCCTCGCTGATTAAATTCCAGGCGGATGCTGCGCTGCTTTCCGCGCATATTAAAAACCCAAAGAAGAAAATCAGTATACAAAACATTATTGCCCTGAACAAGCTTCAGGAACGCTTTGTTGCTTTCCAAAGTCAGCTTGACCTGTTTGAAGTCACGGCACAGGAGCAGGGCTGCGAGCTGTACGAAATGCTCCGCGAATTCCTTTTTGTGGACAAGCAGCGTGAAGCATTGCAAAATCAGCTTGACGCGCTGTATTCCGCCGCAAACACGACCTTGGATACGAACTTTAACAAGTGGGCAACGATTTTTGCTTTGATCGCGCTGTTTCTTTCACTGGCAGGTTTTTTTGCCGACGGAGCAGATGCCGTGCAGAAATTCAAAGGTTCCGGCTGGCATATTCCGGCTTTGTTTGCCGTCGCAGTCTCGGTCGCAGTAATATCTGTTTTTTTAATAAAATACCGCCGCAGGCATTGAAAGCAATTTCAGCGAAATTCAACAAACTTTAACGACTTTTAATTTTGAAAGGAGAACACGGATCCAATGAATGATTGGCAAAAAGAGTACAAATTGGTTCAACACACACCGCTCATCCATTTTCAGCATTCCGAACCGCACGCATGTTTGCGCGCAACGGAAGTCAAGCCGAAATTGGACAGGTTTTTGATTGAACAATTGGAGAAAGATAGCCGCTTCGGGGACGGCAGATGGAAGAAATGGTTTGTCGGAGACGGTTCACAGCAAAGTTTTGATTACATGATGCGGATCACACCGAACAGCGAACAAGTCGACAGAACGCAATCGATTGAAAACGGTATCGAAAGAGCCATTGCAAGAGCCGAACACCGCTCGCCGAATGCAAGTTTACACGAAATACACAAAAACTATTTCGGAAATATGGCCCCGGGAAGAAACCTCGAAGAAAAAAAAGAAGCGATTCGGGAAACCTTTAAAGAGTCACTCTTTTATAAAGACGGGCTGACACTCACGATTCGCTGCTTCATTCCGGAACTGCTGGCATTGATTGACGAACACATTCGCGGTTTTTTCATGATGCATAATTTCGGAACACGACAGCGGAAGGGATTCGGTTCGTTTACGGTTGATATCAGCGCCGAAACCAATGCACCCAAGGAATTTGACCTCGTTAGAAAATACTGCCCGAATGCCTATTACTGCAAGCTCGATGATAATGTCAGTGCCGACGCCCTGCTTGATGCCGTTTGGGTCATCTCCGGCTTTTTAAAAAGCGGCTTTAACCTCGGTGAGCCTAACTATGTTCGCGGTTTTGTATTCCGTTACTTTCAGCGGGAAGGAAATTCGTTTGCCAACGACAAGGCATTTGTTAAGCAAAAAGTGCTTCACAACGTTTATAACGAAGCAACCCGGGGTGAACACATTCATTCTTACGGTAATAATGTCCGATACCGCTATGTCCGCGGGCTTTTGGGCACAAACGAAAACTCCCGATTCTGTCGCGATCCCCGAGGGGAAACGCGTGAGGATCGCACTGTCCACAATATTTATATCCACAGTGCGGAAGGAGTCGAGCGTTTCCCGTCGCCGCTGCTGTTCAAACCCATCGGAAAGTTTGTCTTCATTCTTCCGCAGAAAATGCCGGATGAGATCTTCGGTTCCAAATTCTATATTCTTGCAAAGAAACAAGAACAGGACTATGACAGTGAAGCGACAAGTGACCAAAAGCTCAATTACCTAAAGGAAAAATGCAAAGATAACATGATAAAAACCCCGACGGTAAGCGAGCTTGCACCGGGAGCAAAGTCGGGCGATGAAGCACTTAAGCGGTTCCTCGACGCGTTTGCGAAGGATTTCAACGATAAAACAAGTGACAAAGGCGGCGGATACGGGATTAACAATTTAACCAACCAACATGTTGAACTTGCGAAGAAACTCAAACTTTGTCCCGTTCTGCGCGCTTAAACAAGGAGGTGAATATATGAGCAAAGTAAAATACATTGCAGCCACATTGGGTCCGATATTCAAAACCATCGGCCTTGCCGAATCCACCGGCGCACTTTGGGCCGCGAGTTACATGTTCTCCTATCTTTCCAAGTCGATATGCGAATATCTTTTGGAGCATTCGGAGTTCAGCATTTCCGAAGAGGACATTATCGTTCCGTATTATCATAAAAACGCTGCAGGCACAGAGGATGACGCGGCCGCGGACGTCATCGTTTCGGACGGAGTGGGAAGATTTCCCGACCATATCATTTTCCGCGCAAAGAATTTTGACGTAACGGATTTCTCAGCTTTAAGGGCTTCCGTAACCCGTTCGCTTGCCGATGCGCTAAATTTAAAAGATAAAGAAGATTATCTCTTCCGTTACCTGCTTATCGCCTGCGCTGCATTCGACGTTGACGAGGAGAAAGGCGAAAACCCTATTCTTAAAAGCGGGCTTGCGTTGGACAGCCTTGAGCTTTTTCAACCGATAATTCGGGTTGAAAGCTGCAACGAGATCGTTAAGGCTGTAAGCAACCGCAGCATACGCGAGCTGCCGCTTACGCAAGGGTTTAAAAATTGGCCGCTGCTTGGTGAAGATCGCAAAAGCATCCGCAGCATTGAGGACATTGCGGACACATCAAAAGACGGAAAAGCTTGCAAGCAACTGAAAAAGCACGATTACTATGCCGTCGTTCGCAGCGATGCGGATGCTGTTTCCAAAATCATTGCATCGCTTAAAGCAGATGAACTGCGCGATTTTTCAAGAACCTGTGTTCTGTATTGCGGCGAAATGTCCAAGCTTGTTCACCGTTACAGCGGCGTTACAATTTATTCCGGAGGCGACGACCTGCTTGCGCTGTTGCCCGCCGAAAGCTCGCCCGGTAAAACCGTGTTTCACTTTGCAAGGGATGCAAAGGATTTGTTCCAAAAATCGTTTAAAACCTATATCGATGCAATTAAAGCGGCAAATGCCGAAAAGAAGCCCGGCGAAGAGTCAATCCCCGTGCCGTCCCTGTCGCTCGGCATAAGCATATGCTACAGCAAATTTCCGCTTTATGAAGCTCTTGATGATTCAGCCTACTTGCTGTTCGATTACGCAAAGAACAGATGCGGCAAAAACTGCGTTGCCGTGCGGCTTCAGAAACATTCCGGGCAGAGCGAGTGCCTCGCTCTGAAGGGCGTTGACGGATTGACTGCATTCACAAGTTTTCTTGATGACATGCCTAAAAGCTTTGACGAAGGCTTGCTGCATTCGGTGATTTACGCATTCTGTTCCTTTGCTCCGCTGTTCATCGGTTTCAACAGGCTGGCGACCCCAGCCGACTTTGAAACCGTTCGGGAATTGTTCCGCAATATGTTCGATTCGTCGATACATGTTGACGGCAAATATTCGGACTACCTTTACAAAACGCTTCCCGCGTTCTACAGTCGATTGACTGCAAACGCCGATATTCGTGTTTTCGAAGAAGCCGAGCACAGTGCCGGTAAAGCGTCCGATGCGGCAGCGAATGCGGTTCGCGCAATGGAGTTTGTTCTCCGCATTGCAAAATTCTACATTGAAAAAAGGGGGGAAAGAGATTGAGCAAAACCTATCGTGCTGATTTTGTTCCGCATGGAGCATACTTTTTCGGCAATGAAAAAACCTTTTCGTTCGACACGGGCGGCAGAAGCTTTATATCAAGCGAACAAACGCCGTCGCAATCAACACTGCTCGGAGCATTGCGATATGCTCTGCTGTACAATTTTGAATACGAGGGGCGTCGGCTTTTCAAGCCCGACCGAAAATACAGTCTGAGTTACAATGAGCAAGCTGCCGTTGATAATCTCATCGGCCAAGGCGGTTTCGACATTGGCTCAAGCTCCGAACAGGATTTCGGTGCAATTAAAAAGCTGTCTCCGCTCTTCATTTATGACACAAAAAAGGCTGAAGCACTTGTTCCGACGCCGAGAGATCACTGCATTTCCGATTCGGACGAACTCAATGATTTTGTTTACTCCGCCGATCCCGATAACGAAAAAAGCTTCCCTTATGCACCGTTCTCGCCCGACGATTTTATTTTTGATGAGTTCGCGTTTTCGGTTGACGGCAGTGACAACGGCATCCGGCGCGGTTTCTGTAAGTCGTTCAAAGTCAAAAACGGGCTCGCGAACAGCTATATGTATGTTGGCAGCGGCAGCCAAATTCCCGCTCATTGGCTTTTTCAAAAAGTTCAGCGCATCGGCATTTCAAAGAAGCAATACAAATCCGCCTTCTTCAAGCGCGAATGTTATCAGCTGCAAGACGGCTTTGCTTTTTCCGTTTATGTTACGCTGCGCGATGATGTGACTCCGCCGAACAGCACCGTTGTGTTCATGGGGCAGGGAAGAACAGCCTTTACCGTCCGTTTCGCGGAAGAGGAGGATTCAATTAACAATGCACTTGCGGAGCTGATTTATCCCGACACGGTTTATCTGCGCGGGGACTCTTCATTTACAGCCGACGTTTATAAACACTGTTTCTTTACCGCACTCGCAATGCGCGATCACCGTGCATACAGCGTATCGCTGAAAGGCAAAGTCAGCAAAGGTGCGAACGTATATCACCTCATTTCAGCCGGCAGCATCTTTAAATCAAGCGATGCAGCGGCTCTTAAAGCCTGCATCGAATCCGACAGCGGAGCGGACCCGGAAGCCAATGCTCCGTGCACGGCAAACCTCACAAAAATCGGTATGAATATTGCAATAATCGGAAAAAGAAAGGAAAATAACGTATGAACACCACACTTCTGAAGATGGAATGCCTGACCGACCTTCATGTTGACTCGGGTGAAAGCAACTATAACATTATTGATAATGAGGTTCAAAAGGATTTGAACGGCAACCCAACCGTTCATTCATCCGGCATTAAAGGCGCGATGCGCGAGTATTTTTCCGAACACCTTGATAAAGATAGCCTTGAAAAGATTTTCGGCAAACCGTCAACAAAGGACGAGGCGGACGGCGGAGGAAAGTACAAGTTTTTTGATGCAAAATTCATTGCGCGTCCGCTTCGTCTTGCAAATTCGGTTCATCCGAGTGTGCTTGTTGCGACCGTTCCCGCATTAAACGACATGCTTTATCTTTTGGACTGTTTCAACTGCAATCCGTTCGGAATCCATGAGCTGCCTTTTCCGAATTTTGGGAAAAATAATTTTCTCGTTACGGCAAATTTCAGCAACGAAACTAAAACAAAAGTTGAAGGTGAGCCGACCGGCTTTCTTTCCGCCGCCGAAGAGTATAAATTTTCAAAGCTCCGGCTGTTCCTCGGTGAAAGATTTGCAATTGCAAAAGAGCTCGCTCCAAGCCGCTATCCGCTTCCTGTTACGGCAAGGAACAAAGTCGGAGATGAAAATAACCTTTGGTATGAAGAGGTTGTGCCTGCAAAGAGCGTTTTCTTCACACTGATTCTTTCACCCGAACCGAATCTTGAGCTTGATTTCGCCCTACACAACATCATTCAGTTCGGCGGAAACGCTTCCATCGGCAGGGGATTCACAAAGTGCAGCATCATTCCCATGCCTGCGGCACAGAACGGAGGCGCGGAATGAACAAGCGTGTGGTAGACTCATGGTTAAATATAGCTTACAATGCCATAAATGAATGCGGCATTTCGGAAATACAAAACGGGGTTAGATGTGTTCAGCGCACCTATCGGAGCCAGATCTCCAACTTTGGTGCAGCCGTCACCATGGGCAGCATCAAGTCCGCAGCCGCATTCTTTTCCCGGCAGGGCAAAGCCGTTGCAGACAGGCCAAAGCTTTTGCAGGCGATGTATTTTATCATCTCCAACGGAGAGATATCGACGCCGGATGAGATTTTCAAGTGGTTGTGCAGCCAGGATCAGTCGGAGGTGCGTGAAAAGTTCATTAACGCTTCTGTTGCGCTGAAGCTTGCAATGAATTTTTACAAACTCCTGCCCGAGAAGAATTCGGACAATGCCGAGAAAGGTGACGGTGAAAGTGAATAACATCAACCTTATATTCAACAAGCTGTATTATGAGCAGCTCACCCCGGGTAATTCGAAAAAATTTGAGAAGGACATTAAAGAGAAAAACAGAACTATCTTTACGCAGAAATTCACGGACGCCGATTTTTCCGCCTGCCAAGAGCTTGAAAAGCATTTCGGCGAAAGTTTCAAAAAATTTCGGTTAAAAACAGATTACCCGGGTTTGCTCATCGGAACGGGCAATCCGCACGGTTCCGGAGCTGTATCGTCGGACATTAAATGCGGCTTCTCTTTTTCCTATGTCACAGGTCAGCCCTATCTCCCTTCATCAGGTGTTAAGGGCATTCTCCGAAGTTCATTTGCGGACCGCCGCCCCGCTGTCATTGATTTCCTTATTAAAATACTCGAAAATGAAAGCATTTGTGACAAAGACATAGACGAGCTTGATAAGGATATTTTCGAAGGCAGCGATATCTTCCTTGATGCCGTGCTTGCCAAAGGCAGCAAAGACGGCAGCATTCTCGGTGCGGACTATATCACGCCGCATTACCCTTTGGACAAAAACCTGATGAAGAATCCGAATCCGATACATATCATCAAGATTCTGCCCGGAGTGACCTTCGAATTCCGTTTCATTCTGCATCATGCAACGCTCTCAAGCGGCATAGAAATTTCCGCAGAGAATAAACAGGAACTGTTCCGAATGCTGCTGTGTTATTTCGGCGTCGGTGCAAAAACAAATGTCGGATACGGCATTTTGCTGCCCGTTTCCGATGATGCAGTCCCTCGAAACGTTGCACCGCCGGCCGGAAGAACAAATACTGCAACCGAACAGCCTAAAGTTCAGATTGACCCGCAGCTGCTTTGTCCGGTTTGTAAACAGCGCAAACGCGAGCCCGATCCCATTAGGGGAGAACTGAAAAAATACTGTTCGGAATGCTACAATAATCGGAAGAGGAACAGAGCGCATTGACGCCTTGACGTCAATCACCTATCAATTGCAGGTAAACCGATAGTCAATGCACAAATCCCGCCTGAAGCTTTTGCCTCGGGCGGGATTTATTGATTCAACAATCAGCTGCTGCAGAATTGCTTTGGACTGCTCTGAGCGGCGTGCATCGAATCAGTCAATAGGCTTCATTGTGGGGAAGAGCAGAACGTCCCGAATGGTGGGGGAATCGGTAAGGAGCATGATAATCCTGTCGATGCCGAAACCGATGCCGCCGGTGGGGGGCATTCCGTATTCAAGTGCAGCGATGAAGTTTTCGTCAATGGGCATTGCCTCATCGTCGCCTTTTGCTTTTTCCTGCGCCTGCTGTTCAAAACGCGCACGCTGGTCGATGGGGTCGTTCAGCTCGCTGAAAGCGTTGCAATACTCTGCACCGGCAATGAAGAGCTCAAAGCGTTCAACGATCCCGGGATTATCAGGTTTACGCTTTGTGAGTGGAGAAACCTCAACGGGATAGTCGATAATAAACGTGGGTTGAATGAGCTTGCTCTCAACAAACTCATCAAATGCCGCAAAAAGAACCTTTCCGATGGGCGCCGTTTTATCATCAATTTCGAGGCCGAGGGACTTTGCTTTTTCAATTGCCTCCGCGCCGTCCCTGCATGCATAGAAATCAACGCCGGTGTGCTCAAGAACCGCATCGTTCATGGTTTGGCGGCGGAAGGGGGGAGTGAGGTCAATTTCTTTGCCTTGATATGTGATTTTTGTAGTACCGAGAATCGTTTTCGCACAGTGGGAAAGCAGATTTTCGGCAAGTTCCATCATTCCGTGGTAATCGGTGTAAGCCTGATAAAGCTCCATGCTTGTATATTCGGGATTATGCGTCGCATCCATGCCCTCGTTGCGGAACTGGTGACCTATCTCATAAACCTTTTCCAAGCCGCCGACGATGCACATTTTGAGCGGAAGCTCGGTTGCAATGCGCATAAAAACATCCAAATCAAGCGCATTGTAATGGCTTATAAAGGGACGCGCATTCGCGCCGCTTGCAACGGTGTTGATAATAGGGGTCTCAACTTCCAAAAATCCGCGCTCATCAAGGTATCTGCGAATTTCGGAAATAATTCGGCTGCGCTTAATGAAAGTTGTGCGAACCTCGGGGTTCATAATAAGGTCAACGTAGCGCATGCGATAACGCAAATCAGTATCACGAAGGCCATGGAATTTTTCCGGAAGAGGCCTTAATGATTTTGAAAGCAGCGTAACTGTTTCCGCATGAATGGAGATTTCGCCTGTTTTTGTTTTGAAAACAAATCCGGTAATGCCGAGCATATCGCCAATATCATATGCTTTAAAATCGGAATATGATTCTTCGCCGATATCATCGCGGCGAACATAGGCTTGAATATCGCCTTTCGCATCGCGAAGCCCTGCAAAACTTGCCTTACCCATAACACGTTTTGACATCATTCGGCCGGCAACAGAGACTTTTTTGCCCTCATATGCCTCGTAGTTTGCCTTTATGTCAGTGCTGAAATCCGTTTGGTCAAATTTTACAATGTCAAACGGATTTTTTCCGGCAGCCTGAAGCGCCGCAAGCTTATCGCGGCGAATCTGAAGCAGTTCGTGAAGTTCTTCAGCGTTTACAGTGTTGTTTTCTTCTATGTTGATTGTGTTTTTTTCTTCCATTTATACTAGTTCTCCATCATCGTAACGTGAGCACATCTGTTAAAGGTTATCTTCTGATTGAGATGATTTTAACCTTCATAAGACCGCCGGGAGCCACAACATTGGTGATTTCATCAATTGATTTTCCCAAAAGCGCAGCGCCGACAGGGGAATCGTTTGAAATGCTCTTGGGTCTTGCATCGATATCCGCTTCAGCAGAACCGACAATTTTAAACTCATCTTCAAACCCCAAATCAACGAATTTAATGCGAACGATTGAACCCATTGTGACTGTTTTGCCGTCGGTATGAGTTTCATCAATGATCACAACGTTTTTGAGCATCGATTCAAGCTCCATAATCTCGAGTTCATTATGAGCTTGTGCGTCTTTCGCAGCGTCATATTCCGCATTTTCGCTTAAGTCTCCGAAGGAACGCGCAACAGCGATTTCCTCGGTTATTTCCGCCCTGCGGACATTTTTTAAATATTCAAGCTTTTCTTCGAGAGCCTTTTTGCCCGCCAGAGTAAGCTGTACAACTTCTGCCATGTTTCTGCCTCCTGAGTCTGCATGTGCAGTTCGAACCTTGCGAAAGCACATACCAATTTATTTTATTATAAGGATTTTTTTCCGTGTTGTCAACAAATCAGCATGGGTTTTTTATAAATAACTTCATGAGTCGTCCGCTGTTTGCTTCAGAGCAGCCGACAGTTCTTTTTATGCCTTCTATGCCTTTTCCCGACTCACGCGGAACGCTTCACCCGCACTCAACAGAAATACCCAAGTCTCTTTCACCGGCAACCCGGACAATTTTTGCAATGCGTCCGCGTAAATTTGCAGCTGCATACGGTATGAATTCGCAACATCCCGCGGGTCTTTGTCACGTGTGCTCGTTGTTTTGTAATCTACAATGATCCACTCGTTATTTTCGGTGAAGCAGCAATCAATTATTCCCTGCACCACAACATTATTTTTGTTGACGTCCGGCAATAACGTAAACTCAAGTTCACGCTTTATCAGTTCATTGGCGTCATTTGCGGCGGCCATCATTCGCTCGTACAATTTGCTTTGCAGAAAACGTTTTATTGCAAACATATTTATAGATTTCGCCTGTTGTTCGGACAAAACGCCATCCGCTGAAAGTCTTTCGAGCACAATACTTATTTCCGCCTCGGTTCGAATTCCGAGAGGAAGCATTTGAAGAAGTGTATGCGCTGCAGTTCCCCGCTCCGCTCCGGTCAACACATGTTCAGGCTGTAAAAAAACCGGAACAGAAGGAGAAAAATCATAATCAATTAAACGTTTTTCGCCTTTAGTTATTTCTGTGACGCTGAGTTTGCTTTTTTGCTTGGTGTCATCTTCAAACGGATAGCGGTACTCAAGCCTGCGGCTCACGGCACTGCAATCGGTGCTGCGTGCTTCTTCACTCCATTTGATATATTCAGCCTTGCTCATTCGTGTTCCATCAATTGAGTTCGATGTTTTTTTTATGCAGCGCAGCAAAAGTTTATCAGCTCCGATTGCGCATTTCACACCCGCTGAACCCGCATTATCAATGTTAATACCAAGCGGAAAATATGCCCCGAGCATCCAATCGAGATAGCATTTGGAATTCATTATGCGGGATTTTGACAAAGGCGCAGCAAATTTTTTTAACAAATCTGCCATTTTTTTGTTTGAGCCTATGATATAAAGTCTCTCCCTCGGCCGCGTCATTGCAACATACAGATTACGCATCTCCTCAGAAACCAACCTGTCATCTTCACGCATTATAATTGCACGACGCAGCAGGGGAGTGAGCGGTTTTTTACCGCGCATGCGGAAGCCGATTCCAAGTTCTCTGTCAAAAACAGCATCGGCTTTGTGGCTTTTTTTACTGAATTCCGACGTTGTTCCGCAAATAAAAACAATCGGGAACTCCAAACCCTTGCTCTTGTGTATGCTCATTACGCGAACCGCATCAACTGCGGAAGGCTGAGCCGCACCCATGCTGACATTATCCCTCAGACTGTCCATCAGCGTTACAAATCCGTGGAGCCCGCTTTTGCCGTTTGCAACAAAAGCTTGTGCCTTTTCAAGCAATAAATCAAGATTTGCCTGCCGAACCGCGCCGCCGCGCAGCGCACCGACATAAACATAATAAAATGTCTCATCCAGAAGAGTGCCTATCAATTCATCAACGCTTAAAAAGCGGCTCATTTCATGCCATCTGTCAACATTTCCCAGGAAATAATTTGCCTTGCGGCAGTATTCCGCATTATTCGTGCCGTTTTGAAAGCTTTGAGCGGCCTCCGTGAGTCTGTCAATGAACTCTTCACCGCCGAAATCGGTTCGAATATGTATATACTCATCCTCATTGAACCCGCCGATAGGGGAGCGCATAACACTTAAAAGCGGAATATCCTGCCTTCTATTGTCTATAATTCTTAGCAAGTTTAAGAATATCTGCACCTCAATTGCGTCAAAATACCCATCTCCGAGTTCGGCCGCGCATGGAATGCCCTGTTCCGTCATTACATTTACAAATCGAAGAGCAACACCCTTGGTGCGTCGCATCAGAACGGCAAAATCAGAAAACATCGGCTTTCGTACCCGATTAATTTCTTTATCAAACACTTCAACGTTTTCAATCAAATAGCGTATTTTATCCGCGACACAGCGTGCCTCGGCTTCTATGGCTTCCGGCTCATCGTTTTCCTTTGCGGAGTCAGTTACCGATTCGACTTCGTTTTCGCTTTCGTCTTTCTCACCCGAAAGGTCAATTAAGCAAATTTCCGCACTGCCGGTTGCAGTTTCCGCGCCCATTCGCAATTCAGCATTGTCGGAATAATCAATTTCACCGACATCGCCGAGCATGATTTTTGAAAACAGACTGTTTGCTGCATTTAAAACTGACGTCATGCTTCTGAAATTTGCATTCAAATCAATTCTTTTTCCAAACTTGCCATCATAACTTTGATATTTTGACAAAAAATTTTCCGGTTCGGCCTGCCGGAAGCGGTATATGCTCTGCTTGACGTCTCCGACCATAAACAGATTATGCCCGTTTGAAACGGCGGCAATTACTGCATCTTGTATACTGTTGGTGTCCTGATATTCATCAACGAAAATATATTTAAATTTTTCCTTATATTCAGCCGCAATTTCATCATTTTGAAGCACGGTATATGCAAGCTGCTCCATATCATTGAAATCGATAAGTGCATTTTCACGCTTTAACTCGGAATAATGCTCCGCAAACCGTCGAACGATCGCTTCAAGACTTTGCAGGCAAGGATAAATCCGCGCTGCATTTTCGCGCTCCATATCATACGAACAGCAAAAAGCTTCACTTATTTTTTTTAATTGGTCTTTGACTTTTTCGCGATATTCCTTCAGCTCCGCAGGCGCACCGCCCCTTCTTGACGGGATTTTTGCCAAAGCATGTGACGCAATTTTACAGTGCCAATCGGAATAAGTTTTCAGCTGCATCAGCTCGTCATAAAATCTCATATCCGTTTGAAGCAGTTTCACATACACTTCAAGTTCAGGATTATTTTCGTTCGCAAAGCAGTGATAAAGCTCATTCGCCATATCACAAAACGTCGATACGTTCCTTTTTGCGGTAGAAATCAGGCACTCCGATGCCTTTTCGGAAAACGTTTCAAAGCTGCTTCCGTATGCCTCAACCGCCTCATGAAGCCAACCGAACGGATCCGGGCGCGCCATAATAAAATCATAGGTGTCCTCAATAAGAGTGCAAAGCGCATCATCACGAACAAGGGCGTCACAAAGCAAACGAAAATCAGAATCTTTAGTTCCTTCCGCATCCAAATATGCCTCTTCTAATATATCATCCAATGCTTTAAGGCGCAGCAAAGCGGCCTCTGCTGCATCAGCGGTTCTGAACGCCGGATCAAGGTCGACAATATGACAGTTCCTTCTCAGAACATTTCCGCAAAAGCTGTGAATGGTTGAAATATTCGCTGTAGAAATATTTATTGCCGAATCGTGCAAATGTATTTTCAACTTTATTTCATCGGTTGACTCCGCAAGCTCCGACAGACGCCGCTCGATTCGCTGTTTCATTTCCGCAGCGGCGGGATTCGTAAATGTTACAACAAGTATACCTGAAACATCAACTCCCGAAGCAATAATTCGAGCAATGCGTTCGGTCATAACCGCAGTTTTGCCCGCACCCGCAGCAGCCGAAACAAGCAGGTTTCCATCCTCGTTAATTGCACGAAGCTGCTCAGCAGTCCACATTATTTTCTCCGTTCCTTCATAAGAATATTAATACTACGTACTGTCAAAAGTGTTCGGTCAGATTACAGCTTCAGCTTGTTCAGCACCTTTGCGGCAAGAGGCCTGTGCACAACCATGGCAGCACGCGGGCAAAACTCCTGACAGCAAAAACATCGAATACATTTTTCGCGATTAATGTGCGGTTTTTTATTTCTGATTTCTATTGCTTTTGCAGGACACATCCTTGCACATTCACCGCAGCCGATGCAAAGACGTTTTTTTAGCATTGGCTTATGTTCAAGTGCTGCTTTGCTTACAAAATGAAGCAAATTGCCTTTGCGCATGAAGCTCAATCCGCGCACCGGCGGGGCTTTAAAATCGTCAACGATTAACGGGCGAATATCACCGTACACATTCAAATCTTTACCGGATGAAGGAGCAAAACCACGTTCATAGGCTGCTTGAAGCGTTGGCAGACCGTCAATGTTCATCCCGATCAGCTCTGCACCGATAACATCGGCATAATATGTGCTTTTCGACGCAATAATTGCACCGATTTGGCGCGGCGTGCCGGCAGTCGGACCGTTGCCCTCCATTCCGACAACGGCATCACAAATTGCAAGTTTCGGTTTAAAATACTCATTAAGATCAACAAGCATATCGGCAAATTCAGCATCGTTTTGAAATTTATAATGAACTTCCGGCTTTTTAAGACCCGGAATCGTCCCAAACAGATTTTTAACCGCCGCACTCATGCCAAGCATTCCGTGCGATTTCAATTTACAGAAATCAATAATTGCATCAGCCTCATCCAAATACTCTGTATATGTGAAATTTTTCAGTACTTTTCCTTCAGAAAAGTCAACAGTTTTTTCGTTCATATTGCGATTCAGCTTTGCACCGAGCTTTTCAAGCTGCTCCATGCCCGTTGCTGCATAAACGCGATTCAGCAGGGGCAGCGAATGCGGACCGCCGGGACTGTCGCCTATCGTAACATCCGCGCCGCGTGCCAAAAGCATTTCAACAAGTGCCTCAAGCAGGGCGGGATGGGTTGTTGCGGCAGCATCGGGCTTTTTGAACGAAACAAGATTGGGCTTAATAATTATTTTCATTCCGGGCTTGACAAAATCCAAGCCGTTCACCGCATTTATGGCCTCCTCGAGTGCAGGTTTGACTGTTTCGCCATCATAATTCCTGCAGCGTACAACAGCAACATCGTAATTTTTCAATTCAACCTCCGGGCTTTTTTGTGTATTTAAATCTTTTCATAAGAAAACAAGCGTCAAGCAACCGGTGTTTGTACATAATAAAATACAGATTGCAGCTGATTCATTTATAAAAGCTACTCGTAAACATCAGCAATGTGAAATTATCCGTAATTGCGGGATTCATGTTCGAACACGAATTCAGTCTGCCGTCACTCCTGATTTTCACATACCCCTGATACGGGTTAACCGGGAAAAAGAAATTGACTTTGTCATCCGGACTTTTTATTATAAAAAACAGACATACATCACCGTTCACAGGCAATTCCTCTTCGGTGACGTCGCCTCGGACTGCTTTTAAAGTTGAAGCATCAATTACATTGCGGTACATATCATTCAATTGAGTTATCATTATTTTTTCACCGCTTCGCAGTCCTCCGCCCAATGAATTTAAAACCGTCACGCCAATGCGCAGTGAATTGCGTTCACTCCTTACCGTTTCACCGCGCTCGCCAGACCTGCATAAAGTCGGCATATATGGGGACACACTGTCAACCCTGCCGATAAAGTATTCATTGCAGCCGACAAGCAATTCATCCAGATTTGAATAGAACATATATTCGTTTGGAACAAATAATTCAGATTTCATTGCAGCAATTTCGCGCTTTATTGAGTTAATTTGAACATTTCTGCCGTCGCTCATGTGAACTGTCGTTCCGTTGTTTTTCATTACTCCATTTTTGACCGGAACATATATCTTTCTGTATTTGAATTCACCTTCATTCTCATCAGCAAGAAAGAGAATGCAGCGTTCACCGACAGTATAGTTTATTGAAACATTAATTATATCAGAACTTTCTGCACTGCCTGCAAAAACATCAAGCACCCGAAATAAAGAAACTGCCCTGTCGCCGTATGTTGCCTCACCGACACATTCCGCATCGGCAATAAGAGAGGCATTTCTGAAACAGTTCCGCAAATTATGAATATACAGCGCATTTTCTTCAATTTCGAATTGATATTTTAGATCTTTGAACACAGCCGCCGACTCATGCAATATTCTAAACGGCATAACAAGCACACCTATCAGAACTGCGCTCAGCAGTGTTCGTAATTTTTTACAGGTACGCATTGAATATTACCCCCCGCATTATAAACAATGATTTCCTTATCGAATATTATACAACACTCGGATAATTTTTTGAATCACCCTTGCTGTTCATTTCAAATATATTTATAAGCGAGATGAATCAATGCATCCCGCTTAATATTTAACGTTTGATTAATTGTACAATATTTTCAGACCGCTGCGCCGTCGGGCATCGGCTCAATTTCGTGTCTCCAAATTTTCGTCAATGAAATAATTCCAAAAATAACAGCGGAAACCTCTGCAATCACAAAGCACCACCAAACTGACTCAACCGATTTGAAAACAAGCGCAAGCACAAGGGCGGCAGGGAGCAAAACTCCGAGCTGGCGCAGTATGGACATCAACATGCTCTTGATTCCGTGTCCGATTGCCTGAAAAGTTACAGACATCGTAATTGATGCAGCCGCGATAGGAAAATGCAAAGAAATAACTCGAAATGCCGAAATTCCTTCAGCAGTAATGTTTCCCTCGGAGTCAAAGAGAGCCACTATCTGCTGCGGGAACAGTTGGAACAGCAGTGTGCCGATGCTCATAATGATTGCTGTTATGCAAAGTGTCATTTTCCATGTCTTTTCAAACCTCAGCCTGTTTCTTGCTCCGTAATTATAAGCAAAAATGGACATGCTGGCGTTGGTAACTCCGAACAACGGCATAAAAACTATTGATTGAACTTTGAAATAAACTCCGAACGTTGCAACACCGGCGTTACTCATTAGAATCCTTGAAAAAATCGCGTTCATGCCGACATTCATTATCGAACCTATCGACTGCATAACAATGCTCGGAATGCCGACTCGATATATTTCGCGCACCGTTTCACCGCAGAGACGGAAATCCCTGAAGCTTATTTTTACCTCATGTTCCTTAAAAAATACGAGTGTCAGTGCCATAATCATTCCGACCCATTGTCCGATTACTGTAGCATATGCCGCGCCTGCCACGCCCATTGCCGGGAAGGGGCCGATTCCGAAAATCATGAGTGGGTCAAGAATGATATTAACAACCGCGCCGACAAGCTGTGTTACCATTGAAAGCCCGGTTTTGCCCATTGACTGCAATATTCTTTCACAGCCGATTTGAATAAATACACCCAATCCGAAAACCATGCAGATTTCAAGATAATCAACACCCATTTCAATGAGCTGCAGATCATCGGTGAAAAGCTTGAAAAACGGAGTGAGCACAAACCCAAATATTGCGAATACAACTGCGGACAGCAAAAGCAGGCACAAGCCGTTGCTTGCACCTTTGTTTGCAGCCTCCGTGTTTCCTTCGCCGAGTTTGCGCGACATATACGAGTTCATGCCGACGGATGTTCCGACCGCAACAGCGATCATCAGCATCTGTATCGGGTAAGCGAGTGAGATTGCCGTCAGTGCGTCGGTGCTGATTTTTGCAACAAAATAGCTGTCCACAACATTGTACATTGCCTGCACAAGCATGGAAATTACCATCGGAATTGCCATATTCGCAAGCAATTTTCCGACAGGCATAATGCCCATTTTGTTTTTGTTCTTTTGATTCTCTTCCATTCGGTTACACTTTCCTGATTATTAATAACCAACCGATTTTAACACCGACAGTCAATATATTCAAGTTATCTCGTGAATTATATACGTGCTGCTGCTTCGGCAATGTCAGCTGAAGGCTCGGCATCAAAAATTTATTCAATTCTGCCGCACATAATATCTATTCCCGAATGAATATTTGTTATATGCGCTTCAGTAATATTTTTTTCCTGTTCACCGTCAAGCGTCCAACTTACGCTTCCATTCGGAAAATGCACATGCAATTCGGATGCACGAAACATTCTGATGTATTCACAACTCATTTCGCCGCTTGTGATCGCGTTTACGATTTTTGTGAGTTCAAGTGCATTTTGAGGATACTTAATCAAAATTACCTCGAACATTCCGTCGTTCATTTCAACCATTTCAGGCTTCAGCTTTACAATTCCCGCAATGATTCGCGAGTTGCTGACCGTGCAAAGGATAAATTCATCCTCAATCGTTTCTCCGTTAATTTCAAAAACAGCCTTTATCGGACGAATTTTTTTCAGTGTATCAAACCCTTTCGCAAGATAAGCAAGAAAACCAAACACATTTTTTGCGTTTTGCGAAGTCGAGTAGGCAACATCGGTAAATGCGCCGAAAGCGGCAACATACGCATAGAATCTGCCGTTAAAACTGCCGACGTCAATTGTAGTACAATTTCCATCGGTAATATTTTTGACAGCTTCATCAATGTTCTTTGGAATGCAGAGCGTGTTCGCAAAGTCATTCGTGCTGCCGGAAGGCACATAGCCCATGCGCGGGCGTTTCTCCCTTGGGAGCTGCATAATGCCGCTGATGACCTCGTTCGCAGTTCCATCGCCGCCGGAACAAACAACAATCTCATTCTCTGCGCCGTATTTTTTAACATATTCGGTTGCAGATCCGCTGTTAGTTGTTGTAAGTGTTGTGCAGGCATAGCCGTTATCCGTCATGTGTTTCACAACTTGAGAAAGTAATCTTAATGATCTGCCTTCTCCTGCAACGGGATTGAAAATCAGCAGTGCACGCTTGTTAATGATTTCACTGCGAGCCTTTTCATTCTCTGATTTTCCGTCCTTTTCAGCGTTTTTATGCTTCCATTCATCAAACAATCTGCCCATTTTCTTTCCTCACCAAAGTTTCGATGCTTCAACCGGCACAAGTACTCACAAGATGCAGAAGCTATTGCGCCCCATAGAGGTATTCATGCAAAAGCCTTTTATTATCAGCAATATCTATATGAATAACAGCCATTTTTCCTTCCCATGCATAGTCCCATGTTCCTTCAAAAGGGAGCGCACGGTTTTCAAGAGTTAAATCGCCGCCAAACACGACATTAACAGCAAGATCGATAATCTGCATCGGGCTCATGTTCGTCTCAACATATTTTGTCAGGTTGTTTACCAATGCAGTGAGCGAAGCAATGGATTTTTCGGCCTTTGCTTTTTTAAAAAAAGCATACATAACGTCTCGCTGTCTTCGCGCTCTTGACCAATCGCCGTCACCGCCGATGGATCTGTTGCGTGAATGTGCCAGCGTTTGCCGACCGTTCAGATGCTGCCAGCCTTCTTTTACGGGCAATGCATCATTTTCTGAACCCTTATTTATGTATTCAACCTCGCGTTCCGTAAGATACACATCTATTCCGCCGACAGTATCAACAATTTCTTTCAGGGATTCGAAATCAACTTTCACATAATATTGAATGTCCATTCCGAAATTGCTGTTGACGGTATTTATTGCAAGCCCGACACCGCCAAAGAAATAGGCAGTGTTTATTCGATTCCATGTATCACGATCAGGGATATAAATCCACGTGTCGCGCAAAAGAGAAACAAGTTTTGCCGTCCGCAGCTTTCGGTTATACGAAAGGATCATCATCGTGTCCGACCTTCCGTGCCGTTCACCCTCGCGCACATCGCTTCCGAAAAGCATTATATTTACAACATCCTTATCAATTCTGCTTTCGTTAAAAATCGAATCGTCACCCATTTTTATGTCGTCGATCAGTGCAGGGTCGAAATCCTTTGTTGTATCGACTTGATCGGGATCGGCCTTAATCAACGCGGGGGGAGTTGCTGTCTCGCCCGGTATTATTTGCGGTTTTTTGACTGTTGAAACCGCATTTCTGTTCATCTGCCCGAGTTTGCAGCAAACAATCATCAAAGGTATGCTCAAAAAAACAACCACAAGCAGAATAATAATTATTATTCGAAGTGCACGTTTTTTTGCAGTTTTGCCTTCCCCGCGTTTTTTCATTCTTATTCCTCCCTATAACCGTTGGGGTTCATCTGTTGCCAGCGCCATGTGTCACGGCACATATCCTCAAGCGTTTTTTCGGTATGCCAATGCAAAAGTTCAGCCGCAAGATGTGCATCTGCAAACGAGGCATCGACATCGCCCGAACGGCGTTCGGTTATAACATACGGAATTTCAATGCCGTTTGCCTTTTCAAAAGCGTGAACGATATCAAGCACGCTGTAACCTATGCCGGTGCCGAGGTTGATTTCGACACAGCCGCTTTCATTTTGCGCATATTTAAGTGCAGCAATATGACCTTTTGCGAGGTCAACAACGTGTATGTAATCGCGTACTCCGGTTCCGTCGTGAGTATTATAATCATTGCCGAAAACAGAGAGCTTTTCGCGTCTGCCTATTGCAACCTGTGATATATACGGCATAAGATTGTTCGGGATCCCTTTCGGATCTTCGCCGATTCTACCGCTTTCGTGCGCGCCTATCGGATTGAAGTAGCGAAGGAGAATTACCGAAAGTTTCGGATTTGCCGCACAAACATCACGCATAATTTGTTCGCTCATGTATTTTGTCCAGCCGTAAGGGTTTGTACACCATGTGGGCTGCTTTTCGTCAATCGGAACGATTTTCGGCACGCCGTAAACGGTCGCCGACGAACTGAAGATGAGCTTGTTTACATCATGACGCTGCATAACTTCAAGCAGATTCATTGTTGCATCAAGATTGTTTTTGTAATACATCAACGGTTTCGCAACCGATTCTCCGACTGCTTTTTTACCCGCAAAATGTATCACGGCATCAATATCATTTTCGGAAAAAACCTGTTCGAGCGCAGCCTCGCTGCACACATCAATTTCATAAAAACTGACAGTTTTTTTGCCTAATTCTTCAATGCGTTTCACAACTTCGCGGCAAGAGTTTGACAGATCATCCGCAATAATAACGTCATAGCCTGCGTTTATCAATTCAACTGCGGTGTGTGAACCGATATATCCCGCACCGCCGGTAAGCAATACTTTCATATTTCCTCCGTTTCTGTTTCGGGCATTATAGCTCCGAATTATCAATTTTTCGTTAATTATAAATCAATTTCCGTTGTATTTTTGAAAACCCGAGCAAACCGTTTTACAAATGAGTGAAATGCCCGGTTGCTTCAAAGTTTAATCGGCATGAACCTCTTCCTTAAGAACACCCACAAAAGGCAGGTTTCGATATGTGCCGGCATAGTCGAGACCGTATCCCACGACAAATTCGTTAGGAACAACAAAGCCGTAATAATCCGGAGTAATTGCACACTCGCGGCGTTCGGGTTTATCAAGCAGGGCAACGATTTTGAGGCTCGCAGGCTCGCGGGCACGAAGCATGCTTGTGAGATGATTCAAAGTCAGCCCGGAATCCATAATATCTTCAACGATTATGACATGCCGTCCGGTTATGCTCATGTCAAGATCCTTGTTAATGCGAACTATTCCGGAAGTTTTTCTTGCATTGCCGTAACTTGAAATCGCGAGAAAATCAATCTCACAATAATCATCAAATTGACGTACAAGATCGCTGAAAAAATGTACGGAACCCTTAAGTATGCAAAGGAAAACAGGATTTTTGCCGCGGTAATCATTCGTAAGCTTCTCGGCAAGCTCGTGAATCCTCCGCTGCAGTGTCTCCTGATCCAAAAGCACATGATCGATATCGTTGTGCAGTCCGGTTTTATTAATCATTTTATTCCTCCGTAACTTTGTTTTTTATTTGCGAGCCAAAGAGTTTTTTCAAATCGGCCGCAGCTGTTCTTTTGAAAAACAAGTCAATTATCCGAATTGAGTTTTCTCCGTTTCAAACTCAACGCAAACAATATGTTTCGTTTCATTTGAAATTTTGACATCATCGGATATTCCGACTCCGTATACATATACTATTTTGCCGCAGCATTCGAGCAGCGGCAGTCTGTCACGCCGTTCGGAATCGATTTTTTGAGCAATCAGGTATTTTTTCAGCTTTGTTTTTCCGGGTGCATTTACCGGAAAAAACATGTCTCCGGCACGTCTGAACCTGATATTCAAACTCAAAGCTTCAGTTTTATTTTTTATTTTCAGTCCGTCCATCGGTGAGTTCTTCGCTTCATTTTCAAAAAGCTTTAAAAGCTTTTCAAGATCCATCATTGCCCGAATTTTATTATACACCCGTTCGGGTAAAAATTCCAGACCGCCGACCGAGACGGAAGCTTTTACTCTTCCGAATGAAGTTTGAACCCATTTTCCGCTGAGGGGCAGGGGAGTGCTGCGGTTCTGCGGGCACGGGATTTGCGGCCACGATTGAGAGT
>CALAXO010000002.1 GCA_937894955.1 uncultured Clostridia bacterium
ACATCCATTGACGCACTGCTCGTTTTCCGCAAAGCAATGGGCATTGAATAATTCGCCTTAACACCGAACGACCGCGCTTTATCCCGGAACATCATCATGATGAACTTCCGGGATAAAGCTCCGACAGAATTAAACGGACCGCGATTCGTATCCGGTCGTTTAAAATAAAATGAAAGGGAAAAGAAAATGAAAAAAATTCTGTCCTTCCTTCTTGCACTCGCACTGCTTATCGGAATCATCCCGATGAGTTTTGCAGGCGCAGCAACCTTAACCGATGCTGTGAAAAGCAATTACAGTATTGAAACAACCCTGTCTGACGGAATAATCCAGAAGACAGCAAAACGCACGTTCTTTGTTATTGCAAAGGACGGCGACGGCAACAAGGTCACCCCGACCGCAACTTTCAACGGCGATGCACTCTCCCCCACTTGGGACGATGCAACGCAGACGAGCTTCACTTTGAACTTTACTGTGGAAGGTGAAAACACCGTCGTTGTTTCCGCCGGCGATGCTGAGTTGACGTACAGTATTACCTATCAGCCCGCAGAAGACGGCGAATACGTCGGTCAGGCAATCTTCAGCATCGAAGCATTCTCCCTCGGTGAAGGTTACATCGTTGAACCCGTGCTTACCGATATTTATGCCGGCGACTGTGCTGCCGAGATACTGATGCGTGTGCTTAACCGCTTCGGATTCACCGAATCCCACACCGGCAGCGTTGAAAGCGGCTTTTATCTTGCAACCATTAAGGACGGAACGATCCCCAATATCCCTGTCTCTCCTGTCAACGCTCCCGCAGAACTTGTTGATGCGCTTTCATCTTGGGGCATAACACTTGAAGATCGCTACAGTGAAAACGAACTCGGCGAATTCGACTATTGTTATGCTTCCGGCTGGATGTACTGTCTTAACAATGTGTTCCCCAATGTCGGCTTCTCAGATTCATACCTGTCCGACGGCGATGTTGTCCGTGTTCAGTTCACCGTTGCCTACGGCAGCGATATCGGCGGCGGTTATGCAATGGGCGGCAGTGATAACACATCTTTCTACCCCGTTGCAAACAAAGACAGGCTCAGCACGCTTATCGCAGTGCTTAACGAACACGGCATTGAAATTCCCGATTCTGCCATGAATGCCGCAACCGCGATTTATGCAAGTCAGGAAGACGTAAATGCCGCCGCAGCGGTTTTGCAGCAGCTTGAAGACGAATATCAACAGAATGCCCCTGTTCGCGATGTTATAGCAAAGATTTCCGCAATCGGAGAGGTGAGCCTTGAGAGCGCCTCTGCCATTGCGGAGGCAAGGCAGGCATATGATGCTCTGACCGCCGAACAGCAGGCTCTTGTCAGCAATTATGATGTTCTCACCGCAGCCGAAGAAGCACTTCGCATCCTAGTTGAAGAACTTCCTGTTTCGGCGTCTTTCTCCGCGCCCGAAATCATCGCACTTTCCGGTCAGCAGGTCGAGATTCCCATCACCGTAAGCGGCAAGTTCGAAGCACACACCCTTGAAATGCATATCGGTTACGACAGTACAAAACTAACCGTTAATGAAGTCGTTCCCGGTGCAATTCTCGAAAACACTTCCATGAGCGTTATTGACTTCACCACAACACCCGGCACGATTTATGTCGGTGCACTCTGCGCGGACGCTCCCATGACGGGCAACGGCATCGATGAAAATGTTCTGCTCACCGTTAGGGCGACCGTAAATCCCGAGTTCTCCGGCACAACTCCCGTCAACGTTGATGTGAACAGATTTGTTAATCTTCCTGTCGGCGGCACAGTCACCGATATTGAGATTCACACAACGAACGGCTCCGTAAGCGCATCATTGCCCGAATACACTCTGACCTACACCGTCAACGGCGAGTTCTATGCCGAACAGACCTACACCGTCGGTGCAGCAATCACCGTGCCTGAATACACCGTGCCCGAAGGATACACTTTCTCCGGCTGGGTTGTTCCCGAAACCATGCCTGCCGAAGATTTGACGGTTGACGCTGTATTTTCGATCAATGTCTACACTGTTACATTCGTTGACGGATTCAACGGCTCCGCAATTGCCGAAGTTTCCGTTGAACACGGCAGCAATGTCACCGCGCCTGCCGCACCCGCGCATGACGGTTATGTTTTCACCGGTTGGAACGGCAGCCTTGTCAACGTTACCGAAAACCGCACCGTAACCGCCGAATACTGTCTCCTCGGTGACGTTGACGGCAACGGAATTGTGACTTCCGCCGATGCTCTCACCGTGCTTCGCATGTCTCTTGAGATTATCGCAGTGCCTGTTTCCGGCAGCCTTGATTTCAGCATTTGTGATATCAACGGCAGCGGCGATATAACATCCGTTGATGCGCTCCTAATAATTCGCAAAGCAGTGCAGTCCGCGTAACAGATTACAGTTGGTCTGAAACGCTTTCTGCATCAGCACACAAAAAACAGGGGCGGACAGTTCTTAAAGGCTTGTCCGTCCCTGTTTGCATTTGATTAATTGCTCACATTCAACATTCGGAATCTTATTTTCCGTTTGTTGCTCCCAATTATTAATATCAAGTCAAAATCAAGCAGCCGCTCTGAGCGAACGGCTACTTTTTTGTTGTTTGCTTATGGATTACTTTTTGCGTCCGCGCCGTTTTTTTCCGGCAGGAACACTTGTACCCATTGATTCCGCAAGCTGTTCAAACAACTCGCGCTGTTCCGCTGTAAGCTTTTTGGGAATTTCAACGGTGACATTTACGTAAAGGTCACCCTTGCCGGGAAGGCGCAGTTTCTGTATGCCCTGTTCGCGCATACGGAATGTTGTTCCGCTTTGAGTCCCTTCGGGAATGTTATATTTTAACTCACCCGAAAGAGTCGGAACTGTAACCTCGCCGCCGAGAACGGCAGTTGTTACGGGAATCGTAAGGTTTGTGTACAGGTTATAGCCGTCACGGACAAACTGCTTGCTGCTCTTCACGCGGATCGTCACAAGCAAATCGCCGTCCGAACCTCCGTTATAGCCCGCGTCACCTTTTCCGCCGAGACGAATACTCTGCCCGTCATCAATGCCGGCAGGGATTGTAACAACAACCTTCACAACATTGCTTACTCTGCCCTTGCCGCGGCAGGTTTCGCAGGGCTGCTCAATAATCTTGCCCGTGCCGCCGCATGCATCACAGGGACGAACACTCTGCATCGTGCCCAGCATTGTATTTTGCTGAACTCGAATCTGACCCGTGCCGTTGCAGCGTGTACAGGTTTTTTTGCTTGTTCCGGGCTTTGCTCCGCTGCCGCCGCATGTGGTGCATTTTTCTTCGCGTTTATACGAAATTTCCTTTTTGCAGCCGAATGCCGCCTCTTCGAACGTTATCGTCAAAGAGTAGCGCAAATCCTCGCCCTGCATCGGCGCATCCGCGCGTGCACTCCTGCTTCTTCCGCCGAAACCGCTGCCGAACATTGAATTCAAAATATCGTCAAACCCTGTGAAGGAGCCCGTGAATCCCGCACCCGAAAATCCGTTGAAGCCGCCGCCGTAAGCACCCGCTGAAGGATCAAACGCCGCATGACCGAACTGATCATACTTCGCACGCTTGTCCTTATCGGAAAGGACTTCATATGCCTCGTTTGCTTCTTTAAATTTTGCTTCCGCTTCTTTGTTGTTCGGATTCAGATCCGGGTGATACTTTTTTGCAAGTTTTCTGTAAGCGGATTTTATCTCGTCATCACTCGCCGTTTTTTCAACACCGAGAACTTCATAATAATCTTTTTTTTCTGCCATGGTGCTCCCCCATGAAATAATAATTCAACACCGAATCAGTATCCATCCAAGATAAACCCGCTCAAAAACGCATCGCATCCCGAATCGGCTTTCGTCCGGTGTTTTTTCGTTTAATCCAAACTGCATTGCATCCAAGTCTTGAGAAAAACTGTCGGCGTCAATGCAAACCTTCGGGGCTCGACAGAAGCTGCCGTGCCCCTACGCTTGGTCTGTTCACTTCATTCCGCCGCCAATGCTTTATTATTGTGCATCCGCGGCGGAAATTGATTTTCTTTGAGCGGTACCAACCGGAATCAGCCGCCGTACCGCCGTTTATATTATCAGGTTAAACGGAATCATTTGTCGACAATTTCGTAATCTGCATCAACAACGCCGTCATCGTTGCCGTTGTTGCCGCTGCCCGCCGCACCTGCATTGGGATCAAAGCCGGCCGCACCGCCGTTCTGCTGATAAATCTTGCCGAAAACTTCATAGGATACCTCGGTCAGCTTTTCGGTTGCAGCTTTAATTGCCTCTGAATCGCTGCCGTTGAGAGCAGATTTAACATTTTCAACTTCAGCATTGATTCTGGACTTATCGCCTTCTGCGATCTTGTCGCCGAGTTCCTTCATTGTCTTTTCGGTTTCGTATACCAAAGTGTCGGCATGATTGCGTGTTTCAACTTCATCCTTGCGTTTCTTATCCTCGTTTGCGAACTGCTCAGCCTCTTTAACTGCGCGGTTGATTTCATCCTCGGACAAGTTGGTGGATGCAGTGATGGTGATGTTCTGTTCGTTGCCCGTGCCGAGATCCTTTGCAGTTACATGAACGATGCCGTTTGCATCGATATCAAAGCTGACTTCAATCTGAGGCACTCCCCTGGGTGCGGGTGCAATGCCGGTAAGCTGGAACTTGCCGAGACTCTTGTTGTACTGTGCCATCTCACGCTCGCCCTGGAGCACATGGATCTCAACGCTTGTCTGACCGTCCGCCGCAGTTGAGAACACTTGGCTCTTCTTGGTGGGGATGGTGGTATTGCGGTCAATAAGCTTCGTGAACACGCCGCCAAGGGTCTCAATGCCGAGGCTCAAGGGGGTTACGTCAAGAAGAAGAACGTCTTTTACTTCACCGCCGAGAACGCCGCCCTGAATTGCAGCACCGATTGCAACACATTCATCGGGATTAATGCCCTTGAAGGGTTCTTTGCCGGTGATGTTCTTTACAAGATCCTGAACTGCGGGAACACGGGTTGAACCGCCGACAAGGATAACCTTATCAATCTGAGAGGTTTTAAGACCCGCATCATGCAATGCCTGCTGTACGCAAGTTTTTGTTTTGTCGAGCAAATCGGAGATAAGCTCGTTGAACTTTGCACGTGTGATGTTCATATCGAGATGAACAGGGCCGTTTGCATCCATCGTGATGAAGGGAAGATTGATGTTTGCGGAAGCCATGCCGGAAAGTTCGATTTTTGCTTTCTCAGCCGCTTCTTTAAGCCTCTGCTTCGCCATGCGATCGTTGCGCAGGTCAATGCCGTGGGACTTTTTAAATTCCTCTGCAATATAGTTGATGAGACGATCATCGAAATCATCGCCGCCGAGACGGTTATTGCCGGCAGTTGCAAGAACTTCAAACACGCCATCGCCGATTTCAAGGATGGAAACATCGAACGTGCCGCCGCCAAGGTCGTAAATCAGGATTTTCTGGTTTTTTTCCTTATCCATACCATATGCAAGTGCAGCCGCAGTTGGTTCGTTGATGATACGAAGAACATTAAGGCCTGCAATCTTGCCTGCATCCTTGGTTGCCTGACGCTGACTGTCGGTAAAGTAAGCGGGAACGGTAATAACAGCATCGGTGACTTTTTCGCCGAGATAAGCTTCCGCATCCTGCTTCAGCTTCTGAAGAATCATTGCGGAAATCTCCTGCGGAGTATAGGATTTGCCTTCAATAGTGCGGCGATAATCGCTGCCCATTTCACGCTTAATGCTGCTTACTGTGTTGTCGGGGTTGGTAATAGCCTGACGCTTTGCAACCTGACCCACCATACGCTCACCGTTTTTGAACGCAACAACAGAAGGAGTTGTGCGAGAGCCTTCGGGATTGGGGATAACAACGGGTTCACCGCCTTCAAGGACAGCAACACAGGAATTGGTCGTACCAAGGTCGATACCGATAATTTTTGACATAATAATTTACCTTTCTTTCCGGCGGAAAATAACGGTTCATGTTTTGATATGATTGCCGCCGTCCGCCGCGGCGCCAACGGTGCTGACAAATTCTGCACCGACCGCAATGGGTTTGGGATTTTAAATTTATTTCATCCCCGGTTAAGGGGGTGGATTTTGCTTTTGTTTGACTGATGCAGATCCGTTTTGAGACACGGAGCGCATGTATCCGGGTTTTGTGCTCAGGCTTTGACTTTCACCATCGTGTGACGGATTATCTTACCCTTTGCACGGTAGCCTTTCTGAAGAACTGCCGTTATTGTTCCGCTTTCGGCGTCGCTGTCATTCTCATCGCGCATGACTGCGTCATGCATGTTCGGATCAAAGACGCCTTCGGCTTCTATTTCCTCAAGTCCGCTCTTTTTAAGGCAGTCAAGCAGCTGCTTTTGAATCTGCTCCATGCCCTTTGAAAAGGGTGAACCATCGGATGTTGCGAGGGCACGCTCGAAATTATCAAGCACCGGAAGGATGTTTTTTATAGTTTCGCGAATGCCGTCATCGTAACTTTCGGCGCGCACCGATGCATTGCGCTTGCGGAAATTGTTGAATTCCGCCTGGATACGTTGAGCATCTCCGATTGCCTCGTCCGCACTTTTCTTCAAAGTTTCAATTTCGGCATTCATGCGTTCTATTTCAGCTTTTGCGCGTTCGAACTCATCCTTTGAAAGCGTCACACCGCCGTTGTCCTCTGAATTTTCCGCTCGATTTTCTGTGGAATCCTGTTCAACGGTTTCATATGCTTCGGCGGGCATCTTTTCATCCTGTTGAACGGGTTTTTTTTTGTCCTTTGCCATAACTTCCTCCGTGACTCAGGCATTGCTGCCGTTGTTCTTCATTATTCTGCAGCCTGATGCGGCTAATCATTCTTTTTGAGCATATCGCTCAAAACATTGCTCAAGTTTTCGCTCACACATTTAAGCACCGCAACAACCTTGCCGTAATCCATTCTTGTTGGGCCGATAACACCCATTGAACCCGCCAATTCGTTGCCGACACTGTAATTTACCGTGACAACGGAGCAATCTTTAAGTTCGGGGTTATCGTTCTCGGTTCCGATGCGCACCGTCAGCTCTACGCCGTCCTTGTTTTGAGTGAATACCTGTTGAATGCAGCTGCCGTTTTCAACCTCGGACAGGAACGACTTTGCTTTTGCAACATCGGAGTATTCGGGATAATCCAGTATGTTTGCGGCGCCGACAACCTCGACCTCCTGTTTGTTCAGGTTGTTTGTGAGAGGTTGAAGCATTGCTGCAGCCGATTCGGCCTGTTCGCCGATTTCTTCCTTTAAGAGAGGAAGCAGCGTATTCTGCGCATCGGTGAGTTTGTAACCTGCAAGTCGCTCGTTCATCAGTTCCGCAAGTTGTTCAATGCTGTGCGGAGTCACTCCCGCCGGAACCGACAACGTTCTGCTTGAAGTAGTACCGGTGTTGGTGACAATAACAGCCAATGCCTTTCCGTCCGTTACGGGAATCAGACTGATATGCTTAAACCTTGCATTTTTTATCTGCGGGGTTTGAACAACAGAAGTATATTTCGTGATTCCCGAAAGCATTTTTGCAGTCTCACGAATTACTTCGCCGACTTCGCTGACGCGTGTGTTCAGATGACGTCTGATGTATTCCGCTTCTTCATCGGTCAGCTTTGCTCTGTCCATAATGGAGTTCACGTAGAGTCTGTAAGCTTTTTCGCTCGGAACCCTGCCCGCACTCGCATGCGGCTGTTCAAGAAAACCAAGCTCCGTAAGGTCGCTCATCTCGTTGCGGATCGTTGCGGGAGAAAGCTCGATATCGTCACGCTTTGACAAAGTCCTCGAACCGACCGGCGAAGCCGTGAGAATATAGTCGTCAACGATCGCTTGAAGTATGCGCATTTTGCGAACATCCAGAACTTCCGTCATATTCTCACACTCCTCTGAATCATCGTTGCCCCTTTGGGGGTACCTCATCGGGAAGCACTTGTTGTTAGCACTCATTCCCTTTGAGTGCTAACATTATAACTCTGTCTCTTGTCACTGTCAACAGTTTTTTTGCTCTGCAAAAAATATATTTTTTTGAGGTTGAAATTCCGTCTCCAACAGTCTAAAATACAAACACCGCCGACTCACATCGGCCGACCGTGTCGTCCGCAATAACAGTTTCGGCATTAAACAAGGAATTTTATCTATGGAAATTAAGGGAATACAAAAAGTCACTCTGCTCGATTACCCGGGCAAGGTTGCATGCACAGTTTTCACGGGCGGATGCAATTTCCGCTGCCCGTTCTGTCAAAACTCGGATCTTGTGATCAGTCCTGTACTGACTCCCACAATTACCGATGAAGAAATTTTCGCTTTCCTTCACAAGCGGCATGGTTTGCTTGACGCAATATGTATATCCGGAGGTGAACCGCTGCTTCAGCCGGACATTGCGGAATTCATAACACGCTGCCGCGAAATGGGTTATCTCGTGAAGCTTGATACGAACGGCTCCCTTCCCGATTTGCTGCAAAGACTTATTGATGCCAAGCTTCTCAACTGCATTGCGATGGATATCAAAACCGCCCCCGAGCGTTACAGCGTTTTAACCGGTGTTCGGAATATCGATATCGGCCCGGTGCTCGAGAGTGTTGACATTATAAGAAGCAGCGGTGTTGAACATGAGTTTCGGACAACGGTTGTCAATGAGCTTCATTGCCCCGCTGATTTTGAACGCATCGGTCAGTGGCTTAAAGGCGAAGAACGTTATTTTCTGCAGTTGTTTGTCGATTCTGGTGCGCTCATCGACACCGGACTTTCCCCTGCAAGCGAAGAAAAAATGCGCGAATACCTTTCAATCGTTCAGAAGTATATTCCAACCGCAAAACTGCGCGGAATGTAATCGTAAGTTTTTTCGCACAGGCTGTGATGCATCGTTTTTTGTATTGACTTGTTTGCGGCCGCATGGTATAATTCGTTTGGAGTTTTTAATGCTCCGCATAAATATCGGAGGCTACTAATATGAAAGTATGTAACAACTGTCACCTGAGTTTTCCTGACTCTGCCTCGCACTGTGCTCAGTGCGGCGCACCGCTGACCACGGTTGCAGGTCAACCACCTGTTTACTCCGGAGATCCTCTTGATCACACGGCGGAATTTGACCCTGCTGACATTTCCGCAAACAAAGTGTTCGCACTCATTCCCTATATTATGGGATGGTTCGGTGTGATTATCACTCTGATTGCATCAAGCAATTCCCCCTATGCCGGTTTTCATGTGCGTCAAGCATTGAAGATTCAAATCGTCACTTTGCTTTCGTTCGTGCTGTTTATCATCCCCTTCCTCGGTTGGATCGCTGTCGGTGTTTGGGCGATTATTGCTCTCGTTCTCGACCTTATCTGCTTTTTCCGTGTCTGCGGCGGCAAAGCAATCGAAGCACCCATCGTTTCAAGCTTCAAATTTTTGAAATAAGCTTTCAATCGGTTTTCAAGTGCTCCGACTGATTAGATAAGCATAGATTCAAAGCTTATCTTAAGTTAATAAGAAATAGGTTCTGCGGATACAATTCTGCAGAACCTTTGTTTGATTTACGGCGTTTTGTTTACGTGGTGTTTAAATCAGCCCGGAGGCCACTGCATGCTTCTTCCGCCGAGAATATGCCAGTGCAGATGCTTAACACTCTGCTGGCCGTCTTCACCGGTGTTGATAACAACTCTGAAGCCCTTTTCGGCGATGCCGAGTTCAACTGCCAGTTTCTTTACGATCTCCTGCATATACGCAAATGTTTCGGAATCGCATTCGAGAATATTGGCAAAATGCTTTTTCGGAATCAGCAGCACATGCACCGGCGCCTGCGGTTCAATATCGCGAAAAGCAAGCACGCGCTCGTCTTCGTACACCTTTGTTGATGGTATTTCGCCCGCAGCAATTTTACAAAAGATACAATTCTCCATTCTTCTCCTCCTTAATGTATTTTATATTAACGTCCGCAAAGGTATTTGGCGTTATTGCGCTGTTTATTCTGACCGCTGCATACGTATCCGTGCAGCCGTATGAAACGCCGTCAACGCATTTCTCTATCAAAACATTTACCGTTTCCCCAACAAATTGTTTAAGGTATTCATGTTCCGTTTTCCTGCCGACAGCAATAAGTTCACCCGCTCTGCGACTTTTTTCGGTATTTGGCAGCTGGCCCGGCATTGCATCCGCTTTTGTTCCGCTTCGCCTTGAGTACGGGAAGATATGAACTTTCGCAAAGCCTACTTTACGCATGAATTCGATTGTTTCAAGATGTTCCTCTTCCGTTTCGCCCGGAAACCCCGCAATTATATCGGTTGTAACGGCTGTTTCACCGCCGAACGCCTTACGCAGTTTTTGGCACAATTCAAGATACTGCCCGCTCGTGTACCCGCGCCGCATTCGTTCAAGCACCGTGTCCGAACCGCTTTGCAGCGAAAGATGGAATTGTCTGCATATGCATTTATTATCCGCAAGTTCGGCAATTATTTCATCCGTCATCATATGCGGTTCAAGCGAACCGAAGCGAATACGTTTTATGTTGCCCAGTCCGTCAAAGCAGCGTACGGCATCGCGTATATCCGTACCATTGCGTAAGTCTATGCCGTAGCTCATCAGATGGATTCCCGTCAGCACAACCTCGGAAAACCCCTCACCATTTAGCTTTTCCGCTTCGGCACGGACGGATTCAAGCGAGCGCGAACGCAATCCGCCGCGCGCATACGGAATTGCGCAATAAGTGCAAAACATGTTGCACCCATCCTGAATTTTGAGATAAGCGCGTGTGCGTCCCTCATGAACGGCACTCATCTCTTCAAATTCGTGTTCATGCATAACATCTCTGACAAGGATTTTTGCTCCGCCGGATTTGTTCCCGCTGCATTCCGATTTTTCGTGGCATTCGTTTTTTTCCGTACCACCGCAGCAATCGCACAGTTCATTTTCTCCGCAATTGCATTTTTTGCCCTTCGGTTCATTTTCCGATCCGTCGGCAATGCTCTTTACAAGTTCGACCACGCGGTTCTTGTCCGCACTTCCGAGCACAGCGTAAACACCCTCCAGTTTTGCCGCCGCTTCAGGGCTTCGCTGCGCAAAACAGCCTGCCGCAATAAGTTTTGCATTCGGATTCAGTTTATGCGCTTTTGAAAGCATTTGACGTGATTTTCTGTCCGCAATATTTGTAACGGTACATGTGTTGACAATGCAGACATCAGCCTCGGCCGGGTTCTCCGTGATTTCAAATCCCGCCTGAGTTAAGAGCTCCGCCATGGCATCACTCTCGTATTGGTTCACTCGACAGCCGAGTGTAATAAAGCAGCAGCGCATCATCCCTCCAGCTCATACATGAGCATTGCAAGCATTGCCATTCCTGCGGTTTCCGTTCGCAAAATCCTTTTACCGAGTGATACGGATTTTGCCGCAGGACTGTTTTTAAGGACAGATTCAACCTCTGTCGGTTCAAAACCGCCCTCGGGCCCGATAATTATTGCAATATCGTTCCCGCCTTCGTCGGATTTGCCTTTTTCTTCACCGAACGCCTTTCTCAAAGCCTGTTTCAGAGTCGTTCTTTCCTCATCCTCGTATGCGATAAGCACGATATCGAATTTCGAGAAATCGCATTCACTCAAGTTTTGAACTGGGCCGACCTTCGGAATTCGCCCGCGCCCGGACTGCTTTGCCGCCTCCTGTGCAACCCGATTGAATCGTAAAAGTTTTGACTCCTTTGCTTCGGGTTTCACAACGCAGCGTTTTGAATAAACAGGCTGAATTGCAAATATGCCGAGTTCAACACATTTTTGAATTATCAGCTCAAGCTTTCCCGCTTTCGGCAGGCATTGGAACAGCGTTACACGATTCAAAGGCTCCGACGGGCACGGTGCATCGGAAATTGCTTCAAGCCGTATCTCCCCCTTGTTCTCGTTCAAAATACGTGCAGTCATTTCCCTGCCGGTTCCGTTGATAAGCAAAAGTTTATCGCCCGGTTTCATTCGAAGCACCGTCATGATGTGTTTTGCTTCTTCGCCGTCGAGAACAATTTCCGTTCCGACGGTCAGTTTTTTATCAGTAAAAAATCTTCTCATAAGCCGATTCAGCTTTCACAGTTTTATATCCGGACGTTCGCAGCACTGCTGCACCTATGCTAAGTATTGCTTACGATATTTTCGCCGCAAGCACTGCGCGCCAGTCTTCGCCGCTGCATATTTCAACAGCTTCAAGTCCGTTCGCCTTCAGGGCATCAAGCACCTCATCCAGCCTGTCCGCAATTATTCCGGAGGCAATGAGCTTTCCGCCCGGTTTCATAAGCTGCGGAATTACGGGTGCAAACGCGATAATGACGTTTGCAACGATGTTTGCAAGTACAATATCGTACTGTCTTCCGGAAATATCGCCTCGGAACTTTTCATTGGAAAGAATATCCCCGATTCTAATGAAGTAGCCTGACATTTCAATTCCGTTCAACTCGGCATTTTCGGCAGCAACGCGCGCCGCGACCGGATCAATATCAATTGCATAGGTTTCTTTTGCCCCCATCAGCGAAGCGGCAATCGAAAGAATTCCGCTGCCGCAGCCGAGATCTGCAACATAATCACCTTTTTTAATGATTTTTTCAAGCAATTCAAGGCACATGCGCGTTGTTTGGTGAGTTCCCGTTCCGAAAGCCATTCCGGGGTCAATTTTCAGAACCGCGCGTGTGTTTCCATCCGGGATTTTTTCCCATGAAGGACATACAAGCAGCTTTTCACCGACAGGCATCGGTTTGAAATAAGCTTTCCAATTATTCGCCCAGTCCTCTTCATCCACGCTGCGCACTTCGATTTTTAACGAACCCATATCAATGCCGATTTCGCTGCGCATACTGTCCAATTCTGCAATCGATTTTCGCACCGCCTGTTCCACTGCGGCATTCTCGGGAACATCGGAAACATAAGCCTGTACGGAAGGCTGCTTTCCCATTGCGGCCTCATCCGCATAATCCCAGTATTTTTCGCACGAATGCAGCAGCGCATCAATCTCCTCATCGCCCTGAACTATGTTAACCTGAGTAATTCCGAGCATATCAAGACGCGCAAGAATTATCTCTGTTCCTTCCTCAGTTGTGTATATTGTTATTTCTTTCCATTTCATAATCGGTTTTCCTTTAAGTTTTGTTCAATATTTCGAAAGTCGGCATACTCCGCTGCTCTAACGGCCGAACAAACACAGACAATCGGCAAACCTATAAGCAAAACTGCCTTGTATCCGCATTTTCCGTTCCGTATTAAGCTCATTATAACATTGCCGCACCGTTTTGAAAAGGACGAATTCGCTGTATCGGCATCCGTCATCAAATTGTATCCCCCGAATGCCTCTTGACCCAGTTCTCCGTGAAGCGCATAAATGCTGCGCATGCAGGCGAACCCGTGCCGTTTGAACGTTCCGCGATTCCGATCGTTCTTGTGCAGGCGGGTTCAAGCTCAACCGCCGCGCGGGTTCCGCCTATACCCTTGAGGATCAGCTCAGGGACAATGGTCATCCCGAGTCCGCCTTCCGCCATTGCAACGGCGGCATAGTCGTCACTCACGCTGTATTTTACGCGCGGCCGTACACCGGCTGTGCGGAGAATTCTTCCGATATCATAGTTCGACCCCTCTCCGGGAATAATGAAATCAATGTCGGATATTGCTTCAAGCGGAAGGACCTTACAGCAGGGCGGCAGAAACTTCCGTGGTACAAGCGCAAGCATTCTGTCAACGTACAGCGGGACAAACTTTAATTCCTTGCGCATCGTCCCGCTCATAAACCCGCAGTCAACCTCTTCGGCAATTATCATATCCTCTATGGTTTTGTATGTTCCGACTGAGACATCAATAAAAATATTCGGATACTCATTGTTGAACTCCGCTATGATTTTCGGCAGCCAACATACGGCAACGCTTGAAAAAGCACCCACGCGCACTTTGCCCATGCGCACCCTTTTTATTTCCGCCGCTATCTGCTTCTGCATATCATCCCTGTTCACAACCTCGCGCAGCGTTTGCAGTATCCGCTCACCCTCCTGCGTCAGCGAAACGCCCGTTTTGCTTCGCCGCAGCAGCTGAAAGCCGAATTCCTGTTCCAGAGCCGATACTATGTGACTGATCCCGGATTGAGTATAGCCCAGCTGCTCCGCTGCCGCAGTCAAATTGCCTGTTTTTGCAACGCGTATGAAAATCCGGTAGTTATCAATGTTCATGCTTTTCCCCTTCCCTTTCCGCGGCAAACGGCCTGATGCCGCGATCCATTCGGTTTTCTTATTGATATGATAACAAAAATTCAGTTTAATTGCAATCCTTTTTGTTGTATAGTATTAAATTGTGCAAAGGTGAACGATCCGGCGCGGATTAATGCGCCTGTTCTCTGCGCCTCAGGCATAATACAGCTTTCCCGAAAGGAAATCACATGGAAAACGCACAGCAGCCCGTTCGAAATAAAAAAGGAAAAACCCAAAAAATTCCTAAATCCGGAATTTCGTTTTGGATCACTCCGATTGTATTCCTTCTCTTCTTCATCGGCCTTTTTACTTTGTTTGCAATTCCCATGGGGCTTTCAAACATGCTCAGCACCGTCATGAACACCGCATTCGCTCTTTTGACCGATACCTGCCTTTACATCATGGCAATCGCAGTCATCATGGGTGCGGTTTCCGCACTGCTCACGGAGTTCGGTGTTGTTGCAATGCTCAATCATCTGCTTTCCCCGTTGATGAAGCCGATATACGGCCTGCCCGGTGCTGCCGCTCTCGGCATAGTCACGACTTATCTTTCCGACAATCCCGCAATCCTTTCTCTTGCAGAGGATCCCGGTTTTCGCAAGTACTTCAGGAAATATCAGCTTTACGGTCTGACCAACCTCGGCACGGCATTCGGAATGGGGCTTATTGTTTCCACGTTCATGCTCGGTCTCGGCAATATTCAGGGCGGCAGTGTTGTGTCAGCAATTCTCATCGGCAACCTCGGTGCAATCATCGGCAGTGTCGTAAGCACAAGGCTGATGCTCATGCAAACAAAAAAAATCTTCGGCACGGAAGAATACGTTGAAGATTCCGTCTTTGACCCCTCCGAACAGTCCTCGGACGGCGTTCACAAAAAACAAAGTCTCGGCATGCGTATTCTGACTGCTGCACTTGACGGCGGCAAGAGCGGTGTTGACATCGGGCTCAGCATCATTCCCGGCGTGCTGATTATCTGCACCATTGTTATGATGCTCACAAAAGGTACCCCGGAAGGCGGTGTGTATACCGGCGCGGCTTACGAAGGCATTGCGCTGCTCCCTCGCGCAGCAAATGCAATCAAGTTCATTTTGCAGCCTCTGTTCGGATTCGCCTCCACCGATGCAATAGCTGTCCCCATTACGGCACTCGGCTCCGCCGGCGCAGCAACCGGAATCGTCAAAGAGCTCGCGGAAGTGGGTTCGGTTACGGCACATGATATTGCAGTGTTCACGTCCATGTGCATGTGCTGGAGCGGCTATCTCAGCACTCATGCCTCAATGATGCAGTCCCTCAAGCGTCCCGACCTGACCGGAAAAGCAATTGCAAGCCACACCATAGGAGGCCTCATTGAAGGTGTTGCGGCTAACTGGCTCTTCAAACTGTTTGCGCTGATATTCTGACGGAACAAGCTCTGTTTTCTCGTTGCAGGCAATTAAAATAGAGCGGAATTTGTGGCTCACGGTCATAAAGTTCCGCTCTTTTTGTTTAACTGCACCTCAAACAGAGCAGTTTTGCGCCGTTTTATATATAAGCTCATTTTTTGTTTAACCGCATTGTTTTTTTATGCGGCATCAAGTACATCGAACAGAAAAAATCAAAATATATGAAAAAAGGGGGTTGACATCTCCCTGCTCAAGTGCTAAAATACTCATCGTTCGCGAGAGAACAGTGTTCGAAGGGTGAACAACCACCGAGTATCTGGGTGTAGCGCAGTTTGGTAGCGTGCTTGAATGGGGTTCAAGAGGCCGGAAGTTCGAATCTTCTCACCCAGACCATCTAAGAGTCGATTTTTATCGGCTCTTTTTTCTGTTTATGAACGGTATTCAAATTTTTTACACAGATTTCAAAAATAATATCTTGAAAATCGGGAAGAATATGATAAAATAAAGCCGATTTTTAAGGATGAAAGGAAACCGACAATGGAATATACACATGAGGTGAACAATATGTGCTTCGTTCGCAAGGGCGCGGTGCATGATCCTGCCCCCATTCCCGAAGAGGGCAATTGGGTTAAAGCAAAGCAAATTTCAGACATCAGCGGCTTCACGCACGGTGTCGGTTGGTGTGCGCCGCAGCAGGGCGCATGTAAGCTCACTCTGAACATCAAGAACGGCATTATAGAAGAGGCTCTTATCGAGACTGTCGGGTGCAGCGGCATGACTCATTCCGCCGCAATGGCCGCCGAGATCCTTGCAGGCAAAACGATTCTCGAAGCTCTCAATACCGACCTTGTCTGCGATGCTATAAACACCGCCATGCGTGAGTTGTTTTTGCAGATAGTTTACGGACGCAGCCAGAGTGCATTCTCTCAGGATGGACTTGCGATCGGAGCCGGACTCGAAGACCTCGGCAAGGGGCTTCGCAGCATGATCGGCACGACTTACAGCACACGCGAAAAAGGCGCAAGATATCTTGAATTGACCGAAGGCTATGTCACAAAGCTTGCCCTTGATGCAAATGATGAGATAATCGGTTATCAGTTTGTCAACCTCGGCAAAATGATGGAAGCCATAGGCAAAGGCGCAACGCCGAACGAGGCCTATGAAAAGTTCCTGAGCACCTACGGCAGGTTCAACGAAGCTGCAAAGGTTATCGACCCCAGAAAAGAATGAAATGAGGTGCTGTTATGATTAATTTTGAAGGATATTCCAGAAGGATCGACAAGATTAACTCTGTTCTCGGTGAATACGGGATCGAGAGCCTTGAAGCGGCGCAGCAGGTCGTTTCCGATAAGGGAATCGATGTCCGTTCAATCGTGCTCGGAATTCAGCCCATTGCTTTTGAAAATGCAGTTTGGGCATACACCGTCGGTGCTGCGATTGCAATCAAGGCAGGCGCAAAAAATGCAGCTGAAGCCGCAGAGTATATCGGAAAAGGCCTTCAGGCGTTCTGCATCCCCGGTTCGGTTGCGGATCAGCGTAAAGTCGGCCTCGGTCACGGCAATCTCGGTGCAATGCTGCTGAACGAAAACACAAAGTGCTTTGCATTCCTCGCAGGTCATGAGAGTTTCGCTGCTGCCGAGGGTGCCATCGGAATTGCAAAAACCGCAAACAAAGTTCGCAAAACTCCGCTTAAGGTCATCCTTAACGGACTCGGCAAAGATGCTGCTTATATTATCTCCCGCATCAACGGTTTCACCTTTGTTGAAACAAACTATGATTACTGCACCGGTGAGCTTCATGTTGTCAGCGAAAAAGCATTCAGCAGCGGTGAACGCAGCGCAGTTCGCTGTTACGGCGCGGACGATGTAAACGAGGGTGTTGCAATAATGAGGTTTGAGGATGTTGATGTTTCCATCACCGGCAATTCAACCAATCCCACCCGCTTTCAGCATCCGGTTGCAGGCACTTACAAAAAGCTCTGCGTTGAAAACGGAAAGAAATACTTTTCCGTTGCTTCCGGCGGCGGTACGGGCAGAACACTTCACCCTGACAACATGGCGGCAGGTCCTGCCAGCTACGGTCTGACCGATACTATGGGACGTATGCACTCCGATGCCCAGTTCGCGGGCAGCAGCTCCGTTCCTGCGCATGTTGAAATGATGGGGCTTATCGGCATGGGCAACAACCCCATGGTGGGCGCAACCGTTGCAGTTGCTGTTGCCGTTGAGGAAGCAGCAAAATAATTCCGCCTTTTTACCGAATTCATCTTCGGACAGCGCACCGATTCCCGGCAATTGCCTTTGGAGTCGGTGCTTTAATTCTTTGCGGCCGAATATGCCGCTCGTTTTGATGACGATGATAAAAACTTTCCTGCTTAATGCAAAATGAATAACAGTGAAGGTGTTCCATTATTTGAATCAATGTGGTATAATGTGCCTGTATTGAAGCGGCATCGTAATATTGATAATATTATTTGCCTTAAAAAGTTAAGAAATGATTGAATAATCTGTTTTTGAGCAAAGCCGTTTCCGCATTTATTCAAGAACAGTCTCAATCATCACTTGCTCAACAGCACATATTCAGGAGGAAATTATATGGAAAATGTAAAAGTGGCTCTTTGGGGCTTCGGAGCAATGGGTTCAGGCATTGCTAAGGTTCTTTTAAGAAAAAAAGGTGTTGATATCGTCGGTGTATGCGACATTCATCCCGCACGCGTCGGCAGGAGCATTTACGAACTGCTCGAGATCGATCGCGGTTCCCGCGATGATGTTCTTGTTAACCCCAAAATCGAAGAAGTTGTCCACGACGGCAACTGCGATATCTGCGTTATTGCAACCGATTCCTTTACCCGCAAAGCCTTCAGCAAAATTAAATTTGTTGTTGAGCAGAATGTAAACGTTGTTTCCACTGCGGAAGAAATGAGCTTCCCCATGGCACAGGAACCCGAGCTTTCCGCCGAAATGGACAGGCTTGCAAAAGAGCACGGCGTTTCCATCCTCGGCACCGGCATCAACCCCGGCCTTATGATGGATCTTCTTGCAATTTGCCTCAGCGGCTGCATGACCGATGTTGAAAAGGTTACCTGCCGCAGGGTCAACAGTCTGTCCCCCTTTGGTCCCGCCGTTATGGAAGAACAGGGCGTCGGTCTCAGTGTTGACGACTTCAACACCGGTGTTGAAAACGGAACTCTGGCGGGTCACGTCGGCTTTGCGGAGTCCATCGGCATGATCGCAAAGGCTATCGGCTGGAAAGTTGACAAATTCGAACAGCAGATGTCCGCCATCGTAACCGGCGTTGACAGGAAATCCCCTTACGGCTTTGCAAAAGCAGGCGATGTTGCGGGCGTTAATATGACAGGCCAGGGTTATGTTGACGGTGAAGTCAAAATTGATATGGTTCATCCGCAGCAAATCGAACCCGAAATGGAAGGTACCCATACCGGTGACTATATCGTGCTTGAAGGCTCTCCCGAGGTTAACATGAGCGTCCGTCCCGAAGTTGACGGCGGCATCGGCACCATTGCCATGGTCGTAAACATGATTCCTCACGTTATCAATGCACGCCCCGGCCTCAAGACCATGCTCGATCTCCCCGTTCCCCACGCGATCATGGGCGATTTCAGAGATTATATCGAAAGATAACAAATTATAAACTTTACTCGGTTTTATGCGTCTCCCCGCCGCACTCCCGTTAAAGCAGAGAGATTCAAAAACCGCTTAAAATAATTCGGAGGTTTTTATGGCAAAGAAAGGCGATTGGGTTCAGATTCACAACATCGTTCTGACCCCGGAAGAACGTTCGAGCGCATTGCCCGAGGATACGAAATCTCATCCCCTTGAAATGTGGGTAAAAGGCTATTTGCAGCAGGACGAAGCACAAGTCGGCGATGAAGTCGAAGTCATTACCCGCACCGGCCGTCATGCGACGGGCAAACTCGTGAACGAAGCTCCTTATTTTGAGCATAATTTCGGCTTCCTGATTCCCGAAGTTCTCAAAATCGGCGATATGGTTCGCGAAATCACTTTCGGAGGTAACGAATGATGAAAGACAACAGCTATGCGGCAATTATGGCGCGGAAGAATGAAATCATTCGCAACTCTGTCGGCATGGACTACGAAAGTTTTGAAAAACCCGGCATCGGCTTCGATTACGAAGCTATGATGGCCGCAACCGGTTATACCCTTCCCGAGCTGCAGCGCGTTCAGGCTCTGTTCAGTGTCGGCAATACGCCGCTCATCGAGCTGCGCAATCTCACCACACTCGCAAGGAAGTGCGCTCCTGCCGGCAAAGGCGCAAGGATTTTCATCAAGGACGAAGCAACCAACCCCAGCGGCAGCTTTAAAGCAAGGCGTTCCTGCACAAGCGTTTATCAGGCAAAAAAACTTGGTTACAAGGGTGTGGTCACCGCAACCAGCGGCAATTACGGCGCAGCAGTTGCCTGCCATGCCGCAATGGCGGGACTTAAATGCATCGTTGTTCAGGAATGTTACGACAGCCGCGGAGTAGGTCAGCCGGAAATCATTGAAAAAGCACGCAAATGCGAAGCTCTCGGCGCAGAAGTTGTCCAGCTCACGGTCGGTCCCGAGCTTTTCAGCACGGTTCTCCGCCTGCTTGAGGAAACGGGCTATTTCAACGCTTCCCTCTACACCCCGTTCGGCATTGCAGGTGTTGAAACTTTGGGTTATGAAATCGCTCAGCAGTTCCGCGCAAAGTTTGATCGTGATCCCGATGTTGTTGTCTGCACCAATGCGGGCGGCGGCAACCTCACCGGCACTGCACGCGGTCTGCGCAAAGCCGACTGTCATGCAAAAGTTATCGGTGCAAGCGTCAACCTCACCGGCCTGCACATGGCAAGTGATGCTCAGTTCAACAAAAAGAGCTTCACAACCGGGCACACGGGCTTCGGCGTTCCGTTCTGTGTAAACCCGGATCGTTCCGATGTCCCCCGCAGTGCGGCACGTCCCCTTCGCTACATGGACAGGTATGTTACCGTTTCCCAAGGCAGCGTATTCTTCATCACCGAAACTCTCGCTTCCCTCGAAGGCCTCGAAAAGGGACCCGCAGGCAACACTGCTCTTGCAGCAGCATTCCGTCTTGCTCAGGAAATGGACGAAGATCAGTGCATCGTTGTTCAGGAGACCGAATATACCGGCGCAGGCAAACATATCAATCCTCAGCTTTCGTTTGCAAGGCAGAACGGCATCGACATCCACTTCGGCGACCCCAAGGATGAGATACCCGGCAAAAACATCGTTCTGCCCGCACACCCGAGCCTTATACGGGTTGATGATGTTGATCTTGACCGCGTTCGCAGATCCAATATCAAGAACGCCGTCGGAACGCACAAGGATGAGCTTACCGATGACGACATTCGCTACCTTGTTGAAGAAACCAACAGCAACGAAGAATTTGTCCGCAGCGTTATAGCCGGACTGTAATTCGTATCACGTTGTATCACGGCGGCATTAACCATTTTAATGCTGCATAGACCGAACCCCCATGCGGTGCGTCGGATTTCCGCTTTTCGGCTCGTTCCCGCGCCGCATATCCCCCATGGTTGAGACATTATCTGCAAAAGGGAGAATATATGAAAAGAACCGATGATTTTCAGGAACGCAGAGCTCATCTTGCAAATCTGACCGATGATCAGCTTGAAGCAAGATTTTGGGAGCTTGCAAACGAGCTCGTTGACCCTCTCCTCAAAATGGGCTACGAGTACACCTCACCCGCCGTTGAACGTTCCGTTCTGCTGCGCATGGGATTTTCTTCCATCGAAGCAAAAGCCATTGTTGACGGCTGCATCGAACATAACCTCATTGCGCATGGCGCAGGCAACGTGATTTATCGCCTTGCAAAAGCGCAGAACTCCGAAATCCGCCCGGCTGGACTCGCGCTTGCCGACGGCAAGCTTTGGTATGAAGCTGAAAAACTTTTTGACGGAGGCAACAACTGATGAGCGACTATAAACTTTCCCCTGATAAACCCATTGACGTTGCCGAGATCCTCAAAGATCTTGAAAACTACCGCCCCCGCCGCAGGGGGTGGACGTGGCGCAAACCTGTTAAAAACCTGCATATGGGACCCTTTGTTTACCATGACTGCACCGAACCGCTCAAGTTGAGCGTTCCCCTGCCCCCCGCACACTATTTCGAGAACATAGACCCGCAGCCTGCGCCTGTTATCACGACAGAAATCGCATCCGGCCGCTTTGAAGATGATATTCGCAGAATGCGTATGGCAGCGCACCACGGCGCAGATCACATAATGGTTATCCGCACAGCCGGACAGAGTCACTTTGACGGACTTATCGAGGGTACACCCCAAGGCATGGGCGGCGTTCCCATTACACGCAAGCAGGTTCGTGCACAACGCAAGGCACTCGACATGATCGAGGATGAAGTCGGAAGACCCATCAACTACCACAGCTATGTTTCCGGTGTTGCAGGTCCCGATATTGCTGTTATGTTTGCGGAAGAAGGCGTAAACGGCGTTCACCAGGATCCGCAGTACAACGTCATCTACCGCAACATCAATATGATTCGTTCGTTTGTTGATGCATGCGAAAGCAAGAAACTTATCGCATGGGCGGGCATGGCACAAATCGACGGCGCACACAATGCAAATGCAACCGCACGTGAAGCATGGAAAGTCATGCCGGAGCTTATGGTTCAGCATGGTATCAATGCAATTTTCTCCGCGCGTGTCGGCATCAACAAAAAGAATATCTGCCTGTCCACCGTTCCCCCGACGGCAACCCCTGCGCCCTGCGTATACATGGATCTTCCTTACGCGGTTGCTCTCCGCGACCTGTTCCATGAATACCGTATGCGCGCTCAGATGAACACAAAATATATTGAGTCCAGTACCCGTGAAGCAACCGTCACCCACGTTCTGAACATGTTCATCTCCAAGCTCACCAGTGCGGATATCCAGAGCACGATCACGCCCGATGAGGGCCGCAACGTGCCGTGGCATATTTACAACATCGAAGCATGCGACACCGCGAAGCAGACTCTTGTCGGTCTCGACGGCCTTATGGAAATGGTCGAGCTGAAAGACAGCGGCTATCTGCGTGAAAAAGCACGCGAGCTGAAGGAAAGAGCAATCCTCTTCATGGAAGAAATGCTTGAACTCGGCGGCTATTTCAACGCCGTTGAAGAAGGCTTCTTCGTTGACAGCGGCATTTACCCCGAGCGCAACGGCGACGGCATTGTGAGGAAAATCGACGGCGGCATCGGTGCCGGAACAATTTTCAAACGTGAAGCTGACTACATGGCTCCCGTCACCGCACACTACGGTTACAACAACGTTGAGCAGTACAATCCCGAGTTTGTCGATAACCCCTCCGCGCTTATCGGCGGCTGCACGCTTGAATGCCCCGAAAAGATCATCTATATTGATGAATTGGACGAAACCGACAACTGTCACGTTCGCATGGAAGAAGTCAAAGATTTCGTTGCAGGCGGCAAACAGATTCGCCCAGAAATGGAATGGCTTGCGGACGGCACTGTCATGCTCACCATGTTCTTCCCCGCGCCCAAGCCCATTGCGGAGGCGGCTGCGCTTGAATGCGCAAAACGCATGAATCTTGTTGAATGCGAAGTTATCAGCCGTGAAATCATGCATTCGCAGGAGGGCACTCGCATTGAAGTCAAGGGCAAAGTTCCGTTTGCAATCGATGTTGACTCCCTTGTCATTCCAAAGGAACCCGATGTTCTGAGTGATGACGTTATCCGTGCCGATATCGAACGCCGCCCGATGAAGGTCGTTGCCGCAACCGTCGGCGAGGACGAGCATTCTGTCGGTCTTCGTGAAATCATCGACATTAAGCACGGCGGCATTGAAAAATACGGCATCGAAGTGCATTATCTGGGCACATCCTGCCCGCCCGAAAAACTCGTTAACGCAGCAGTCGAGCTGAATGCAGATGCCATCATGG
>CALAXO010000003.1 GCA_937894955.1 uncultured Clostridia bacterium
GCCGTTTGTGCTATGCTTTTTACGGTTCAAAGGATTTGCGGACATTCGTGCGGGCGGAAACGCTTTCCCATGCGCCCGATGTTCGACAATCCGTGCCGCCCTTATTAATTTAATATGAAAACGCGGTTGCAGCTTTTCAACGCTGCATTAAAAGGGAATGCGGTTCAATTCCGCAGCAGTCCCCGCTACTGTAACCGATGACGACCCCCTTGATATGCCACTTTGCGGCGCAGATTTTCTGCCGTGCAGCATGGGAAGGCGAGGGCATTAGAACGACTCGGAAGCCAGGAGACCTGCCGTGTTTTCGGTTTACGGTGGTTCTCGGGAGATAGGCAGCCATTTTGCAAAGCAGAAGCTCTTTCGGGAATTGTATCTTGGATGCAGTTCCTTTTTATGTTATCAGCCCTTCCGCCGTAACAGGCTTGCAGAAGCAAAATAATTACACGGAGGTAATGTAACAATGAAACTCTGCAAAAAACTTTTTTCTTTTATTCTTATGCTTTCAATCATGCTTTCGTCCGTTTCGGCGTTTGCCGCACCGAATGCAAACGAATCCGGCATTAACGAGTATAATCTTGCGCCCGGAACAACCGTTATCTGCGTTGAAGCATTTGTGCTCGGCTGGGGTTACGTGCTTGAACCCACCGTGGTTGCATATAATCCCGGTGAAACCCTTGCTCAGCTTACCGCAAGGGTGCTTGCAGCCAACTCCCTTGCCTGCGTCATGAGCGGCGATGTTGACGATGACGCAAGCTACATTCAGGGCATCGGCTGCCCGCAGCTTGCAGCAGGAGCATCCCCCGCTGTTCCCGCTTATCTTATGACCGAGCTTGAAGCTTATCCCGATTGGGCGGAGGAAAACCTCGGTTATCAGCTCGGCGGTTGGAACGGCGCAGAAAACGGCGACTGCATCCTCAGCGAGTTTGAATACAGCGATCTCGGCGGTTGGATGTACGTTGAAAATGACGTTTCCCTTCCCGTCGGTGCAGGTGCGGTAACAGTTACGGACAACAAGGTTTACCGTTGGATGTACACAGTTTACGGATACGGCATGGATCTGGGAATCAGCGATGGTTGGGGCATGTTCCCCGAGTTCGACAACCCCGCGTACGGCGTGACCCGCAGCAGCGAAACCGAACTTTACGCAGGCGTTCTTTCGGATTCTGCACTTTCCGCACAGATTTCCGAGGGCGGTGCAGCACATGCCGCATTCACTGCTTTCGAATCCGCACTCACCGATATTACATCCTCTCAAGCCGTGCTCACCGCAGCGGCAGAAGCACTGACCGATGCACTCGTACCCGTTTCCGTTATCCCCGGGGATGCGAACGGTGACGGAACCGTTACAGCCTCCGATGCGCTGCTTATTGCCCGCCATGCAATGCAGCTTCAGATTCTTACCGGCAATGCGGCTGAAGCGGCTGATGTTGACGGCAACGGAACAGTTGTGCTGGCGGATGCGTTGCTCGCACTCCGCATTGCAATTAACGGCTGAAATAAAGAAATAAAACCGAATTGAATCTGCTCTGCGGAATTTGCTTCGCGGAACAGGAACCGATATGTACCGTTCGGTCGGTACCAATGATTTGAAAAGACATTCTCTTACATTTTCCATAATCCTTGCCCTGATTGCGGGAATGGTGCTTTGCGCCGTTCCCGTTCAGGGTATTTCTGCTCAAACGAACTTTTTCATGCAGAACGAGCAGCTCTTTCGTTACGACTGTACGGCGAATTTCAGGAGCGAGTATGCGGCGCAGTACTCCGCCGTTTTGAAGGCTCTTGCAGGCGGTGCAAAGCCCGAATTCGGTTCGATCGGCGGCGAATGGAAGGTGCTTGCACTTGCGCGCAGCGGGTTCTATCCGACTGAGAGCAGCTGTTTTTCCGAATACTATGCCAAAATCGAAAAACTTGCCGCCGCCAACGGTTCGCCGAAACTGCACCCACAAAAGTCCACCGAAAACTCACGCCTTATTATTGCCCTTTCTTCAATCGGGCGTGATGCACGCTCTGTCGCAGGATTTGATCTTACCGAGCCGCTCGGTGATTTCAACTATGTGAAAAAACAGGGGCTGAACGGCGTTATTTTTGCACTTATCGCATTGGACTGCAATAAAAACTATGGTATGAGCGATATAAAGTCCAAATGTGTGGATCTTTTGCTCTCACGCGAATGTGACGGCGGGGGCTGGGCGCTAGGACTCGGGGCAGCGGAAGCGGATATTACCGCAATGGCAATAACCGCGCTTGCACCGTACAAAAAGGCGACTGCCGCAATCGAACGCGGTGTTGAAAAGCTTTCCGCACTGCAAAACGCAAACGGCAGTTTTTCTTCGGGCGGTGTTGAGACCTCCGAAAGCTGTTCCCAAGTGCTCGTTGCTCTCAGCACAGTCGGAATCAACGCGCATAAGGATTCGAGCTTTATCAAAAACGGGAACTCGGCGCTTGACGCACTTTGCGCTTTTTATGTCGGCGGCGGATTTGCACATATGGCAAACGGCGGCGCAAATTCAATGGCGACCGAGCAGGCTGCATATGCTCTTTGCGCATACGACAGGTTTCTTTCCGGGCAAAGCCCGCTTTACGACATGAGTGATGTCTCCCCCGTTTCTCCTGTCGAACCTACCGATAAACCCACGTCGAAACCGACGGACAAGCCAACGGCGGCGCCGACCGAGGCAGCACCTTCGAACTCGCCGGCAGCCGACACGGCAGCAACCGATGCGGCATACACTGCTGCACCTGCAACCGATGCAGTGCCGACAGATGCCTCTGCTGCGTCAACCGCGCCGAACCGTCCCTCCTTTGAACCTGATGCAACTGCGGAAATCGAAGCAAACGATACTTTTTCGCCGCGCGAATCGGCTTCCGCACAGAGCAGCGGCCGAATAAAATCAGGCAGTCGTGTTTTTGCCATTGTTATCGCTGCCGCGGCAGTTTGCCTCCTCGGAACCGCTGCATATTTCGTTATTAAAAAGCGAAACAGGCAGCAGCAATCAATTCTGAAACAAAAACGACGGTGATACCAATGAGTAAATTCTCGCCCTTTATTGAACATAAACTTTT
>CALAXO010000004.1 GCA_937894955.1 uncultured Clostridia bacterium
ACAATTGCAGATAAGCTGCGCAAAAGGTATTCCGTTCCCCTTCCCATCGTCTCGGGCGGTAATTCCTCAATGCTCACAATGCTGGAGGAAAATCGTATTCCCGAAGGCATTACTCAACTTCGTCTCGGCGAAAGTTTCGTCCTCGGCAACAATACCGAAAACGGTAAACCCGTCGAATGGCTGAATTCGGATTGCTTCACTCTTGAAGCGGAGCTTGTCGAAGTTCAGTGCAAGCCCAGCAAACCTATCGGAACAAGCGGGCTTAATGCATTCGGCGAACGTGTCACTTTTGAAGATCGCGGCGAAATGATTCGAGGCATTCTTGCAATCGGAAGGCAGGATGTGAACCCCGACGGACTTACCCCGCTTGACCCCGATGTTGAGATTATCGGCGCAAGCAGCGACCACTTAATTGTCAACCTCACCAACTGTAAAAAATATAAAGTCGGCGACACGCTGAAGTTCATCCCGGATTACGGTGCATTGCTGAAATTGACAACGAGCAAATATGTCGGCAGAGAGTATGCGAGGCAATGAAATCTCTGTGTTTTGCTAAGGATATGCAGCAACCAATAATGGTTCATAATGTTAAAAAGCGGTGAATTATTATGGCATTCATTAAGATTAACAGCATTCTTAAAAAGAGAGGCCAAAACGAGGTTCGCATTATTCCCGCAGCTGTTAACGGTGCAAGGATCAAGGTGCTCATCGGCAGCTGTGCACATTGCGCAAAGCTTCGCGACAACGTTGTTGCCGCAATGAAGCAGGCGAATATTCCGGAAACCGAACTTGAAACCATAAGTGATCTTGTGAAAATCACCCGAATGGGTGTTATCACAACGCCCGCACTCATTGTTGACGGCAAACTGCTTTGCTGCGGAAAAGTTCTGAGTGTTGAAGAACTGCTGCCGCTTCTGGAACAGAACAGCAAGCCGAAAGCGGAATAGTTTCACTTTGACAACATTTGGAAACAGCCGCCGACTTCCATGTCGGCGGCTGAAAATTTTGTTTATGAATTAGTTATTTAGGCATTTAAAACTTATGCTGCCGGTTAGGCCTTTACAGACGCGTTAAGCATGAACGGACATTCAAATTTATTTTGTTGCTTTTTTTAAACGTGCAATCAACTCATCGTCGTTCATCAAATGAGCATTTTCAATGAGTTCAATGCCCATTTCTTCCGCACGTCTGCGGAATGGATCCATCTCCCTTCCGGAGCCCATCTTGCCCAGGTAGGTTGCTGCAATGATTTTTTTTGCATATGTGCTTCCGAACCTGTCTGCAACAGTGTTAAGCTTGTATAACTCGTTTGAATCCACTGCACCGTTTTTGCATGAAATAAACACCGGGATTACACCGCGCATAAGCATAACATCAATCTCGTTTTCAGTATTTATGTCACAACAATTCGTCGATTTATCATAAAAATTCCATCGGCGAGAATACGAATCGTATTTGTTCCAAACAATTGTGACACCGCTTGCTGAATCATTATAGTATTTGGTTCCATCATCGTCAAGTGCGGAATTCGCAAGCAGCAGCATCTTGATTTCAAGCACACTCCCCGCTTTTGCAAGGCAGCGTTTAACCTGCGCGTTTTTATAACGGAATGCAAGCAGTCCCGATTCAACGCAGAGTTTTTCAATAATACCGTGCCTTTCAAGTTCTTCCGCCAATCGGCGTACGCGGTTGAGCTTTTCCGTACAATTAGGGACGTGCTCCTTAGCATATCGGAACGTCAGAAAAAAGTCCAACGGATCATCATCTTGCATTTTGTAATGCGACAGCAGTTCGAGTGCATTCAGATTTATGTTCCACTTCGCAGGATCTGTTCGGCATAAGTTCCACATTGAATTAACATCTTCGGCAAAATCATCGGAAAGGGACATTCGGTATGTTCCGTCACCAAGCACATTGCTGCTGTAGCGCAGTTTTCCTCCGTGCAGGACAATATCATCCACTATTGAAAGCTTTGGGATTATGGTGCTGAATACCTTATTATTGTTGTCACAGTCCTGAACCGCTCCCGACCGAACATTATAGTGATGCAATTCAATATGGCGTCCGCCGTTCTGCGCATATCTTTCTGCAACGATTCCGGCGGCAACAAGCAGAAGATCCTCGCCGCCGGTGAGGTCAATGGAAAAATCTCCAGGTTCAGAATCAATGATGCCGCATAAACCCGAAACGGCATTTGTCAGGTTGTTTCTGTCAACGGACACACAGCTTATCTCGATATCAAGATCATGTGCCGCAGCTACCCGTTTCAGGATGCGTCCGTGTTCGTTCATATCAGTGCTGCCGCCCGCAAGAACAACCTTATTCGGGCGCATCGACAAACAGCTTATTATGTTTTCTACCGGGGTTCTGTCAAAAAATTCAATAACGGTCATTCAGAATACATTGTCCTCCGCAAAATGCTTATCCGATTATAAGCATATAAACATTTTATCAAGAAATTTTGCCGCGCAGCCCTTCCGCACAGAGACCTTTCTTCCTATACTGCAAATCATGCCCATAGTGTTTTGCAAAAAAGTTAAATTCCGTGTTCCTTTTTCGTAAAACAAACTCAAACCCGAATTATCCTCAGCATGACCTATTCAGCCTGAAAAATCATCGTGCGGCATCCTTAATCGGTGTCGCTACGTTCCCGTTTTCTGATGATAAGGCGAATAGGGGTTGCCTTAATTTCAAATGATTTGCGAATATAGTTTTCAAGGTAACGCCTGTATGAAAAATGCATGAGTTCCGGTTCATTCACAAAAATAATAAATGTAGGGGGCTTGATGCCGGCTTGTGTGGAATAATACACACGCAGACGTCTTCCTCCATTCACGGGCGGTTCGTTCATCGTGACTGCCTCGCTGATTATATCGTTCAACTTACCGGTTGAAATTCGTGTGCAGTTCTGCTCATATGCAAACTCCGCAAGTTCCATAACTTTGTTGACGCGCTGTCCCGTTTTTGCAGATATGAACAAAATCGGAACATAGCTCATGAACGCAAGATCAACAAGCATTTTCTTTTTAAATTTCTCAGCTGTGTATGTATCTTTTTCAATAAGATCCCACTTGTTGACAATGAGTACGGAAGCCTTTCCTTCCTCGTGCACATAGCCGGCAATGCGCACGTCCTGTTCGCTCAGGCCGCGCTCCGCATCAACCACAATGAGCGCAATATCACAGCGGCGAATGGCCGCAAGTGAGCGAATAACACTGTAACGCTCAACGGTTTCATCTTCAACAGAACGCTTGCGGCGTATGCCCGCCGTGTCTATCAAAGTGTATTCCTTATCATTCCATGTAAAGGGGGAATCGATCGCATCCCGCGTTGTGCCAGGAACGTTGCTGACGATCGTCCTTTCGTGTCCGAGAAGTGCATTTACAAGGCTGGATTTACCAACGTTCGGCCTGCCCACAATCGCAATGCTCGTGTTATCGTTTTCGCTTTCCTCTTCAATCTGCGGGAAGTACGACACAATCTCGTCAAGCATATCGCCGAGACCCAATCCCTGTTCGGCGGAAATTGTTATCGGACTGCCTGTGCCGAGAGTATAGAAGTCATAAACGGCATCTTCATATTTCGGGTGGTCAATTTTGTTCACGACCGTAACGATAGGTTTTTTGCTGCGGCGGAGCATATCAGCAACATCCTCATCCGCCGCGGTAAGCCCGGACTTTCCGTCAAGAAGGAAAACTATAACCTGCGCCGTTTCAATTGCAAGCTCTGCCTGCCTACGCATTTGTTTTGCAATTATGTCCTCGCTTTCCGGTTCAATGCCGCCGGTGTCAATGAGCGTGAACCTGTAATTCAACCACTCCGCATCTGCGTAAATGCGATCGCGTGTCACACCCGGATTATCCTCAACTATCGCTATGCGCCTCCCCGCGATTTTGTTAAAAAGTGTGGATTTGCCGACATTCGGCCTTCCCACTATTGCAACCAAGGGTTTCATTATTTATGCGTTCCTTTCAATCAGGTTAATTATATCGCCAATAAAATCATAACCGTCGTCCGCGCTGACGCGCCAAATCGGTTTTTGCAGGGCAGCCGCAAGCTCGTCCGTGCGCATTCCGTCAAGAAAAACAACATCGTTCTCTCTCAACATCGTGTGCGGTATCAGCAACGCCTCTCCGTTCAGACAATTCTTGCATTGCTTGATTATATCTCCCGCCGTAACCAATCCCGTAACCGTGACGGTGTTGCCGAAAAAATCGTTAACAACAGGGTGCACATTGATTTTTATATTGTATGGCAGCAGTTTTTTGAAGAGTCGGCCCATGTGAGGCGCAATGGAGACACCGCTCACGGAATCAAACTCACGCATTCGGGGCGAAGTCGGGAAATCTTCCAATGCATTCACAAAGTCGTGTTCGAACCGCCTGAACAGTCCGACGCCGTTCTCTATCTGTTCAAAGTCACCGCATTCCTCAAACGTCGGAAGCTCCAGATCGGCCGCAAGGTACATCTCGTCCGATGCATATACAAAGTCCGACAGTTCATTGTTCTTTTTAAACTCATCGATAAGCTTGATTGCCGCATATGCACTTTCCACAGTTATCGGTTGAATCTCCGCAAGCCCCTGCCTATGTGCCGTGAGCCCAACCGGAACCACAGCCACGGAACGACATTCCGGGCGAAGACCGAAAAGATCATTCAAGGTTTGTTTCAGTACATCACCGTCATTGCAGCCGGGACAAAGCACAATCTGGCAGTTGAATGCAAGCCCTTCTTCGTGCAGACGCGTGAGCCGCGAAAGAATGTTTTCGGAATTTGGGCTTCGCATCATGCGTTTACGCACTGCGCCGTCCGTTGCATGAACAGATATATAGAGCGGTGAAACGCGGCGGGCAATCATGCGTTCAAACTCTCTGTCGCTTACATTTGTAAGTGTGACGTAATTGCCCATTATCAGCGACAGCCGCCAGTCATCGTCTTTGAAATACAGCGTTTTTCTGTTGCCGCGAGGCATCTGATCGATAAAGCAGAATATGCAATGGTTTGCACATTGCCGTACCGGACTCATGAGACTTGTTTCAAAGTTCAGTCCGAGCGGCTCATACTCTCCCTTAGTGAGCGAAATTTTGAATTCTTTCTGCTGTTTGCTGCATTGAGCGCCGTCCGCACAGAGTGTTAATTCAATGCTTTTTTCGGCAGTAAGGCGTTCATAATCGATAATATCCACAACCGGCAAATCATTTATGCAGGTGAGGTACATGCCGGCGCAGACACCCGCGCAAGCCGCGGGAGAGCCCGGGTCAACTCCGATTATCTTATGTTTCATAGAAGGCATCCTCCCTGCCGACTCAATCTCAATGCGCAGCCGCACATTTGCGCTCAACAAACCTCCGGATAACCTGTTTTGCAGAAAAGAGGCCCTTTATCGGAAGAATTCCGCAGGCATTTTTCTGCAAAAGCCTTATCCAAAGTCTCATTTGAATTATACCATATAAAGCAGCATTTAGCAAATATCACAGCCGAATATTCCAGAAGCATATCAGAATGCGCATTCACATCGCTATAGGTTTGTTCAGTCAGCACTCGTGATCATATCACTACACCTCGTATCTGAAATCTGTCAGTTTATTTCACTCATCTGCTCCGCTTATGCATATGCTTCCGCTCCGCGCGGCAAAAAATCGACAAATAATTCTTCCCGTTGTGGATTTTACATCCTTGGACGGTTCAACAAATGCCACTGAGCTTCCTGCCGGTACATTCGTTGAAACACCGCGAATAACTACACTTTTATCGTCATAACTTAAATTGACGTTTATAATAGTTGCAGAAGGGTTTCCGGAATACTGTTGCTGCTTATCTTTCCAAAAGGGTTCGGCGTCCGGAACAGAGTCTATTTGCTGCAAAGCATCTGCAACGAAGTTTACTTCCGCTCATGTACATTATTCTTATCATTGGTAAAGAAACGGCATGCGTGACTATAATATATTGCAGTAAGTTTGTCAGCAGTTTAGGCGTTGTCCTGTTTCTCAACATTATCAATCTATCTGCAGTAGATAATGCGAATACGCTGTTTACTGCGGCAGTATAAAACATCATCGGTACGCGCAAGTATTTGGTATATGCAATGACCAACTTTTCGTAATCATCAATTGCTGCCTTGAATTTTCTGAACAAAAACATTGTTCGACTGAAATTTTTAACAATGGGAATGCCGCAAACATACTTTACAGCCTTATTAGACACAGCTGAAAGTGCATTACCGTACTAACGCATTTTTACGCCACGCGCTTTTCCGTCATTGCTGCCATAATCAGGAATCCCATGAATACAGGAACCAAGCTCAACTGCCCGAGTCGCCAATCAAAAACGAGCAGCATCACGAGCAGTCCTGTGGTGAGTCGGCGGCACTGTATCGGGCGGGCGGCTGATGCGCAATATACGTTTCTGCCGCACCTATCACAGACATAAATGAAGATCTTGCAGCAGAACAAAAAGCGCGCACAACATATGAACACATCATGAATCTTACGGATAACGAGGAGTATCTCGCTCCGCTCCGTTTCCTTCGTGAAAGGGAAATTGTTCATTATCAGCGTTTTGGCGAGTGCTTGAATATTCTGCTTGAAATGTTCCCGGACGGGAATCAAAACAAGATTCGCCGCAGATAAATTTATGTCGGATTATCAAACGCGTGAATCACGTTGACTGAAGAAGGATCGAACGTTGTTTCAGCAATGTTGAGAGCATACTTTCAAGATTTCAACCCTGCCGAGCACCTTCTCGGGTACATGTCCGAGTAGGTGCTGCGGGTTTGAGAGGGGCAAAAAACTGTAAAATATATTTAAA
>CALAXO010000005.1 GCA_937894955.1 uncultured Clostridia bacterium
CATGCGCACGGCAATGAACGGCTGAAAAGCTAAACAGTCATGATGCATGAGCAAATGCCAGTGCATCAGGAAACAACTTAAATGCGGCCGCCGCAGCTCGTTTGGGCTGCGGCGGCTGTTTATATGCCTTCAAAAAATTCCTGTTGACACCGAATCATTATTCTATCGATCTCTCTGTGGGCAGTTCTCGTTAAAACTCACGGCTTTACTCCGCCCATGGCTTTACTCCCGTGAATAAACAAACAGGCATCCCTCAAAAGAGTGGTGCCCGCAAACTTCATGTAACTGCTGACTGCATTTTTTGATAAAATCCTGTTTTTGCCGTTTACCTGTCTGATTATCCGCAATCACCGCAAAAGTCAAAATCCGATATGCATAAATTATAAATTTAAACAGGCTGATTTATCGGAATTTGCTTAATCCTCCATTTCGGTCTCTCTTCCGTTGACCGCTCTCATCAGCGTGTGTGTGCATTCACGCTGTTCGAGCTTTTCGGTATCGGATTTTTCCGGCTTGCCGCGAACCTCGTCAAGGCTTCGCGTACATTCATGAACCGTCGGAACCCAACTCGCCTTGCTGAATATCGCCGCAACAGCAATGGGCAGATAGGTCATCATGTAAATCGGAAATGTGAATATATAAAGTATTTTCTTAATAGTTTTAGCCGGGATAATCTTCCACATATCTATTGTTGCAATAAGCCCGACAACAAGTGCAACAATATAGCTGCTGAAGAGGATCTGCAAGATCGAAAGCAGAACCGTTGTTATTCCGTTACCCAAGCAGACTGAAACAGTAACGCTGGCAACATTTACAACTTGGACAATAATTCCGAGTATATACGCCGGAAAAATGTTCATTCCCATATCAAAACACGTAAAATCGCCTTTTTTAAAAATCCCGCGGAATATGCCTTTGAATAAATCCGCTCCGTGGGTCTGTATCAGCTGAAGGTAACCCTTTGCCCAACGCAGCCGCTGTTTCCACGAAGCTTTCATGGTTGCAGGCTGTTCGTCATATATGACAGCATTCTTGCAATAGCCGATATGCTCACCCGCAAGGGCACAGCAAACGGTAAATTCGATATCTTCAATCAGTATGAAATAATTCCAGCCTCCGATTTTTTTAAGGTATTCGCTGCTCACCATGAAGCCCGTTCCCGAAACACCGCAGCCGGAACCGAGAAGATAACGCGCTTCGTTCAGGTAGCGGCTCTCGCGCACATACCAGAGTCCGCTTCCCGCCGAAATCCAGCTGTCATCATAGTTTTTCGAATTGCGAAAACATGTTGCAACATTATAACCCGCATTGAGCATTTTGTTCATTTCCGTTGTGTAATGCTCGTCCACAAGGTTATCGGCATCAAAGATGAAAAAGGCATCGAATTCATTCGGATAATCCTTTTCTATGTGCTTAAATATGAAATTGAGTGCATATCCTTTGCCGATTTTTGTCAAGTCGTTCCGTTCGTAAACGATCGCGCCCGCACGGCGTGCAATTTCGGCAGTTTTGTCCGTGCAGTTATCCGCCGCAACAAAAATGCGAATTCCGCCCGGGTAATCCTGTGCAAGCAAAGTCTTGATGCAGTTTTCAAGCGTTTTTTCTTCGTTGCGTGCACAAATAACGGCAGCAAAACGGTTTTGTTTCCGACTCAAATCCGCATCGGTAATATTTGCTTGGTTCGCATTCCCGCTGTTTTTCGGAACAATGCGATATTTTTTGAAATAGGGAACCAAAACATAAACGTATTGATAAAAATAGCAAATAGTAAAAAGCAAAGCTATAATACGATTGATAATTTCAACAAAGTACATTGAGCCACCTCTGCTTGCCGCAAATTATTGCGCAGAACCCGACATGGGGCAATTACGCTCATACCGTTGAAAGCGAACATCTTCCTAAGCGAAGCAAGTTGCATTGAACCTGTCCCCGGGACAACGCGAAAAAAGCTTTTGACCGCAAAAAAGCGCACCGTTTTGCTATGTTTACACAAAAATCGATACATGGTGCATTAAGTTTTCCGCAACGCAGACAACAGTTTGTCAACAGTCATTCAAAAGGAACGAATTCTGCAAAAAATTGCAGCTTTCTGTTGACTTTTAGATTTTATCATTCCGAACCCGAATTGTCAACCCTTTGAGACAGATGCGTTTTTTGTCAATATTCGCTTTTTGAAACGCAGTCGTGTATGGCCGCAGCATCTGAAAATCACTTTACTGTCGGTGACGGCAACGGTGAATGTAAAATTCCGCAAGGAATGCCGTGTTCCCATTCAAACAGTACTGTTTGAAGTTTGGTATTCGGACACTGTTCGCTCTTGCTCAAAACTGTATTAAAAAAGCTGCGCGGTCATCGTGGGAGACGAACCTATGCGAATGATATTTTAATTCTTCTGTATAACATTTTTTGCACATGTAACAGAGCCTCGGCAATACCTGATTATTTATTCCGAATCTCTGTAAAGCGAACGACCCGCTTCTGTCAGCTCCGGCCCTCTGTGGATGCGTTCAAAAAGCCGCACTCCGAACCTTTTTCCGGAGCGTTTATCTGTTTTATAACAGCTATGGGCGTCACAAAGCTGTCTTACGCCGTCTTGATGCCTTTATTCGTTTGTCGGGCAATTCGGAAGAATCCCGGGAATACTTATGTTATTTATGTCCCGCCGAATTCCCGGCCGTCAAATCTGCACCGGTGTTTCATGTTAAGGTTGAGAAAAAGCTGGGTTTGTGATATAATGAATGTATAAAATATTTGATCGGGAGGATCCTGAATTGTTACACATCCTTTACGGCAAAAAGGGCACGGGCAAATCGCGCAGACTTATTGCCGAAGCCAACAGAAACCATGTTGAATGCGGTGAAAACAGTGTTTTCATCGATAAGGACGGAGATAGAATGTACGAATTAAAGCGCGGCATCCGTTTCATCAATGCATCCGATTTTTGTATTGACGGGCCGAAAATGTTCACGGGTTTTGTCTGCGGAATTGCGGCGCAGGATTATGACCTGCGTGCGATTTATATCAACAGCTTTATGAAGGTCGTTAAGCATTCTCCCGAAGGGCTGTTCGGCATGTTTGACTTTTTGCGCGAATTTTCCGAAAGAACAGATATTGAACTCTACATAAGCATCAGCAGTGAGGACGAGGCTCCCGATTATCTCAAAGCATTCATCAATCAGTGAACCCGCCATCGGACAGCCGGCAGCGGCATCAAAGGCTGTTTTTTCGGCACGGTGCCGCTCATGCAAATTTTTCTGTTGAAATACAGCGAAAAATGCACTATAATATTGCAGGTGCGGCAAGGCCGTGCCTTGCGGGCATTTGCCCGAACTGATGAAAGGACAACCTGATAACCATGAAATTTGCAATCGACGCTTTCGGCGGTGACAATGCTCCCGAAGCCGTGATTCGCGGCAGTATTGACGCAATGCAGCTCAACGATGACTTCAGCATCATCTTCACCGGAGATGAATCCGCAATTTATGCCTTGCTCAGCAAATATGACTATGACAAATCCCGTGTTGAAGTTGTTCATGCACCGGACATAATTACATGCGAAGATCAGCCCACGCTTGCAGTCCGGCGAAAAAAAGAAAGCTCAATTGTTAAGGCTCTTCACCTTGTTGCGGACGGAAAAGCCGATTGTTTCATCTCCGCGGGAAGCACCGGCGCTGTTCTTGCCGGCGCAACGCTTATTGTTCACCGTATTCCCGGTGTTAAGCGACCCGCGCTCGCACCCGTTCTTCCGACGCTCAAAGGACCGATGATGCTCATTGACTGCGGTGCGAATGTTGACTGCACTCCGGAATACCTGCTTCAATTCGCATACATGGGTTCGGCATATATGAGCGGCGTTCTCGGCATTGAACATCCGCGTGTCGGCCTTGTAAATAACGGCACCGAAGAGAGCAAGGGCAACGCACTCACAAAGGAAACATATTCCCTGCTTAAGGCTGCAAAAGGCATCAATTTCGTCGGCAACTGCGAAGCACGCGAGCTCATGAGCGGAGACTACGATGTTATCGTATGCGACGGCTTTGTCGGCAATGCTGTTCTGAAAACACTTGAAGGAGCCGTGGCTTCAATCATGACGATGCTCAAGACGGAAATCAAAAGCAGCAAACGCGCAAGCGTCGGCGCGATGCTTTCCAAAAATGCTTTTAAAGCACTCAAGACCCGCATGGACTACACGGAGTACGGCGGCGCACCCCTGCTCGGCATTAACGGCGGCATAATAAAAGCGCACGGCAGCAGTGACGAACGAGCAATTTGCTCCGCCATCGGTCAGGCGCGCAAACTCATTCTCGGCAACGTTACAAACACGATTTCAAGGCTCATTTCCCGGGAAATGGAACCCCAAGCGGAAAATTGAGTCTTTTTGCGCCGAATCCGCACAAACCGCGTTTTATCCGCATGCAGCATATTTAATTTGACATTGACATCAAACATGCCGTGCGGTAGAATATGATATGAACTTTATTAAACTCACGGAGGCTGATTATGCTTACTGAAATTCGCACCCGCATCGCGCAGCAGCTCAACATTCCCGTTGACAGCATCACTGCCGATTCAAAACTTGTTGACGATCTTAAGGCGGACTCACTGGACATTGTTGAGCTTGTAACAAGCCTTGAAGAAGAATACAACATCGAGATTTCCGACGAGGACATTAAAAACATCCGCACCGTCGGTGATGTTGTTCGTTTCATCGAATCCAAATAACCTGAACCGCACGGAAAACGGGCTTGAGCGGCAACTGAATTTCGGCTGATTTTATCCGAATCCGAATGCGCCGGATAACCCGTTTTCTGTCCGTTTTTTTGCGGCACCCCCGTTTCGCAGGCGGACGAATCTCTGCCTGCGAAATTTGATTTAAGCCATAAAAATCGGGTTTATCTCTGATTTTTGTTTGCTTAAACACACATAGACCTACAGATTGGAGCGATTGATCTTTCGTGAATCCAAAACGAATCTCAGAGCTTGCTGAATTAATGACAAAACTCAATTACAGCTTCACGGACGTTGAGCTGCTGAACACTGCACTCACCCACTCGTCATTCGTGCGCGGAGACAACCGCATTTATCCGAATAACGAGCGAATGGAGTTTCTCGGTGACGCTGTACTTGAGCTTTGCGCAAGCGAATACCTGTATTTGAATTACCCCCAAATGAACGAGGGCATGATGACCCGCACACGCGCGCGTACCGTTTGCGAAGCCGCGCTGAACATCGTTGCAAAGGAGTTGGAACTGGGCAAGTACCTGCTTTTGAGCCACGGAGAGGAAAACACTGGCGGGCGCGAAAAGCCCTCCATACTTTCCGATGCACTCGAAGCTGTTATCGGCTCCATATTTCTTGACGGCGGCATTGAATGCGCAAAGCGTTTTATTTTAAGCTTCATCAAAAACAGCGTTGAAGAAGCGGCGCGCAGCCTGTCCGCAAAGGATTATAAAACGCTGCTTCAGGAATATGTTCAGCATTATCACAGCGGTGAACTTGAATACAAGGTCATCGGTATGAGCGGCCCGGATCATAAGCGGGTTTTCACAATGTGCGTCAGCATTGACGGTGTTGTGTACGGGTTCGGCGACGGCGGAACAAAACAGGAAGCCGGCCAGAACGCAGCAAAAGCAACACTTGAACTGCTCAATCGGGACAATGCGTGAATTTTAATCATGCGTTCATTACAGCTTTTTCGAGCAGTTTATCCGATTCACCATTTTGATTAAGGAAACTTTTGAATGCAGCTTACAAAGCTTGAAATCAGCGGGTTCAAATCGTTTGCAAAAAAAACCGAACTGATTTTCAAAAACGGAATCACGGGTATTCTCGGTCCCAACGGTTGCGGAAAAAGCAACATTGCGGACGCTTTTCGCTTTGTTTTGGGCGAACAGAATGCACGTGCGCTGCGCGGCAAAAGAATCGATGACTTTATTTTCGGCGGAACGGAAAAGCGCAAGCCGCTGTCCTACTGCGAAGTTTCCATGTATTTTGACAATTCGGACGGGCTGCTTGCTTCTCCGTTTTCCGAGGTTGTTGTTACACGCCGCGCCTTCCGTTCGGGAGAAAGCGAATACAGCATCAACAAAACCCCTGCACGGCTGCGCGACATTCGCGATCTTTTCCGTGACACAGGCATCGGCAAGGACGGATATTCCATCATCGGACAGGGCCGCGTAAGCGAAATCCTTTCCGACCGTTCCGACGACAGGCGCGAGGTTTTTGAAGAAGCTGCGGGCGTTATGAAATACCGTGCACGCAAGGAGGAAGCCGAGCGCAAACTCCAAGCCACCGCAAAAAACATTCTTCGCCTTGAAGACATTCTCCGTGAGCTTGAAAGCAGGCTTGAGCCGCTCCGTTTACAGAGCGAAAAGGCAGCCGAGTATTTTCGGCTGCGGGAGGAACTCCGCGAGCTTGAAATCAACCTGTTTTTATATCAGTACGACAAATCAAATGAGCGGCTTCAACAGCTGCGCGGCGTTGCCCGTCAGCTTTCCGATGAAATTCCCGCTGCATTGGCGGAAGAAGAGGCTTACGCCGCAGGCTGTGCCAAAGAGGAAGAGCTTGAACGAAGCCTTTCCGCCGCAATCAGCGAAACATCGCGCACGCTTATCGAGCTTTCCGCCTCCGTTGAAGGCCATGCCGGCAATGAAAAACTGATTCATGAACGCATCGATGCGCTGACTGCGGATGTTGCGCGGAGGCATGCAGAAATTACAAGGATTCGTGAGCGCGAAACGGCCGACGGCGAACGCAGTTCACAGCTTGCGGATGAAATCAATCTGAAAAAAGCGAGCGAAGACGTGCTTGAGGCTGCGCTTGAAACTGCCGAAGCCGAATTTGCAGAGCTTTCAGACTCCATTAATGCAGCCGAAGAAAAGCTTGAAGCACAAAAACAATCCATGATGGATTACATGAATCGGCTTGCGGACACGAAAAGCCGCATTTCAAGGCTCGGCGCAATGCGTGAATCCATCAGGAAACAAACCGCTTCCCTTGCGCAGGAACTTATTGAAGCCGAGGCCGAAGGCAGACATTTGGACGAAGAATACGCCGAAGCTCAGGCCGACAAAGAAGCGCTTTTAAAGCACAAAGCTGAGTTCGAAACTGCACGGCAGGCTGCAATTGATGAGATCAATGCGCTTAACGTTAATGCACTCTCCGCCGCAAAAGCAATACGCCGCGCCGAAGACGAAATCAGTGCGGGCAAGTCCCGACTTAAGGTGCTTGAGGAGATGCGCCGCGCTCACGAGGGCTACTACGCAAGCGTTCGCCGACTTTTGAACGACGCACAGCGCAGCGCGGAGCTGAAAAAAAGAATGCACGGAGTTGTTGCGGAGCTTTTATCCGTTCCGCAGGAATACGAACGTGCTGTTGAATCCGCACTCGGTTCGGCTCTTCAAAACATTGTTGTTCCCACTGAACACGATGCGAAATATCTTATTAACTATCTCCGCGAGCGCGACTACGGCCGCGCCACGCTTCTCCCCGTCAGCGCAATGCGTGCGCGCCTGCTTACCGACGAGGAAAAAAACTGTTTTCGCGGCATTGACGGCTGTTTCGGCGTTGCCTCCGAGCTTGTGCGCTTTTCGCCCGAATACGACAGAGTGTTTGAAAATCTTCTCGGCCGAACGGTCATTGTCCGCGATATTGACACCGGAATTCTTATCAGCAGACGTGCGAAATCGGCCTTTCGTATTGCGACGCTGAAAGGCGATATCCTTAACCCCGGCGGAAGCATGACCGGCGGAAGCATTCAGAAACGCGAGTTCAGCCTTTTGGGACGCGAACGGGAGATCGAAGAGCTTGCCGAAAGCAGGAAAGCAGCCGAAAGCAGGCTTGCCGAGCTGCGCAATGCCGAAGCCGAATGCAGCAAAGCATTGCAGGAAGCGAATGCAAAAGCAACCGCTGACACCGATGAATTGCGAAAGCTTGATGTTCGGCTTGCAACCTTGGCCGAAAAAGCGGATATTGTTCAAAAATACATTCAAAAAAATGCCGAACGAATAAATCAAATCGTCGAAGAGCAGCAAAAACTTGCGGATGCAGAAACGGATATTGACGCCGAATGTGCCTCCGCCGAAGCTGCCGCAAACGGAATCGACCTCGGCAGCTCCGCAAACGGACAGGACATCAAAAACACACAGCTGGAACTTGCGAACCTCCGTTCCGATCTTCAGGCGGCAAACGACGAGATTTCATCCCTCCGAATGCGGCACACTGCCGCAAACAGAGAACGCATTTCGGCTGAAAACGAGCTTAAACGGCTCAATGCAGAGCTTGCGGATGCCGAAACAAGACGCAATGCCGAAACAATTGCGATTGAAGCAGCGGAACGCGACCGCCGACAGCTCAAGGACGAACTCAGTTCGGTGAGCTGCGGACTTTCCGAAAGCAGAGCTGAGCTGAATGCCTTGAACGATGAGCTGAGACGGCTTGAGAGCGAACGCGCCGCAAGGCTGAGCGCGCTTGACGAACTGCGTTCAAAACATGAACAAGTGAGTTTGCGATTGTCCGAACTGCGCGAAAGGCTGCACCGAAACGAACTTGCAACGAACAGGGCGCAGTCCGAACTTGACAACATGAACGAACGCATCTGGCGCGATTACGAGCTTACCTACGATAATGCCTTGAGTTTTCGCCGTGAAATTGCCGTTACGCAGGCACATCTCCGTACGGATGAGCTTCGAAAGGAGCTGAAAGCCTTAGGGGACGTGAACACATCCGCAATTGAAGATTATCGCGAGTTAAACGAGCGTTTTCAGTCGCTGAATGCTCAGTGCGGCGATTTGCGGCAGGCGGAAGCGGATTTAAACGAACTCATTGCAAAACTGACCGAAACCATGGAAAAGGAGTTCTGCGAACAATTTTCCCTCATCCGACAGAATTTCACCGCAACGTTTTCGGAACTTTTCAACGGCGGACATGCGGAACTTGTTCTTTCGGACAAAAGCGACGTTTTAAACTGCAATATCGACATCATTGCACAGCCGCCGGGCAAAAAGCTTCAGCTTCTTTCCCTGCTTTCCGGCGGAGAGCAGGCACTGACAGCAATTGCACTGCTGTTCGCAATATTAAAACTTAAACCCGCCGCATTCTGTATTCTGGACGAAATTGACACTTCGCTCGACGAAGCAAATGTGGATTGTTTTGCCGAATATTTGCGGAAATATTCGGAGGGTACCCAATTCATTATCATCACACATCGTAAGGGTGCAATGGCTGTTTGCAATTCGCTCTACGGTGTGTCCATGGAGGAAAAGGGTGTATCCACTCTTGTTTCGGCAAGATTGGACTGATATTTAACAAAATGCTGCAATTTTATCACCACAGGAGGTATTTTTATGTCAGTATGGGACCTATTTAAAAAGAAAAAAACGAAATCCGAAAAGGTTGATCCTGCTGCAAATTTAAATCAGGAAGCGGAAGCAAAGCCTTTTGCCGAAAAAGCGGAGCTTGAAGCACAGAAAAAGGCCGAACGCGAGGCACGTGAAAAGGCCGAACGCGAGGCACGTGAGAAAGCCGAACGCGAGGCGCGTGAGAAAGCCGAACGCGAGGCGCGTGAGAAGGCCGAACGTGAAGCGCGCGAAAAGGCTGCTGCCGAAAAGAGTTCAGGCAAAAAGAAAAAGGAAGGTTTCTTCTCAAAGCTCATGGGCGGGCTTAAAAAGACCCGTGACACACTGTTCGGCGGGCTGTTTGTTGAAAACGGCGAAAAAATCGACGATGAGTTTTATGAAGAACTTGAAGAAGCAATGATAATCTCGGACATGGGCATGGCGACGACCGAAAAGCTGCTTGGGCAGCTCCGTTCGAAGCTGCGTTCCGAGGGTGTTCACACACGCACGGAAGCAAAACAGGTCATGATATCCCTGCTTGCGGATTGTATGCGGCCGGAAGACGGTTTTCTTGACGGCGCAAACAAAGCCGTTATTCTTGTTGTCGGCGTCAACGGCGTCGGAAAAACGACTTCAATCGGCAAACTTGCCGCAATGTACAAAGCGGACGGACGTTCCGTGATGCTTGCCGCCGGCGACACTTTCCGCGCAGCCGCAGCAGAGCAGCTCACAATTTGGGCCGAACGCGCCGATGTTCCGATCGTTAAGCACGGCGAGGGTGCAGATCCAGCCGCCGTTGTGTTTGATGCAATTGCATCGTTTAAGGCAAAGAATTGCGATATTCTCATCTGCGACACCGCCGGAAGGCTGCACAACAAAAAGAACCTTATGACGGAGCTTGCAAAGATTCGCAAAGTCATCGGCAGGGAGCTTCCCGATGTTCCGGTTGAGGTTCTGCTCGTGCTTGATGCAACCACCGGACAGAACGCAATTGCGCAGGCAAAAGTCTTTGGTGAAAACTGCGGACTTACCGGCGTTGTGCTGACAAAGCTTGACGGCACGGCAAAGGGCGGCGTCAGCGTTGCGGTAAAAGATGAACTCGGGCTTCCCGTGCGCTTTGTGGGCGTCGGCGAAGGCATAGATGATTTGCAGCCGTTTGATGCGGATGATTTTGCAAAAGCATTGCTTGGGTGAACAACTGAGCTGAGTTCACCGATATCGGAATAATGAAAAAGAACCTGCTGCGGCAGGTTCTTTTTTTGCAAATCGCAGCTTGCTGCGAGTCGCATCTTGCTGCGAAGTTTTTGAATACAGAAAAACACAAATAGGACACCCCGAACGGAATGCCCTACAGGTAAGTATAGTTTTAGCTTTCAGTTTTCAAGCGGAGCGGAAAAAAGTTATGCTTCCTCGTCCATCTTGATAATCTGCTCGCCGTCATAGTAGCCGCAATGCTTGCAGACCCTGTGTGCCAGTTTCTTTGCGTGGCACTGGGGGCATTCTACGACAGCGGGAACGCTGAGCTTCCAGTGAGCCCTGCGCTGATCACGCCTTGCTTTCGATGTTTTTCTCTTAGGTACTGCCATTTTCTACACCTCCTCTTCATTATTGAGCAGTTGTGCGAGTTCTTCAAGGGAGGCGAAGTTGGCATTCTTCACCGTTCGTGAACACGAACACTGCATTAAATTCAAATCACAGCCGCAAACGGGACAAAGCCCCTTGCAGTCCGGCTTGCACAGCCCGTAAACAGGTGCATTCAGAACAAGCAGATCAAGAATCATTTTGTCGAGCTCGAGTGTTTCACCGAAGAACGGGTAACACTCCGCCTCATCCGCCTCTTCTTCCGAAGCTTTGATAAACCGCTCCGAAAAATCGATATTGAAACCCTGCTTAAATTCCTTGTTGCATTTTGTGCAATGCATGAGCAGTTCGGAACTGAGCACACCCGAAACGCTGAACCCTTCGCCGTCGAAAGAACTGCGAACGTCAACGCTTAGGGGCATTGTGAAAACGAGCTTGTTTCCGCCGAACGAAATCGGCTCAAGGCTCTCTTCCAAATGCCTGTCGGTAGTTTTGCCTATCGACTTTAGTTCTTCAGCAACATTAATCTGCACAAGATACTCCAATCCTGACGATGTACAATGCAACCTTTCATATTTTATATGTCCGGAGCCGTATTGTCAACAGTTTTTTGCATAAATTCAAAATATAATGCCGACCGGCAGCCCAAACCGCGCATTCTCAGCCTCATTTTACGAGGCGAGCGGTGTCCTTTGCGATCATAAGCTCTTCATCGGTGGGGATGACAAAGACTTTAACCTTGCTGCCGGGCTTGGAAATCTCGACATTTTCGCCGCGCGGGCAATTGCGGTTCAGCTCAAAATCGACTTCAACACCGAGGTAATCGAGACCGTTCAGGATGCGCTCACGCATGCCCTTGTCGTTTTCGCCGACGCCTGCGGTGAACACGATTGCATCAACGCCGTTGAGTGCCGCGGCATATGCGCCGATGTATTTTTTGACCTTGTATGCAAAAGTCCGGAGCGCAAGCTCTGCACGTTCGTTACCCTGTGCCGCTGCTGCACCGAGGTCGCGGAAATCGCTGGACACGCCGCTGATGCCGAGCATACCGCTCTTTTTGTTCATGTAGTTATCCATGCCCTTTGCATCAAGGCCGAGTTTCTTCATCAAATAAATGACGATCGCGGGATCCATGTCGCCGCAGCGAGTGCCCATGGGAACGCCTTCAAGGGGCGTCAGGCCCATGCTTGTGTCGATGCACTTTCCGCCCTTAACTGCGGAAATTGACGAACCGTTGCCGAGGTGGCAGGTGATGATTTTTGTTTCCTCTGCGGGCTTGCCGAGCATTTCGATTGCGCAGAGAGTTACATAGTTGTGGGAAGTGCCGTGGAAACCGTAGCGGCGAACCATGTTTTCGGTGTATGCCTCATAGGGAAGGCCGTAGATAAAAGCTTCCTTGGGCATTGTTTGATGGAACGCAGTGTCGAAAACGCCGACCATGGGAGTGTTGGGCATGATTGCTTTGCATGCGCGGATGCCCATGAGGTTTGCCGGGTTATGCAGGGGTGCAAGATCGTTAAGGCTCTCGATGGTTTCAAGAACTTCATCGGTGAGCAGAACGGATTCGGCAAATTTTTCGCCGCCGTGAACAACGCGGTGACCGACTGCGTCGATCTCGCTCATGTCTGAAATAACGCCGTGCTTTTCGTCAACAAGCGCATCAAGAACGAGTTTGATGGCGTCGGTGTGATCTTTCATGTCCTGAACAAGTTCAAAAGGCTCCTTGCCGGCGGGTTTATAAGTCAGCTTGGAATTTTCAATGCCGATTCGTTCGCAAAGGCCCTTTGCAATAACATCGCCGGACTCAACGTCGATAAGCTGATACTTAAGGGACGAACTGCCCGCATTGATAACAAGAATTTTCATAACAAGTCTCCGAATGGATTAATTTTGTATCTCTGCCGCCGTCAAAAAACATTGACGGCAGCACTGAAATGTATTATAACATAATAAGGTGTTTTTTGCACACCGCAAAAAAATATAAAATGGAGCAATAATGAAAAACATTGGCATCGTTGCCGAATACAACCCGTTTCATAACGGACATGCTTATCACATTGAGCAGGCGCGGAAGATTCCCGGCGGCGGAAGTGTGATAGCTGTTATGAGCGCAAGTTTTGTTCAGCGCGGGGAACCGGCCGCATTTGACAAATTCACCCGAACCGCCATGGCTCTTCAGGGCGGCGTTGATATGGTGCTTGAACTTCCTGACATTCTTTCCCTTTCATGCGCGGAGCGTTTCGCTCTCGGCGGAGTTCGCATACTTTCGGCAAGCGGCATTGCGGACAGGCTGTGTTTCGGCAGTGAAAGCGGGGCTGTTGATGCGCTGCGCAAGGCTGCCGGTTCCAAACTCTTCGGAGACGAACTTTCATCCGCACTGAGCAGCGGATTATCCTACCCTGCCGCTGCGGCAATGCAGCTCCGTGCACACGGCATCGGGGTCGGTTCAAACAGTCCGAATGACGTTCTCGGTATTGAGTACATCCGTGCTTTGAACCGCATTGCCCCTGCAATTCAACCTTTTGCCGTTCAACGCATCGGGTGCGGATACAATGAAAAAACTCTGCGCGAAAACTATGCTTCGGCCTCTGCCGTTCGCAGTGCACTTTTGCATTTGACCGATTCCGAAAATACATGCCGCGGGGACGTACTCTCTGCAATTTCCGGCAGTGTTCCTCCGTTCGTTCTTCGTGAAATACAAAAGCAGCTTTCCGAACGACGCGCGCCCGCCGCTCTTTCGGGGCTTTCGCAAGCCGTCCTTTATCGGCTGCGCTGCATGACGGGCGATGAACTCAGCCGCATAGCGGACGTTTCGGAAGGGCTTGAAAATCCGATACTTCGCGCTGCGAAATCATCCTCAAACATTGCGGAACTTCTCGACGCCGTGAAAACAAAACGCTACACGCTTGCAAGACTGAAGCGGATACTTTTAAATGCGCTGCTCGGAGTCACGCATGAGCAGCAGGAGATTGCCGCGTATTCGGACGATGCGCTGTATATTCGCGTGCTCGGCATTCGGCAAAGTAAGCTGTACCTGCTTTCCGAATTGCAGGAGAATGCGTCCCTGCCGATCGTTCTGCGCCGTTCCGATGCGGAATCGCTTCCGTTCAACGCAAAGCAAACGCTTGAACTGACACGGAGGGCCTCGCTTATCCGCGCCCTCGCCTGCCCCGGCAGCACATCCTGCCGCGATGACTTTTTGCACAGACTTGTTATTATTTGAATGCATTGCGGGTTCATATCTGCCGCATTTACCTCATATGCTCGTTATATGAGGTATTTTTTTGTTGCTGTCACGGCAATTCTTTGTTTTGGACTCGTGCTTTTCGGTCCGCAGGCGGCAGCGGGCGCGGCGGAGGGCTTTGAGCTTTTTATAAGCTGCGTTTTTCCCTCGCTGTTCCCTTTTTTTATTTGCGTTGCGCTGCTTAAGGGGCTCGGCGTGTTCAGCGTAAGGAGCGGCCGGGCCGGTGCCGCAATTTTAAAAATATTTGCGACATCATTGATTTCCGGAACGCCCACAGGGCCGATGCTTATCGGTTCGGTGCTGTCCGAAAGCACCGAATTGAATTATAACAAGCAACAACTGAACAACGAATTGCGAAGCGCGCTTGCCGCACTTACAAACCTTGCAAGCCCTGTTTTTATTGCGGGAGCGGTTTGCAGCCGTATGTTCGGCTTTCGCGAACAGAAAGTCGCACTTCTGCTTGCATTTTCCCATTACGGTGCAGCTGCTCTGTCGGTCGGTCTGCTTCTGCTGCTTGCCGCCGCTCTCAACTGCAAATTCCGCACCGCGGCGGATTTCCAAAGCCGCATTCGGGCGGCCGCAGTTTTTCCGAAAGCCGTTCGTGAATCGGTAAATTCAATTCTGCTTGTGGGCGGAACGCTCGTGTTTTTTGTTGTTGCGGTTCGGCTGCTTGAAGCAAGCGGAATCGTGTCTCTTCTTGGGCTTAGCGAACATCAAAAAGGCATGCTGTTCGGACTTTTGGAAATGACAAACGGGATAAAAATCCTTTCGGCGGAGCCTGTGTCGCGGCTTTCCCTCGTTCTCACATGCGGACTTATGTCTTTCGGGGGACTTTGCATATTTCTTCAGACCTGCGGAGTTGTAAGTCTGCGCCCTGTCGGATATTTTGCGGCAAAGCTTTTTCATGCGCTGCTTTCGGCGGCACTCTGTGCGGCAATGTATCCTTTGTTTTTTTCGAACGCCGCACCGGTATTTATTTCAACGGCGGAATCTGCGGCAATTGCCGAAAACATAATGACGGCTGCCCAAATTGCGCTGCTCTGCCTGTTTTCCTCCTTCATATCCGCACTTGCGGCTGTGTTTATCGTCAGAAGCACAAAGACATAAATTAATAAAACAATACACACTAAAAGGACAGCCGCAGCCGCCCGCACCGAAGCGGACAGCTGTTACGGTCTGTCCTTTATTTTTTGAATTTCAACATATCTGCCTTTTCGGGACTTATGCGGCTTTCACGGCATAACGTGAACCGAGTCAGGCATATTGTCATATTGTGCAATGCCGCACGGTTTATTCGTCATCGCCATCCTTGAAATCATCCTCTTGGGAGGTTTTCTTTTTGCGCTTGAACAGGTTGCCGAAAATATTCAGCCCGAATCCGTCGTCCTCATCTTCCTCCTCTTCGGTCGTTTCGTTCGCTGCACCTGCCGCTTCTTTTTGAGCGGGCGCGGGCTGCGGGCGGGGCTGTGCGCCGGTCGTTGCCGCAGGGCGTGCATCAAGAGCTTTTCTGTCCGCCTCAATTGCGGAATAATACCGTTCAAGATAATCCATCAATTCCGCAAGGACGCTGTCCGCACTGAGTTTCGCATTGCTGTAGACTTGGTTGGAACGCAAAATGGTTTTGCGGCGAAGTTCATCGGCGTGCTTCTGCGCTTCAAGCATTACCTCACTTTCGCTGACAAGGCGTTCACGGGTTGCATTTGCTTCTTCAATAATATCACGTGCTGTATCTTTCGCCCTTGCAACGCAGTCTTCATAGTAGCTGTTGCCCTGCTCCGTCTTTTGCCTGAGATAGTCATCACCCTCGGCAACGCGGGATTCATAGTAGTCATCTGCTTCGTCCGTTTTGTTTTCAAGGTAGGTATCGCCCTCGGCAACTTTGTTGTCGTAGTATGTGTTGGCATCGGTTTCCATCTGCTCGGCATCGATCCTTGCTTTTTCGGCGGTATCCTGTGCAATGCGGTTGGCGTCTGCTTTTGTTGCATTCGAATACTCATCCGCTTCAAGCATAATCTTGTTTGCTCTTGCAAGCACACCGTTCGCCTTGCGGACATCCTCCGGAAGGCAGCTCTTGATTTCAACAAGCATTCCTGCTATTTCATCTGCGTTGACGATTCTGCGATCCGCGCTGCCGAATCTCGGTATCTGGCTGTTATCGATCAGTTCAATAAGTTCATCAATGCGCTTTTCAATAATCTTATCGTGATGTGCCATGGTGTTTTATCCTTTCAAAAAGTTATTTTTATTATATCTGTGTTCATAATCTTCCGCAATTGCTCCGCACATGAATTTGCGGCAAAAGGCAAAACCGTTCTTCCGATAAGGGAGCTACAGCGTTTTGAGTTTTTCCAATCGCAACAGAATATCGTTAAAGCTTATAATTCTGAAATCTGCACTGCCGAATTTCGGTGTGGGACTGCAAAAAATCGCATCTTCGGCTTTTTTCGCTTCGACGAGCAACTTATCATTGCCGGAAGCTGCGGCAATTTCTTTCAGGATGTTGAATTTTTCTGTGACGGCACCGGTTTCAACGACTCTGCGGTCTTCACCGCCGAATGCAGGGGTGCGGCTGTTATCGATAAGCTCAATAAGCTCATCAACGCATTCTTCAATTGTCCTTTTCTGTTGAGTCAAACCATGTATCCTTTCCGACGCTTGTCTGCTTATTTATCTTTAATTCTTTTAAAAATCCCGTTTTCGGCATTCGGCACAAGATCCTCAATGCCGATATTGATATCCATAAGCTGCCTGACAAGGCTTGAGCTTATGTGGCAGTATTCGGGTTTTGAAAGCAGAAATACCGTTTCGATTTTTGAATCAAGCTTTTTGTTGACGGCTTCGAGCATACGCTCGTATTCGACATCCTGCCCGCTTCTTATCCCGCGGACTATGCAATCCGCACCGACGAGCCTGCAATGCTCAACAAGCAGCCCTTCAAAATGCGCAACGCGCACGTTGTCAATGCCGCGTACGGCATCGCGTATCAGTTCAAGCCGCTGTTCAAGCGAGAAGCGCGGAGGCTGCTTGCCGGGGTTCGGACAAACGGAAACATAAAGCGTTTCAAAATGGGTGCTTGCACGGCGAACAATATCGAGGTGCCCGACGGTGAATGGATCGAATGTGCCCGCAAAAACAGCAACGCTCACGATTGTTCCTCCCTGTGCTCCGAATAGATGATTTTTGTAACTGCCGCATCACCGTATTTATGCGTTTTTCCGCACGAAATATTCGGACAGTCGAACTGCGGCGGACGTTTGAATGCGTGCTCCGCAAGGATTATGCATCCATCCTCAAGAAGATTCAGCCTTACAAGCTCATTCACCGCGCGGGAATAAAAATCGGATTCATACGGAGGATCAAGCAAAACCAGCGAAAAGCGGCGTTTTTCAGCGGAAAGCAGCGGAAGCAGCGCAAATGCATCTCCGAAAAGCACCTCGCTTCTGCCGCCGAAGCCAAGAATTTCGATATTGTGTTTAATTACCTGTATTGATTTTTTGTCGCTGTCGCAAAAGACGCAATGCGCTCCCCCGCGGGAAAGTGCTTCCAGCCCAAGGCTGCCGCTGCCGGAAAAAAGATCCAATACCTGCGTGTTTTCAATATCGAACTGAATCATGCCGAACATGGCTTCCTTCACCCTGTCGAGAGTCGGGCGCGTGTTTCTGCCCTCCGGTGCATCGAACCGCCTGCCGCGAGCCGAACCTGCAATAATACGCAATTTCAATCCTCCGAATATAACATACTGATTTTACCACTGTTGAAGGGTGAATTTCAACCCCCGATGCAGTATTTTCGGACAAAATCCGAATTATTTTTCCGTTTAACGCATTTTCTGTTTTTGCGTTCGGCCCTTTTTGAACAAAGCACCGGGCAGTGCAACGCAATCAAGGGGCATATCGTGTTCCTCAACGGGAAGGCTTTCGCAAAGCTGGAAATCGTACCCGACGCCGACCGTGAATGCGCCCGTTTTTTTAAGCAGCCGGTCATAATATCCGCCTCCCTGCCCCAGCCTTCCGCATTCCTTTGTGAATGCCACGGCGGGAACGATAATAAGATCGATATCCTCCGCAAAAACCTCGGTTGAATCCTCCGGCTTCGGTTCAAGAATGCCGTAGCTGCCGCTGACAAAGGAATCTGTACCGTTATTCGGAACAAAAAGACGCAGTCCGCCGTTTTCAATGCAGAGCGGGAACGCAATGCGCTTGCCCGCGGCCTTTGCGCACTCAATCAGCGGCATCGGATCAAGCTCGTTTTTTGCCGGCATATATGCCATTAAAAGCTCTGCGGAATCAAACTCCGGCAAAGCACTGACCTTTTCGGCAACGGCAGCCGAAGCTTCACGCACTGCCTCCGCATCGAGTGCCCTGCGCATTGCACGCATTTGCTTTCGAATGCCCGCCTTTGTTTCGGCCGCGCATTCCGCAGCGCATACACCGGCCGCATTTTCTTTTTTTTCAGCTGTGTTCTCATTTTTTATCATAGTCTTTCACCGTCTTTCGCATCGAATTTGTTTTTGTTACAGTTCATCATGCACAATTCGGCCGTTTATCAGTGTCATCGCGCAGCGGCTGCGAAAATCGAAAGGATGTCCGTAAAAAACCGCAATATCCGCATCCTTGCCGACTTCCAGCGAACCGACGCGGGAATCTATGCCCGCAATGCGTGCAGCGTTTATGGTTATTGCCTCCAGTGCGGCGTCCTCAGGCAAACCTTCCCGAACGGCAAGCGCGGCGCAAACGGGCAAATACTGCACCGGAACAACGGGGTGATCCGTCATTATTGCGAATTTTACTCCGTAATCGAAAAGAGTTCTTGCGGATGTCAGACTGCGGTTGCGAACTTCGGGTTTGCTGCGTTCATGCAGCAGCGGGCCGATGATAATCCCCGCATTCAGCTCATCGATGCAGGGTTTTATGCGGTCGATTATCATGTAACCTTCGGTAAAATGATCCAGCGTGATTTTAAGGTTGAACTCCTTTGCAATGCGCAGAGCCGTCATTATATCGTCCGCACGGTGCGCATGAATTTTGAGCGGAAGCTCACCGCGCACAACGGGCAGCATTGCTTCGAGTGAATGATCGATTTTCGGAGACTTCTCACCTTTTTTCTTTGCCTCCTTAATGTTTCTGTCGTATTCAAGCGCATCGAGCAGGGTCCCGCGCAGCTGTGCGGCAATCGACATTCTTGTGTAAAAAGTTTTTTGCGCACT
>CALAXO010000006.1 GCA_937894955.1 uncultured Clostridia bacterium
CATATACTTCGCGTCGTACTGACGTACGCAAGCCGTAACATCATAGTACATTTCGGTCATCTTCATGCCGGAGGAGATTGCTACGCCTTCGATATCAGTTGTTGTATCGAGATAACCGAGCACGGGTTCACCGGCAACGGCCTTTGCGCTGATCATAACTTTTTCGGTTCCGGTGTAACCTTCAAGAACGAATCCGATATAATTACCGTTGGTGAGATAGACCTCGTTCTGCGGACCGCGATCCTGATAGTTCGCGATGTTTGCAATGCCGGTGTCTCCGTCATATTCAACATAGACCATGGAGTTGGGAAGAATTTCAGATCCGGTCAATTCCGCACTGTTTTTGACATAGTCATAAACGGGAGCGTAGGCAAGACCCTGTTCGTTTTCGACGTACTTCGTTTCATCTGCAAGGGGCTGATAAACGCGGAACGCATCGAGATAAACGTTTGCGGTCTGCTCAGCTGCTGCATCGCGCTTGCCGAAAGTCCTGTTCTGACTGTTCTTTGCCGCAATGCCCGTGCCGCCGTTAAGAACGCTGTTTTCGTCCATGAAGGAGGTTTCGACTTCGCAGCCGATGAATTCCTTCAGTCCCGCTTCGCGCAGGATTCGGTTCGTGTCAATGCCGTTCGCTCCGCGCGTACTGCCTGCCGCACCGGTTTCGCCGCCGTCCCAAGGTGTCGGGTTTGCGGGGCCAACGATTGCGCCCGCGGTGTCCGTAAGGTATCCGAGGATGCGAACGCTGTAATTTGCGTGGTCGAGACTCATTGCGCGGATAACGGGAACCTGGTAATCAAGGATGCCGTCGCCCGTGATAATGGGGGGATTGCCGCCAATACCGTTGTCGCCGCAGAAATAGGTGTCAACGATATAAACCTTGAAGGGGCTGCCATCCTTGGAAACGGCGGCAATGATAAGTCCCGTATCTGTGCCGCATTCGGAAATAATGTCAAAACCCGTTCCGTTGAAACTGAATTCAACGGCATCGGTTGTGTAGGCGCGTTTGCCGCCTTTCAAATTGAGGGTTGCTTTCAGTGCGCCGCCGTTGCTGTAGGCGTCAAAGTCTTTGTATGCATCGGCATAGCCGTAAACGCTGTTTTCGTTGTCCTTAACAACGGTCGCGGTGTTGTTTCTGCCTTCGGCTGTCCATTCGCCGTGCGTCCCCTCGTTGGTCATAAATTTCTCTTCGTGGCGGGAAGGAAGGTGATGGATGTTGCTTCGGTTATATAATTACCGGTGAAAACAAGCTTTGTCTGAATGGTTTCACCCTTGTTTACGCTCTGCGGAGTGTAAAGGATGGATTTATCGGTGTCATTAAACCCAACATGCTTTACGTTTTCATCAACAGTCTTGATGCCCACAGCTTTTTCTTCAACATCCGTAAGCTTGTAGCTGTTCTGTACGCCGAAATCATAGACGAACGTCTTGTCGGGCGGCGCATAGGTGATCTTCAGCGTACCGGGGTGATAGATAATGCTGTAGTTTCCTAAAACAGTACCGTCGGTATTTGTAACCGTGGAAGTTCTTGCAAAGTCAACAACATATATGCCCGGGTAAATCTCTTTCCTTTGGGCTGTAATATTTGTTACTTGGTTTCTCGTTCCGTCTGCAAGCTGATATGATGTTGTCGTTTCGGAATCGGAAACAGTTATATCAGCGCAGCCGTCCTGAGTGATTTTAACATCATGAACAACATGCTCGAGGCCATCGTAAGGCACTTCAAGGCTGCCTGCCCAAAGATGAACAACCTTGTTTCCTGCCGGAACATAGACAACATTAATGATGTTATCTTCGGATTTTTCGGTTACGGTAAACGGCAGTTCAATCTGAACGCCGTCTGCAACGTCGTTATTGCCATTCTTAGCTATTGCCGCTGCTTTTTTATGGTTAAGCTGGTTAACATCCGTACCGTCAACAAGGGTAATTTGGGAGCCGATGGTCTGTCCGGTCATAACGGACTGGCCGAGGTATTTGGTGGTGTCGGTGATTTCTCCGACTTCATTCAGCCAATACCTGACGGTAACGCTTGAAGTTGTGGGCTTCTGCCTTGTGAGCCTGATTTCAAGCTCGTCCATACCGCCGACCTTCTCGGTGTCGAAACAATAGATGTCGATGCAGATCTTTTCGTCCGCATTGATGCCGGTTTCGCCGTATTTGTTGTTAAGAACGGTGGAGAGGGAATCACCATCAATGAATGAGTACCATCCGCCGGAAAATGACATAACACTCTTGAGCTTGTCGCTGAATCCGGTTCTTGTTCCGGTTTCTCCAAACCTTACGGTATCAAGGTTTGGAAGACAATTGTTAAATGCTCGTGTTGCATATTGCGTACCGAAAGTCCCGGGATAAGAGCAGTTCCATTCTACTCCCCAACCGTTGTAACTGGAGGTTCCTCCCATCGCGTCAAAGTAGGGAGTGCCGTTAGACCAAGACCAGATACCCTTACCTGCGGTACCTGAAAAGAAAGCAAGGTAATCCAAGTAATTGCTTGCGGTTACTTGGGAAGCATCACTTGCCTTGTAGATGAAAAAATAAACGTCATCATTGGCAGCAAAAACCTTCTTTCCTCCGAATGCAGCCTTCAGTTCATCGTTGCCTTGAACAGCGGCATATATTTCTTGATAGTAAGAATCGTTTTTGGAAATGATTTCAATGTCACTGCCAAGATCATAACCCTCCGGCCATAAAAATTCCCCGGAGAACTTTCGAACAGTATATGACTTTCCGTAACCAAGATCCATCGAACCTTGAGGCACTGTGGTGCTTGAAATTTCGTAGTCTTGATCAGTTCGATTGTTCCAAGTTGCAGCCAGTATAGGGCTTTCACTCGGGGCGGGGGTATAGGGTGCTATGCCGACGTCGCCTATTTCCGGGCTTGAAAGAGACGTGGTTTTCGGATCTGCATACTGATTTTCCGTTCCGTAATCCCAAACATTGGTTGCTTCATCATCATTACGATTCAATGCAGTGCGAACCGTGTTCCAATCCCAACTAAGTGTGTTGTGTTTGGAAGGATCGGGGGTTGCAGAGGGATCGGGAGTTGTACTTGGCGAAGGAGTAGGCGACCAAGAAGGAGCGACAAGATAATCTGTTTTATCGCTCGCATAAAGGCCGCCGAGGTTGGTGTACTGATGCTCCGTGTCATTGTGACGGTGTTTGTATTCGAGCGTTCTCTTCCATGTGATTTCGGGAACGATCGTTTCGGATATGGTTCCGGAACCGTCGCCCGTGTCTCCGTCCGCTGCAAAGAGGGACGCGGGGAACATGCCGAAAAGCATGATTCCGCAAAGCAGCAGAGAGAGCAGCTTTTTAATGTTCTTCATTGAAAAACCTCCTGAATATTTTAAAATAAAAATCGAACTTTATATGAACTGCGGCGGCCCGAGGGCATTGCCGCAGAGTTGCGGAAAGCGGCGGCGCAGGGGAGGGCAGAGTAAACGCTGAATTGAGAATGTTTGGTGAGAAAAAAGTCCATGGATTCAGGTTATTCAGCGTGTTACTGACCGAGCCGAAACGCACGACCGAGTGAATTGCAGGCGGGAAAACGCGCAGGGGCGAAAAATAACCCGCTTGCTCTGCTTACATTATACCGCAAGTTATTCCGAATTTCAACATTTTTTTAAATATAAAATGAGTATATATAACCTACTCGGCGAAAATGCTTGCAACTGCGACAGAAGATTTTAAAATCACAAAAATGCTTATATAATTGAAACGAAATATTAATAATTCAATGCGTTCCACACCTGACGGTTTCGGGTGATGCGGAACGCAGCCTGCTGCATTTATTCATTGCAAAAGAGTGCAAGCCTGTCCGCATGGGTCTTTTGCAGCTTTGAAATATATGTTTCGATATCCTTAGGGTTCGGAACGCGTTCGATTCTGCCGCCGCTTGGAAAAACGCGCTTGTTCATCGCGCCCGCACCGTGAGCAATGATGCTCAGCGAATCTTCCATCATATCGATGTTGTAAATGCAGATGCTGCCCGGCTTTGCATAGCCGACATTCTCCATGTTGCCCGCCATGTATTTTTGACGATACATATAATAAGGAAGCATATCCATTTCTTCGGCACCGAGTGCACCGATTTCGGTCATTTTCTCAACCTCCGAAACATCAGGAAGAGCGTATTCGGAAAGATTTTCACGCAGACGGGAAGAACGTTTTATCGCAAGTGTGTGAACCGTCAGACATTCCGGAGAAAGCTCAACGAGTGCGTTTACGGAATGCTGCATATCAGCTGCCGTTTCGCCCGGCAAACCGGCGATAAGATCCATGTTGATTGAATCAAAACCGATCTCCCGCGCAAGGTTGAAACACGCCTTGATATCCTCGGATGTGTGATCACGGCCGACAAGATGCAGCGTTTTATCACACATTGTTTGCGGATTTACGGATATGCGCGTTGCGCCGCGCTGCTTGATGATGCGGAGCTTTTCGGCTGTTATTGTATCCGGCCGTCCGGCTTCAACCGTGAACTCCGTGCCGGGTGCAATATTATAGGCCTCCTCTGCAAAATCCAAAAGATCGCGCAGCTCGTCTGCGGTCAGCACGGTGGGCGTTCCGCCGCCGAGATACAGCGCACGAATATTCAGCCCGAGTTCGCGAACCATTTGCGCACCGTTTGCAATATCCGTCTTCAGTGCGGCAAGATAGGGCTGCATGTCCGTCTTTGCCGTGCGGAGCCGTGAGGCAAAAGAGCAGTACAGGCAGCGTGTGCGGCAGAACGGAATGCCGATATAAACATCAACATCGTTTTTCCGCACGGAAGCAAAAATCGGTTCCTGAACGGAAACTATCCGCTCCGCAAGGGCAAATTTCTGCGGCGTGACGTCAAAATCGTTCAACATCATGCTTTTGGCTTCGGCAGATCCGCAGCTGTGCTGCAGCTCGCGCAGCAGGCGCGTCGGGCGTATCCCCGTCAGAGAACCCCACGGGAGGTGCGCATCGGGATATGCCTTTCGCATTGCGCGGAAGACAGCGATTTTAATGCAGCGTTTTGCGAAACGCTTTTCAATAATTGAATCATCATTGCGAAAGGGCGTTCGGCATGAGTATGAATGCTCCCGACCGTTCGAAACAAGAGCGGCTTCGGCAAAAAAATCCGTTCCGTCGTTTGAAAGCACAACGCTCAGAGTTTTTTCACCCGCGCCCGCTGCATGAATTTCGGCGGGGGACAAAACGGCAGCAATCTCCTCACCGGGCAGAAAAAGCCGTATTTCTTCGCATATATCGTTTAAAAAATCCTGTCTGTTTGTGAATAAAAGCATATTGTTTGCCTCTTTAATGCAGCTGCGGCGTTTTCTGTATTTTCCGTCAATAGTCTTGGTTTCCGCCGCCGCGCAGATACGGATTGTGTTTCCGTTCGAAATCCAAAGTTGTTTCACCCATGTGGCCGGGGAATATACGGTAATCGCCTTTCAGCCTGCCTGTCAACAGGAGCAGGGAGTTGTATAGGGCAGAGTTGTCTCCGCCGTCAAGATCGGTTCTTCCCACGCTGAGACGGAAAAGCGTGTCGCCGGAAAAAATCACACGTTCTTTTTCAATAACATAGCATACACTGCCTTTCGTATGCCCGGGGGTGTGCAAAACGCTGAATTCAATGCCGGCAGCGGTGAAGCTTTCGCCGCCGTGAAGGATGATGTCCACTTTGCAGGGCTTCACAAGCGCACCGCCGAGGTAGGAAAGGCTTGCTTTTCCGCCTGAGAGTGCGCCCACATCCGCTTCGTGAATTGCAACAAGCGCGTTTTCATGTGATTTCAATTCCGCAACGCCCATCGTGTGATCAAAATGCCCGTGTGTCAGCAGAATATGGGTGCAGTGCAGGTTGTTTTGATTTAGAACTTCAACCACCTTGTGTGAATTCGCCGGATCGATAACAACACAGGGGATCCTTTCGGAATTTGAAGGCGTTTCGGCGGATTCGTTAAAAACAATATAGGTATTTACGGAAAGCGGACCGGTTGGGACACAAAGAATTTTCATGGGGTTTTTCTCCTTGTTAAAACATATACTGAAAATAGTGAAATTAAAACACTTTTTTGCTGTCCAGCAGAATCGTGACCGGACCGTCGTTGACAAGCTCAACCTGCATATCTGC
>CALAXO010000007.1 GCA_937894955.1 uncultured Clostridia bacterium
CATTACCGAAATCAACTACCCCGAACCATGGGCAACCGCAGCAAGCGGTGCAACCGCAATGCATGTCAGCGACGATCCGTATTTCGTTGATTTCATCAAGCCCATCCTTGCTCAGCAGGGCGACAAGCTGCCCGTCAGCAAGCTCGCTGCCGACGGCTATGTTCCCACCGGCACCACCAAGTACGAAAAGCGCGGCATCGCAGTTGAAGTTCCCGTGTGGATTCCCGAAAACTGCATCCAGTGCAACCAGTGCGCCCTTGTATGTCCGCATGCAAGCATCCGTCCCTTCGTTATGACCGAAGAGACCGAAGCACCCGAAACCTTCGTTGCAAAGAAGGCGACCGGCGTCGGCGACGGCAAGCTCTTCCGCATTCAGGTCAGCCCCTATGACTGCACCGGCTGCGGCAGCTGCGTCAACGTTTGTCCTGCAAAGACAAAGGCTCTCAAGATGGCTCCTCTTGCAGAAGTTGAAAAAGTTGAAAACGACAACTGGAACTTCGCAATGGATCTGCCCACCCTCGACCTGCCCGTCAACAAGGCAACCGTCAAAGGCAGCCAGTACCTCCAGCCCATGTTCGAATTCTCCGGCGCATGCGCAGGCTGCGGCGAGACTCCTTATGTAAAGCTTGTTACCCAGCTCTTCGGCGACAGGATGATCGTTGCAAACGCAACCGGCTGCTCCTCCATTTACGGCGGTTCCGCTCCCACCTGCCCCTACACCGTAAACAAGCAGGGTCACGGCCCCGCATGGGCAAACTCCCTCTTTGAAGACAATGCAGAGTTCGGCTTCGGTATGAACCTTGCAACCACCCACCGCCGCGAAAGGCTTGCGGATCTCATCAGGCAGCTTGCTGAAGGCTGCGGCGATGAAGTCAAGGCGATCTGCAATGCATGGCTTGAAAACAGAGACGATGCAGAGGGCAGCCGCAAGACAGCTCCCGCTGTTGTCAAGATGGTTGAAGAGTGCATGAACTGCGGTTGTGAATGCGACGAGATCTGCAAGGAGATTTATGACCTCCGCGACCTGCTCGTTAAGAAGAGCCAGTGGATCTTCGGCGGCGACGGTTGGGCATACGATATCGGTTACGGCGGACTTGATCACGTTCTTGCAATGGATGAAGACGTCAACGTTCTCGTTATGGACACCGAAGTTTACTCCAACACCGGCGGACAGTCCTCCAAGGCAACTCCGACCGGCTCCGTTGCAAAGTTTGCCGCTGCAGGCAAGCGCACCAAGAAGAAAGATCTCGGCATGATGGCCATGAGCTACGGCTACGTTTACGTTGCAAAGGTCTGCATGGGCGCAAATCCCGCTCAGCTGCTCAAGGCAATGGTTGAAGCGGAAGCTTACAAGGGTCCGTCCCTCATCATTGCTTACGCGCCCTGCATCAACCACGGCATCAAGGCAGGCATGAGCAAGGTTCAGGACGAAGCGAAGAGGGCTGTTGAGGCCGGCTATTGGCCCCTGTACAGGTATAACCCCGACCTCGCAGCACAGGGCAAGAATCCCTTCACCCTTGACAGCAAGCCCGCAACCGGCGACTACAAGGAATTCATCCTCGGCGAAAACCGCTATGCAGCTCTCAAGCAGCAGTTCCCCGAAGAGGCAGCAACGCTGTTTGCACGCGCAGAGCAGGAAGCAAAGGATAAGTACGACTACTATAAGAAGCTCAACGATATGGAATAATCGCAGCTCAATGCGATTGACGAAGGCGGGATGATTCTGCCCGGCATAATTGCATAGCGGCAAAAGATGCCCGCCGCCGGCAGTTGAGTTCAAAACAATAAGAACAAGCTCCCTCCGCACCCCTGAATGTTTAAGGGGAATCATGAAACGGAAACGAATCATGAGTGCGGGGGGAGCTTTTTTTCAATTGAACGAAGCAGAAATTCAAAAGACAAACGGATATTGACCGGAAGCGGACGGATTAAAAAAACAGCTTTTCGAAACAAAAGCCGAAAAGCTGTCGTTAATGCATATGGTTTGTATTGGTAAAATGTCAGCCGTTCATGATTTTTTCCGTTAAATCGTCAACGGTCTTTTTGAGCTTTGCATCGGTCTCGATGCTTTTTTCGATTTGTTCACAGGCATACATAACGGTTGAGTAATGACGCCCGCCGTAGAACGCACCGATTTCGGGGAAAGACGATTCGGTGAGAATCCTTGTAAGATACATTGCGATCTGCCGCGGATAAGCAATGCGGCGCTCACGCCGGCCGGCTTCCATCTCGGCAGGACTTACCGAATAAAAATCGCAGACAACGCGGCGGATAAGCTCCGGCGTTACGGCGCGCTGCTTGCTGCCGGAAACGTAATCCTTAAGAACGTTTTCCGCAAGGGAAGCGGTGATGGGCTTGTTGATGAATTTTGCATAAGCAAGCACGCGGTTCAGACTGCCTTCAAGGTCGCGGATGTTGGAATAAACCCGTTCTGCAACAAGGCCGAGAACTTCATCGCTGACGTCAAGATTCTCCTGAGTTACCTTGCGGCGAAGAATCGCAAGCCTCGTTTCAAAATCCGGAGGCTGAATATCGGTGATAAGACCCCAGCCGAAACGCGTCCTCAAACGCTCTTCAAGAATGGGAATATCCTTGGGCGGTTTATCGGAGGTTATGATGATCTGCTTGTCCGCATCGCGAAGGTCATTGAATACGTTGAAAAATTCCATTTCGGTTGCATCTTTGCCTGCGATGAACTGAATGTCATCGATTAGAAGCACATCAAGATAGCGGTATTTCTCACGAAGACTCGTGCGCTCCTTGCGCGCAATGGACTGAACAACATCGTTGGTGAAATTCTCACTTGAGATGTAAAGAATTTTGTAATCCGGATGTTCGCCGTGAATAAAATGCCCGATTGCGTGCATAAGATGCGTTTTCCCAAGCCCCACGCCGCCGTAGATGTAGAGCGGATTATAAGCCTTTGAAGGGTTCTCCGCAACGGCAAGCGCAGCCGCATAGGAGAAACGGTTGGATTCTCCGGTCACGAAGGTGTCAAAGGTGTATTTCGGAATCAAGGTCGGGCAATCGTTGCGGACCGTTACGGGCTTTACAAAATCGGGAGAAGCCTCGGCAACATCGTCATCGAGGGGTGTTTCGCGGGTCGTGAAGCGCACATGCAGCTCGCAGCCGCAGGATTCACGGATGCTTTTTTCAACCATGGGCGTGTAGAACCGCTCAAGAGTGCTTCGATAAAGCTCATCCTCCGTTTGGAGAACAAGCGTTGTGTCTCCCTCAATCCTGAGGGGAACCAGCGTCGCTATCCAGGTGTTGTAACTCGCGTCCGTCATTTCGCTCTTAAGCGCGGCAAGAGCCTTTGACCATATAACAGATGCCGATAACAAAGATTGCCTCCCAACCGTTGCGAAAACACCGGAGCACCGCCAAAACAGTGCCCGGATGCTTTTGCACAATGAATATTACCCGTATTTAAGCCCGGTCCCGATCATCACCTGCTTGGTTTCGGCATTTCGACGCGGAACGCATTACTGCGGAACGCAGCATGCACGGTGCAGCAAAAGCATTAGTACAAAGCGTGACAAATGAAGCATTGCTTTCATAGGGTGGACTAATATAATAACAAATTTGCAAAGATTTCGCAAGGCTTCATTGTGGATAATTTTTTCCGATTTGTACCGTTTTTTTAAAAAAAGCACCGGATATTGTGGAAAAAACAAGCATTATATTAGATATACTCACAAAACAAGAATAATATTCGAAAATTGCGGTAAAAAACGAGTTTGGGCAGGCATTTCCCGGGAAATATCTTTCGAATTATGTGTGCCGCCGCGGTGCCGTGCGGCCGGATGTGTCTTAAAACAACCTGTTCACAAAATGTTTACAAAAAATTTAATTTTTATACTTTCCAACAAGCTGCAATTGGTGTATAATAACTCCAAATCCGGTAAATTTCACAGATTCTTGTAATCAGCATGGTGATTCTTGTAATCAGCATGGTGCCCCCCGTGAACGGAACAAAAAATCGGAAAGGATGAAAAATGGAAAGAAAAACAAAGAAAAAAAGCAGCGCGCTGCCTGTTGTTATCCTGCTTGCGGTCATCATGACGGCGGGAGTGGCTGCGTTCATATTGCTGAGAGGCGATAAGTTCCTCGGAGGAAGGAAAGATATTACGATTACCGAAGCGGTAACGACAAACACGAACGGAGTCAGCGATCCGGAGCTTGGAAATCCGGACTGGATTGAACTTTGCAACCCGATGGATGCGGCAATGGATATTTCAAACTATGCGCTCGGAGTCGGCAGCGAGGAGGGCGGAAGGTTCATCTTCCCGTCAGGCACAACGATCGCGAGTAAAGGATATCTGCTTGTTTACTTTAAGGATCGCGGAGTTTCAACAACGGGAAAGCTTGTTGCAGGCGGCGATCTTGCGGCGGCGGGAGAGACTGTGACGCTTTACAACACCGCGGGGGAGGTTGTCCATAAGGTCGATATTCCTGAACTTCCGGCGAATATTTCTTACGCTATGGATTCTGCGGGTTATTTCGGCTATGCGAAAGTTCCGACACCCGGAGCGGAAAACAGCACTGCAATTTCCAAAACACCGGACGGGGCGCAAAACACCGAAGCTCCGAAAACACTCATCGTAAATGAAGTTCTGCGCGGCGAGAATGGCTTTATTGAGGTTCGCAACAATTCTTCAAAGACGATTCAGCTTCATGATTTCTATCTTTCCGACAATGCGGACAAGGTCAACAAGTGGCGGTTCCCGCAGCAAACGCTTGAACCCGGTGCGCTTGCGGCTGTGAACCTTTGCGGTTCCGCGTATGCAGGCTCTGCAACGGCGAACGGTGAAGAGGGGAAACTGCTCTTTAATGCAAACTTCAAGCTTAACACCGAGGAAAATACCGTTTATATTGCGGGTTCCGGCGGGAATATTATCGACACCTTCACATTTGATATGAATATGCCCGGTGCGGTTGCGGCAGTCCGCACGGCAAACGGCGTTGAATACACCGGCAGGGCAACAAAATGTGCAGAAAACAGCGATTCAACTTTTGCCGAGATCGCATGGACGGATATGGATTCGAGCGACGTGTTGAGAATCAACGAATTTCTGCCGGAAAATAAATTCGACATTACCGACGGTGACGGTGACCGCAGTGAATGGGTTGAGCTTTACAACAGCGGGAGCGAACCTGTTTCGCTCCTTGGCTACTATCTTTCGGACAACAGCGCAAACCGCGACAAGTGGGCATTGCCCGACATCACTCTCGGCGGCGGTGAGTATTTGATCGTTTTCCTTTCCGGCAAGGACAGGACGGACGGAGAAATGCATGCCTCGTTCAGCATTTCCGACACTGATGAGGGCATATTCCTCTCAAACTACAACGGAATGCGTTCCGACAGTTTGCTGCTTCCTTCCGAATTGAGCGCGAATGTTTCAATCGGCAGGGGCGAAAACGGCGAGGTTCTGTATTATGCACGTCCGACGCCTGCGGCAGCAAACACGGCGGCAGGTTTTGCGGATCCCATGGGAGTGGGGGGGTTCAACCCCTCCTCCGTTTACATCAACGAAGTTTGCGCGGTAACAACGCCGCGCAGCGGAGAGATGGACTGGGTCGAATTCTATAACGGCGGTGACGAAAGCGTAACGCTCACGGGCTGGCATATCAGCGACAGCAAGCGTGAACTGCAAAAGTTTGAGCTTTCGTTCATTACGGTTCCCGCAAAGGGTTATGCGGTGCTCGACTGCTCCGGCAGCATTTCCGATGCCGCACCGACGGTTGCACCGTTCAGCATATCGGGCAGCGGCGACGGGCTGATTTTGACATCTGCCGATGGAACGGTCATAGACTATTTTGAAACGGGTGCAACCCGATTGGGTGTTACAAGCGGCAGGCAGACCGGCGGCGGGAGCGGCGACCGCGTTTTTTTTACGCAGGCGACCAAGGGCAGCATAAACCCTGATGTTTGCTTCCTTTCCTACGCGGCGAACGCCGTTTTTTCAAATACAGAACTTTATCACAGCGAGCCTTTTTCGCTTGAGATAAAAACGCAGAATGCAGACGGTGTGATAAGGTACACCACGGACGGCAGCAAGCCGACCGAACAGAGCACGGAGTATACAGGTGCAATAATGATTTCTTCAAATACGGTTATTCGTGCTGCAACCTTTGTTTCGGGCATGGTGCCGAGTGATGTTGCAACTGCAACTTATCTTTTTGAAACGCCCCACAGCGTGCCGGTTGTGACGCTTGCGATGAATCAAAAGGATTTTGACGATGTTTATGCTGTCAGCAGTCCGTTCGTTCCGGTTGTTGAGCGGGAGGGGCATATACAGTATTTTGAAAAGGACGGAAGCCTTGGAGTTGAAACATCCGCCGGCATTCGTGTTTCCGGTGCGTCAACCCGGCGTTATCCGCAAAAGTCCCTTGCGCTCATGTTTCGCTCCGGCTACGAAAGAAAGACCGTTACCTATCCTTTCTTCGGAAACGATTATATCAAGACTTTCGGTTCGCTCGTGCTACGCAATGCGGGTCAGGATTGCCTGAATGCACGCATTCGCGATTCTTTCGCAAGCACCGCCGTGCTCGACATGAACATCGATTCGTCCGCAGCAACTTTCTGCGCGGTTTATATCAACGGTCGTTACTGGGGTTTGTATGACCTTAAGGAGAACATGAACGAGAATTATCTTTCCGCGCATTACGGTGTTGATGAAGACACTGTCAACATTATAAAGCGCAACACTGTTGAGCTTGCGGGCAGCAATGCGGATTTTCTCCGCGTCAGGAGCTACGTCGTTCAACAGAATGCAAGCGGCGCAAACGTTGTTGTGCCTTTGACGGCGGAACGATATGCGGAATTTACAAAATGGGTGGACGCCGAGTCCATTGCGGATTATCTGATTGCAAGGGAATACTTCCCCGATGCGGATATGTTCAACCAAAAGTATTGGCGCACAACGGACTATAAGGTTCGCTGGCGTGCGATATTCTATGATTCCGATTTTGCTCTCAGTTCCGAGCGCGGCGATGTTCTCGGGCATTATTTCAACGTTGTCGGCGTTCCGAGCGCGGACGGGTCATTGAGTCAAATGGACCTTTACTGCGGATTGCGTTCCAACGAAGAGTGGTGCGACTACTTCATAACACGTTATATATATGTCACGAAGTATTACTTGAACAACGACAGGCTGCTGCCGCTTTTTGATTCCATGGTGGACACCATTCAGCCCGAAATGGACAGGCAGATTGCCCGTTGGGGACGCCCTGAATCCCGCAGCCACTGGGAAAACGAAATTTCAAAACTGCGCAATATGCTTGTTGCCCGCCCGCAGTACGCAAAGCAGTGCCTGCAATACAATTTTAAATTGTCCGAGGCACAATATGCTGAATATGAGGCAAAGGCGGACGAAATGTTCAATCAGAACGGCGGAGTTTTTAAATAAACTCACATGCAGCGAAATTCAGGCTGGATGTTTTCAAGGATTTGGTTCCGCATGAGTTTTTGATGACGGGATTCATGCGGAACACACAGAAAAAATGTAGATTTTATTTTTTTGAATCGAAAAGGTTTTTTATCAAAAAAGAGAGGGCAATATGAAGATTATCATTGTCGGCGGCGGCAAAATCGGGCATCAAATCGGAAAAAAACTGACAAACGAAAAACATGACGTTGTCATAATTGATGACAATCCGGATGTTCTTGCGCGCATATCCGATGAAATGGATGTTTTTTGCGTTGAAGGCAACGGTGTGGATTATAAAGTTCAGCGTGAAGCAGGTGTGAGCGCGGCCGATGTTTTGATTGCAGCAACGGCGCATGACGAAATAAACATGCTTTGCTGCCTTATTGCACACAAATTGGGTGCGAAGCACACGATCGCCCGCGTTCGCGACCCGGAATATACCGCTCAGCTGGACTTTTTAAAGGACGAATTGGGGCTTTCAATGGCGATTAATCCGGAGCTTGCCGCAGCGGATGAAATTGCAAGGCTCTTGCGTATTCCGAGTGCGCTCAATGTTGAGCTCTTTGCACGCGGGCGTGTGGAGCTTGTCGAATTCCGTATCGACGAGGGAAATCCGCTTATCGGCCTTTCTCTCATGCAGATTTATAAAAAATACCAGATAAAGATTCTTATTTGCGCCGTTCAGCGCGGAGCCGAGGTTATTATTCCGAACGGCGAATTTGAGCTTAAACAGGGCGACAGGCTGCATATCACGGCGTCTCATGAAGAGATGGCATTGTTTTTCCGCACTGTTTATCCGGATAAAAAGCGTAAAGTGAAAACGGTTATGGTTTGCGGCGGAAGCAGAATTGCATACTATCTTTCGCTTGCGTTGTCAAAAGTCGGCGTGCAGGTGAAGATAATCGAAAGCAATGCGCGGCGCGCCGAACAGCTCAGCGAGGATTTGAGCAGTGCATTAATAATCTGCGGCGACTCGACCGACCATGATCTTTTGATTGAGGAGGGCATAAACAGCGTTGATGCTTTTGTATCGCTCACAGGTATGGACGAAAACAACATCATAAGCGGGCTTTTTGCAAAGTGGCAGGGCGCGGGGCGCGTCATTGCAAAGGTGAACAACGAAGGACTTTGCAGCATTGTTCCGGAAAACGCGCTCGATTGCATAATTTCGCCCAAAACGATAACCGCAAACCAAATTTTGACGTTTGTACGCGCAATGAATTGCAGCCCCGAAGGCAGCAATGTGGAAACTGTTCACCAAATGGTGGGCGGCAAGATTGAGGCGATTGAGTTTTCCGCAAAGGGCAATCATCCGATGTACGGGCGGCCGCTCAAGGAACTGAGGCGCAGCCTTCACAAGGATTTGCTTATTGTCTGCATTGTCCGCGGCGAAAAAACAATAATTCCCGGCGGTGATGACTGCATAAAGGCGGGAGATCGGGTAATTGTTGTTACAAAACACATACTGTTTAATGACCTGATGGATATTCTGACGGAGAATCTTCAGTAAAAAGACGGAGATTCTTTGCAGCGCGGCTGACAGGTTTACGAAAATAAGTGTGATTTCAACGTGGGAGAATAAAAAATGAATTTTCGCCTTGTTTTAAACATGCTTGGCAAGATTTTGCTGATAATGGCGGCACTGATGCTCCTGCCTGCCGTGATTTCGGTATGCAGCGGCGGCACGGATCTTTTGGCAATTCTTGCATCTGCCGCAATAACAGCGGCTGTAGGCGGCGGTATGCTGCTTGTGAAGCCAAAGGACACGACTTTTTTTTCAAAGGAGGGCTTCGTCGTTGTTGCGCTTGCATGGGTTGTGATGTCCCTGCTCGGCGCGCTGCCGTTCATGTTCGGCGGAGTTTTTACAAATTACATGGATGCGGTTTTTGAAACGGCCTCCGGTTTCACAACAACGGGTGCAACCGTGCTTTCGGGCGGCATATCCGCAATCCCCCACGGCATAGGCTTTTGGCGGTGTTTCATCATATTCATCGGCGGCATGGGTGTTCTTGTTTTTGTAATGGCTGTTCTGCCGCTTTCAAAGGAACGCTCAATGTACCTGATGCGTGCGGAAGTTCCCGGGCCGAGCGTCGGCAAACTGGTTGCAAAGGCAAAAAACACTGCACTCATTCTGTATTCGATTTATTTTGCGTTGATGGTGCTGATGGCTGTGATGCTTTTGTTCGGCGGAATGAACGTTTATGAGGCATTCACAACTGCGCTTTCAACCGCGGGCACGGGCGGCTTCATGGTTTATGACGCCGGTTTCATCGGGCTTTCGCCGTACCTTCAAACGGTCACGACTGTGTTCATGCTGCTGTTTGCGGCCAACTTCAACCTGTATTATTATATTTTAATGCGCAGAATCGGCGACGTGACACATAATGAGGAGCTGCGCTGGTTCCTCGGCATATTCTTTGCCGCCGTGCTGACGATGACGATTGC
>CALAXO010000008.1 GCA_937894955.1 uncultured Clostridia bacterium
GCTTTCGGTTTGTTTTGCGTGTTTCTTTAAAATTATTTCTGACTGAAATCTATTTTTCACATATATATCTGCATTTATCAGCAAATCAACCAAAGGTTGAATCGCATATCATTGCGAAACTCTCTTTGGTGTTTGCGCAAGAAGCTGTTTTATCGCCGCATTCCGCGCCCGCTGCGCTGCGAATTCACGGAAAAAGAACTTGCGATGCAGCGGAACATTCGTTCCGAAGCAAGGCGCAGACGTGTCTCAGCATCACAGTCTCCGTCCGCACTCGGCTGTTCATCCGTAACAATTGTTGAAAAAACTCCCGCATTCGCAAGCTCGTAAATATGTTCATAGCCCCTTCCGAGCCTTCCCGCAACAATAAAGACGGGCACGGCGCCGCCTGAATTTGCGGCGCAGCGTTTCACAACCTCGCCGACGGCCTTCCCGTTGTCCGCACTTGATGCATCAAGCTGCCCTTCTCCGGTTATGACAAGATCGGTGTCCCCAAGCAATGCATCAAAGCCGACCGCATTGAGCACCGCCGCCGAGCCGTGAGTCAATTCCGCGCCCAAAAGAGCCGACAGCATTGCACCCATCCCTCCCGCCGCGCCTGCGCCGCATTCGGCGGACACTTTTCTCCCTGCCGCAGCGTCATACAAGGCCGCAATGTTTTTCATCCCGTCTTCAAGAGTGTTTAATGCTTCGGCGTCCGCGCCTTTTTGCGGTCCGTAGGTGTACGTCGCGCCGTTTTTGCCTGTAAGAGGATTATCAACATCACACATGACGGTTATCTTTGCCTCGAAAACATCTCTGCGCAAGCCCGACAAATCAATTCTATGCACCAAGGCAAGCTCTCGGCCGCAGCCCGAAAGCTCATTGCCGTCCGCATCCAGAAACTTAACGCCGAGAGCCGCTGCCGCGCCCATTCCGCCGTCGTTGGTTGCGGAACCACCTATACCGATCAAAATATTCCTTATCCCCTCGTTCAATGCTGAAGCGATAAGTTCGCCCGTCCCCCTGCTCGTTGCAGAAAGCGGATCCAAAGCATTTTCATCCATCAATGCAAGCCCGGATGCCTTTGCCATTTCGATAACCGCCGTGACACCCGCGGTTTTTTCGCCAAACGAGGTCAGAACACCGTATTCGGCAGCAATCTTCCTGCCGTCCGGCGCAGTCACATTCGCCGAACGCATATTCCCGTTAAAAGCGCGGGTAAGCGTTTCGGCCGTGCCGTCCCCACCGTCCGCAATCGGAAGCGTTCTCAGCCTGCATCCGGGAAGGCATTGCCGCGCCGCATTTTTTATGATCGCGCAAACTCTCGGTGCATCAATGCTGCCTTTGAACTTGTCCGGAGCAATAAGCATTCGAATACCTGCGCCGACAGGTTCAATGTGCCTTCCGCCGTAATCTTCAAAAGGGTTCACAACAGGCTTTTCTGTTTTTTTGCAGCCGCACTCCGCCAAATCCTTTTCATTGAAGACAAGGGTTCCGCTTTCGTCAAATCTGCCGTAAAAAGCCAGTTTTTCCGCCCGTCTGAGCGCATTCGTCTGAACGACGGGTCTGTATTCCGCAAGTGCGCCGGAAACGAGCGGATTGTCGTTCAGCTTTTTAAACAGGCCGCGTGTCTGTTTTATGCCGCCGCCTGCAAACGCAACCGTGAATATGTTTTCATCGTCGCTTTCGTCAACGTGGAAATGCCCCGCAAACAATTGAAGTCCACGAACGTCCGCCCTTTCAATTGCCGAAAAAATAAGGCCGAACGCGTGTTCGCGTTCATCTCCGTTTTCAATGGAATCGAACCTGAATCCAATACCGAAACGTGAAATATTCATAGTTCTGTGACCTCAACTTTCTTTCGTATTGTGCGGAACAATGCAAAGCCCCATCCCGCCGTCTTCAACATCAACGGTGCAGTCGTTACAACAATATGCATCCCCAAGCAGCTTCTCGCTGATAAAATCCTCACATTCGTTCGAAACGCAGCGTGCAACAGCCCACACGCCGATTTTTTTAAGTTCGACTTCATCGATTCTATTCGCGATGTAATTTGCAGCGGAAGCGCCGAAACGAACCGTTCTGCCCGTTTTTTTGAGTTTATCGGATAAATCATCCAGCATCAGTTTTGCAATCTCGGGAACAGCGGTTTGAGCCGCAGGCAGAAGCGCGGCAACGCAATCCGCATCGGAAGCGATTTCCGGCGGAAGTATCTGCCTTGCGTCCCGCTCGTCGCGGCTGCCGCTCAGCGCATTTGCCTCATCCGAAAAGCCTGCCCTGCGCTGTTTAAAGCTGTCGCCTTCACCGCAGGTGACGAATACAATCGCATTGCGGAAGCTTACGTTCTTTCCCTTTGCATCGGTCAAAACACCGCACCGCATTATGCTTTGAACAAGCGAACGCACGGCAGCGTTTGCGTATTGAATGTCGTCAAACAGCACCACTGCAAAAGGCTTCCTCCGCACGGCTTCGGTCAGTCTCCCGCCGGAGGCAGAACCCGCAGGTGAGCCCGTCAACATGTTGACCGCCGAACAGTCGGAATACTCGCGCATATCAAACCGCAAAAGTGCATTTTCGCCCGGATACAGCGTCTCTGCAAGCACTGCTGCAAGCTTTGTTTTTCCCGAACCTGCCGCTCCTGTTACGGCAATTGCGGCGCGGGGACGGTCGGGATCGTTCCGCCATGTGAAAGCGGAACGGAGAGCTTTGCACACGGAAGCAACCGCAGCCTCCTGACCGATTATGTGCGCGTTGATCAACGAATCCAGTTTCGAAAGCCTTGAACGGACGGTACCGTCAAGACTGCTTACGGGAATCCCCGTCAATTCGTGAACAGTCTGTGCAACATCGCCGACAGTGACGATCGGACGGGAACTCTTTTTTAAAGAAGCCGCAGTTAATGCCGAATTCTCCGCTCCCGAATGAAGCACATCCGCCGTTCTCGACCCGCCGAGCTGCTTTTCCTTTTTTCTTAATTCAGCAGCAAGCATAAAATCCCGCTCATTCAATGCGTCCTCAATGCGCATTCGAAGGCTTGCCCTTTCCTGCCGCAATTCGGCTGTATTCTGCGGGTCAAGCCGCCGGCGTGAAGCCGTTTCATCCATCATGTCTATCGCCTTATCCGGAAGAAATCGCTCCGGAATGCAGCGAACGGACATATCAACGCAGGCTTCCGCCGCCTCGTCCGTAATCGAAACGCCGTGGTGCGCCTCGTATTTCGGACGCAAGCCGCGAAGGATCGCGATCGCTTCCTCCCGCGTGGGTTCTTTTATGACTATCGGCGAAAAGCGTCGTTCCAGTGCGGCATCTTTTTCGATATAGAGCCTGTATTCATCAAGTGTTGTTGCGCCGATCAGCTTCAATCCGCCGCGAGCAAGTGCGGGTTTCAGAATATTGGCAGCATCGAGACTGCCCTCGCCCGCACCTGCGCCGATTATCGTATGTATTTCGTCAATAAAAAGAATTGTTTCGGGAGTTGTTTCGTCAAGAAGTGCTTTCAGCCTCTCCTCGAATTCGCCCCTGTATTTTGTTCCCGCAACGAGTGCACCCAAATCAAGCCGCAGCACCCGCGACGAACGGAGCTCGGCAGGAACATCGCCCGAAACTATCCTTTGAGCAAATCCCTCAACGACAGCCGATTTTCCGACGCCGGGACTTCCCGTAAGCACGGGGTTATTTTTGCTCCGCCTAAGCAGTGTCTGAATCAACCTGTTCAGCTGCGCTTCACAGCCTATCAACGGATCAAGCTCCCCCCGCGCCGCCCTTGCCGTAAGGTCATCGGTATAGCTTTCCAACATCGGCGAACTCTGTCCGCCCCGAAGCTTATTTTTTCCGCGGGATACGTTTTCATCATGCGGCTGTCTTTCGGCCGAATCATTTTTTAAAGAATCATTCGCATTACCTTTTGTTTTTTCGGCTGCGCTTTCATCATGGAGCAGCTCCGACTTTCGGCTTTCGCGCCCGTTCGAACCGAGTTCCCGTGATTCATCGTTCAAAAGCTTTTTCAGCATCTGCCTGTCCAGCCCGACGGAATCGAGAATGCGTGATGCAAAGCAGTCCGTCTCGCGCAAAACGGCAAGAAGGATATGTTTCGTGCAGATTGTGCGGCTTGCATATGCTTTTGCTTCATACAGCGCAAGCTCCAGCACGCGTTTTGCAGGCGGTGCGAACCCTCTGCTGTCCGTGAAAATATGTCTCCCGCCGCCGACAAGAGTGTCCGCATACGGAAACACCATGCTTTCATCCGCACCGCATTTGCGAAGGCATTCCCCCGCCGTACCCGGCGCACGCAGCAGACCTATTAAAATGTGCTCCGTGCCGATGAAGCCGTGATGCAGCTCCTCCGCCGCAGCCTGTGCCGCATCAAGAGCTGCAGATGCATTTTCGCTGTAACCTTCCCAATTCATTTTTTCACCGTTAATTCATATGGCCGTTAATTCATATGGATTCAAATCCGATTAATCTCTCAATCAAATCGAGCGATTGAGCGGACACTTCGAATAACGCCCTGCAAAACATGCTTTTCTGTTTTTTAAACAACGACTGTCTTGCCGTTTTCGCGTATTTTGTCATGCTTCCGTTTTCGTTTCATCGGACGGCGCATATAAACGTTCAGAACAATACCCACACCTATCATGTTTGTGAGCATATTCGACCCGCCGTAACTTATGAACGGCAGCGGAATTCCCGTAACGGGCATTATTCCCATCGTCATGCCGATGTTTTCGAAAATATGTGCCGCAAGCATTGCGCTGACACCCGTAACAAGGCAGGTGCCGAAATTATCCCGCGCTTTTATTGCAATATACATCCAGCGGAAAAGCAGTGCAAAGAAAACGACAATCAATATTGCACTGCCGATGAATCCGACCGCCTCCGTTATGCCGCTGAATATGAAATCCGTGTGCCTTGCCGGAACATAGCGAAGCTGCGCCAGCGTCTGCTCACCGAAAAAGCCCTTGCCCGTGAGCCTTCCGGAACCTATTGCCATCTGTGACTGTCCGACATGGTACTTTGCATCGTCGCTTGCAGCGGACGGATTCAGAAAAACATCGATTCTGTCGCGCTGCTTCGGGGTCAAAACAAAAAAGTACATCAGCGGAAGCCCCACCCCGGCCCCGACAGCGGCAAGGATTATATAAATCCACTTTATCTGCGCAACGAAGAATGTCACAACCATGATAACAAGCAAAACAACCGCCGTTCCGTAATCGGGTTGGAGAACTATCAGCATGAACGGAACGAATGTTATGCCGAGAGCAATCATAACGTCCTTGAATTTCAGCAATCGCCCGTCCCTGTCCATTGCGGCAGAGACGTATTTTGAAAGCATCACGATCAATGCGATTTTGCTCAGCTCGCCCGGCTGTATCGCCCTTTCCAGCGTGTCAAAAACGAACCAGCCCTGTGCACCGCCGCGCACCTTGCCGAAAACGAAAAGCAGCATCAGCAAACCTATTATTCCGATGTATGCCCACATTGCAAAAGTTTTGAATATGCTGTAATCAAAAACAAGGAATATTATCATTGCCGCAAGCCCGACAAGGAAGTTTGTTATATGCTTCTGAAGGTATTCCATGTTGAGCTTGTCCATATAATCCGCAATGCCGTGTTCCGTGCCGTCAAAAGGCTTTGCCTGAACGGAGGCAAGTGCGATCGTGCCGAACACAACGAGCGCAAGCACGATTCCGACCGTTACCCAGTCAATTCTTTTCAGATATTTCTTGTCAAAAAGGCTCATTCAAAAGCCGCGCCGCGCCCGCAAGTGGCTTCGGCAATCCTTTCGTGTTTATGTGTTTGCAAGACCTGCGGTGCGATACGAAAAGCTGTTTCCCCGCACCGCGCTTTTTGTCCGCCGCATCAAATGATGAGTTTTTTCTTTGCCTCTTCGGCTTTTTTCAATTCGTCGAGTTTGGCTTCGTATCCGGGTTTTCCGAGCAGGGCATAGGTCGCATTCTTTCCCTCCTCGACTCCGGGCTGATCGAATGCATCGATGCCCAGCAGCTCCCCTGCGAATGCCGTCTGCATTTCAAACAGCATTATAAGCTGCCCGAGAGTGAATTCGCTGACTTCGGGCATGATGATGTTTTTGTTCATATGTCCGCTGACGGTTACGGCGTGTTCGGTTGCGCGGAATTCGGCGGAAATCAGCTCACCCAAGCTGTGGCCGGATAGAAAAGCAATCCCAGGAATGTCGTCAAAAACATGCGGAACAGCAACATCACTGCGGTATTTTTCAACAGAGATGAAAGTTATTGTTTTGTCAAAAGGTCCGTCGGTGTAAAGCTGAACCTGCGAATGCTGATCCGTAACGCCGAGAGATTTTACCGGAGTCTGTCCGAACCGCAAAATCTCTCCGTCCTTCACGAGCTTTTTGCCCAGCGATTCCGCCCAAAGCTGCGCATACCAATCCGCCATGAATTTCAGCGAATCCGCATAGGGCATCAGCACGCCGATATTTGCGCCGTGCTTTTCCGCCGCAATGATTTCAAGCAGGGCAAGCATCAATCCGGGGTTCCTTTTCACATCGGCATTTGAGCAAAGTTCGTCCATGTATTCCGCACCCGCAAGCAGCGCACGGACATCCGCTCCGCCGACGGCAGCCGCAACAAGCCCGACAGGACAGAGTTCTGAAAATCTTCCTCCGACGCCGTCGGGAATAATAAAGGTGCGCAGGTTGTATTTTTTTGCAATGCCTATCAGGTTGCCCTTTTGTTTGTCGGTTGTTGCGATCAAATGATCGCGCAGCCCTTCTTCGCCGTAACGTTCAATAAGCATTCGCGTTATAATAAGCAGCTGCGCCATGGTTTCGCTTGTGCTGCCCGATTTTGTGATAACATTGAACACGGTTCGGTCAGTATCGATCACATCGAGCAAAGCGGCCATGCGCTCAGGATCAACATTATCTTCAACAAAAAGGCGCGGAGATTTTCGTTTTTCGGAAGGAAGATCGTTATGGTAAAGATGATTCAGCGCACGATGCACCGCAATCGGCCCCAGTGCGCTTCCGCCGATGCCCAGAATCACGAAATTATCCGCTTTTGACCTGACGAATTCCGCTGCCTCTTCAACGGCGGGAAGGATTTCAAGCTGAGTTTCGGGCAGAAGTCGCCAGCGCATTTCACCGCGCTTTTTTTCAACACCCGCAAATGCACCCTCTGCACGCGGCAGCATTTCCGATATTTCCTCCGCCGTGATGCCGTGTTCGCCGACAGCCTCGGCGAGCATATTGCCGCAATCGATGCGAACACGCATTTTTTCACAAAATTCTTTTGAAAATACGCTCATTTATTTTTCGTTCCTTTCTGTCCCGCAGCGGGATTTGTTCGGCCGAATTCCGCCGCCGTAAAACCGTATTCAATTCATTGAAAGCGGTATATTCAACCAATCATATTATACCACATGTTCACGCCGTTTGCTCATGTTTTTTTCGGAACGAAATTGCGGAAATCCGTGCATATCCGAATGCCGCCTGCCGTCCGCTCCGTTTTGAAACATTTTATATCTGTCAAATCAAATCAAAATATTCTTTGATAACGTTCACAAGCGCATCGGCTTCCGCAGGTGAATAGCGCGGTGAAACGGCAAGTGAAGCAAAATCATATTCGTCCGATGTCGAAAACTCGCTGTAATCATCAAAAACCTTGAAGTCAACTCTCGGTTCAATGCCGTTCTTTGCTTCAAAAAGTTTCGAAACAAAGCTTGAAAGCCGAATGAATTCATATTCGCCGCAGCTGAGCGGACTTTCATTTTCACAGCGGAATGCAAATTGCGGAATGTCCGGGCGCGACTTTGGGTTTCTAACATTTTCAAGGCTTGAAATCCATCGAAATGCAAGTGCAAACAGAAGGTAATTTGCTTCATCAAGTTGCCTCATTTTGTGATAGCGTTTGATGTCCGCTCTTTCCGCAGGGCTGATGGGCAGCACGGAATTCAGCACAAAGCCGGGTCCGGGTCTGCCTATGCCGAGATCGCTGTGCGCATCGATATGCGTAACCTCAAACGGCACGGAAAGCTGCCCGGCCGCAATCAATTCCTGCCAGAATTGCAGCGCGCCGTCATGCGTTTCAAAAACCCTTCCCGGAATCTTTCTTTTCGTATTCAGTCCGCAGTTTTTTTCCAAAAACTCCCTTACTTTCTCCGCCTGCCACGGTTCATGCCCGGCAGCATCGGGCCGCATGCCGACCGGTGCAGGTTCGCAGCAGTCCGCAAGGAAAAAATCAAGATCAATGTCAAGCACTCTCATTCGTTTATCTCCCGGTTTCGTTATTGCTCAAAGCTGTATGTTTTTTTGCGCATTCGGCCTCGGCACCGTGCTGCGATCAATGCGCAAACCCCGCCGTGAACGCTTACAGGCAGGGTTTACGCATAATTATTACTCAGTTGACTGCTGTGCCGTTCGCCTCAGCTTCCTTCATTTGCCTTGGTTTGCCCCTATTTTCCCTTCACAACAGCCTCGGCAAACGAGTTGTCAACGAGTTCACCGAACTCAACTCTCGCCTTCAATTCACCGTTGATGTCAATAATATCCTGCAAACGGGTGAAGGCCTCCTCCGTCATGATCGGGTCAGCCATCCATGAATCCGTCTTTCGATAACTGTTTGCAACGATTTTCAGCGTTTCAACATCCGCATCGGGGAAAAAATTCAGCATCGCTTCCGCCGCCTCTGCATCGGTCGCATCTTTAAGCCAAAGCTGAGCCTTATAAACCGCACGAATAAAGGATTCAACGAGTTTCGGTTCGTTTTTAATTGTATCCGGCATGGTCATGAAAGTTGTGTACGGCACCTCGCCCGATTCGAGTCCGACGTTTGCAACGATGTGCCCGCTTCCGCTGCGTTCAAACAGCGTTGCTGTCGGTTCAAAAAGCGTAACATAATCGCCCGTGCCGCCTTCGAATGCCCCGCCCATCAGGTTGAACTGAATGTTGTTGATAACCTCAACATCCTCCCCGGGCTTCAATCCGTTTTTCAGCAGAACATAGATAAAAGTCATATACGGCATTCCGCCCGCACGCCCCGCAATGACGGATTTTCCGCGCAAATCCTCCCACGAGAAATCATCCGTTTTTTCTCTCGAGAGCAGGAACGAACCGTCGCGCTTGGTGAGCTGCCCGATTATCATCGGGTGGTTTGCGCTGCCCTCGTTCACAACATAAACACCCGTTTCCGGCCCCATCAGTGCAAAATCCGCATCGCCCGATATAAGCGCGGTCATGCTTTTGTCGCTTCCCCCGCCTGTCACAATTTCAAGATCAATGCCCTCCTCCGCAAAATAACCGCGGCTGACCGCGATATAAAGCGGCGCATAGAACACGGAGCGCGTAACCTCGTTCAGCGTGATATGCCGCAGTTCGCCCGAACCGCCGCATGCCGCCGCAATCGGAACAAGCAGCGAAAGAACAAGAAAAAGAGCAAGAAATTTCTTCATTTCAATACCTCCAAAGAAAAGCCTTGCTCCATTGATATGCCGCAAACGGGTATGCGGTGCCTTTCGGCAATTATTTTTTATTTCTGTTTCTTATAAAGGTATTTATCCCATAATGGAAGAAAGAGATCACCGCTGCCGCTATGGCTGCAAAATATGCATAAAGATAAAACGGACATATGCCGAATTCAAGCTGCAGGAATGTGAGCGTTATTGCGCCGACAAACAGCCCCGTTGCAATCTTTCCGAACCAATCGGCATAAACAACAACATGTTTTGAATAAAGGATTCCGCCGATAATTATCATTATCGCATCCTTAACAAGGATTATCAGCATTATATAAAGCGGAATGACCCCTTTGAACCGGAAACATGCGAGAACGGCAATCAGCATCAGCTTGTCTGCCAGCGGGTCGAGAACTTTGCCGGCGTTTGTGATCCAATTGTTGCGCCGCGCAAGCCAACCGTCCAGAATATCCGTTC
>CALAXO010000009.1 GCA_937894955.1 uncultured Clostridia bacterium
CTTGATTTTATACCCGAGCTTCGCATTCCGCGTTCGGCCTTTATTCCCCATTCTTTTCCCCTTGCCGCCCCCCTGCTTCGACATTGCAGGCGCGCCTTCGGTGTTATCATAGCTTCAGGCGGATGCGGAACGCGCACACCCGTTCCCGTCCGCCGCAAGGAGGGAAGGAGGAAGCCCCTGCACCTCGGCCGGTGCGGCTGCACAAAAAACATGTACATTGAGCTTTTTTTGCTTGATAACTTCCTTATGAACCTTTTGACCCTGCGTGCCGCGGCGGCAATGCTTTCCCGAAAAATGAAGGGCAGCCGTGCCGCGCTTGTATCCTTTGCGGGCGCGGCGGCCGCCGCCGCTGCCGCCGCGGGCGGCACAATGTTCATAACCCTTCCCGTAAAACTTGCCTCAACGCTCCTTATGGCACTTGCCTTCCCGCCGCACAGCTTTCGCGAGCTTATGCATTCCGCCGCAGCATTGTTCCTCTCTGCGGCGGTTGCAGGCGGGGCGGTGCTGCTCGCCGCTCTTGCATTCGGCGGAACTCTCCGCGGCGGCGTCATTTACGGAGCAATCCCCCTTCGCGCCGCGCTTTTGGGTGCCGCTGCCGCCGCATTTATGCCGCGCAGCATCAGAAAAATCCTTTCCCGGCGGGTTCGAAACGAGCAAATCGTTCATATTGAATACGAATTTACCGCTCCGACCTCAAACCGGTGCGAAAAAAGCAAATCAAGTCATGAAAGCAAAAGTTCGAGAATAACAATTTCAAAAAGAGACAAGCGCATTTTCTCGGCCGAATGTCTCGGCATTATCGACACCGGCAATGCGCTGTCCGAACCGATTTCCGGGCTGCCGGTCATTGTGTTGGGTGCGAAACGGCATTCGGAGTTTGCGCAGGCGGCAAATGTTCCGATCCCGATGCGTACCGCCGCCGGCGAAAGTCTTCTTTTCGGGTTAAAGCCCAAAAAACTGCTTATTAACGGCTGTCCCGTTGAAGCAATTCTTGCCGTCGGTGCAAAGCTTGATGCCGCGCTTGTTCCCGCCGTTTTGGCGGTTGATGCAGCCCGCCCGCAGCGCAGCACGAATTTACCGTGAAAAGCGTTACGGCTTCTCTCTGTAAAAGACGCTGCTGCAAGTCGGTGTTTTTGCCCGAGCCGCATTTATTCAAAAAGTTCAAAAGTCGAAAAGGAGGACTGAATATGCTGAATTTTATCAGGAAGTTGCTGTCAAAGCTTTACAGAAAACTCGGAATCTCGGCGGATCTCGGGTATATCGGCACGGGCGTTTCTCTGCCGCCGCCGCTTTCGAAAGAAGAAGAGCTGCGGCTGACCCTGCTTTTCACAAACGCGGACGACTCCCCCGCTGCCCGCGAAACAGCGGAGCAGGCGAAAAACACGCTGATTGAACATAACCTTCGCCTTGTTGTTTATATTGCGAAAAAATTTGAAAACACGGGGGTTTGCATTGAAGACCTCATCTCGATCGGCACGATCGGACTTATCAAAGCCGTCAGCACATTTCGCGCGGACAGGAACATCAAGCTTGCAACCTACGCAAGCCGCTGCATTGAAAATGAAATCCTTATGCATCTGCGCAAAACCGTAAAGCAAAAACTTGAAGTCAGTCTTGACGAACCGTTGAACGTGGATTGGGACGGCAACGAGCTTTTGCTCGGCGACATTCTCGGCACGGACGGCGATGTTGTCGGGCAGGGCATTGAGGATGAAGTTGACCGGCAGCTGCTGCATATTGCGCTTAACAAACTCGGCGCACGGGAAAAGCGTATAATAGAACTTCGCTTCGGGCTGAACGGCTGCCGCGAATACACGCAAAAGCAGGTTGCGGATATGCTCGGCATCTCCCAAAGCTATATTTCAAGATTAGAAAAGAAAATTATCAGCGAGTTATATAAGGAAATCACGGCAATGTCATGATGTCCCGCAGTAACGGAAAAAGCGGATTCGGAGTTTGCATCCGTTCCGCTTTTTTGGCTTTTCAGCTTTTTTGCTGACCGCATTATTTATTATTGCTCAAGCAGAAGCCTTCGCAGTTCCGAAACGCTTGCCGCCGTTTCAGCCGCACCCGCTTGCTCAAGCTCCGCCTTTGTACCATAACCGAACAGCACACCGACAGCGGGAATTCCGAATTCCGCCGCGCCTGTCACGTCATAGCATCTGTCGCCGACCATAACGGTGCCGCTGTTTTCAAGAGAAAGCCTTCCTTCCGCCGTTCGCAGCGTTCGGCGAATATCCGGAACGCTGTTCAAAATGTGTTCAATGACCTGCCGTTTTTCGGGGCGCGCCTCATCAAGCGTGTTGCCTGCAACAAAATCAAAATATTTCAGCAAATCAAAGTGTTCCAGTATCTCAACCGAAAACTCCTCCGGTTTGCTTGTTGCAAGTATTATTCTGCTGCCCGCAGCGCGAAGCTCCGCAAGCAGCTCTGCAATGCCCGGATAAACCTCGTTTTCAAATTTTCCGCCGGCGGCAAACCTGTCGCGATAATAGTCAAGTGCAAGTTTTGCCTTTTCATCGTCAAAGCCGTAATATGTTTTGAATGAATACATGAGCGGCGGCCCGATAAAGCGGAAAAGCTCCGATCTGTCCGAAACGCTGACGCCGAATTTTTCCAATGCGTACATCACCGAGTTTGTGATGCCGAGTGCGGGATCGGTCAGCGTGCCGTCAAGGTCAAACAAAACATATTCATATTTTGCAGTCGTTTTTTTCATTTGATTTTTGTCTCCGCATCCTCTTTTCACGCTTTGCACCGTTCCGGGCTTATCACGGCGTAACATCGTCCGGATTCGCAAGCGTTTCCGGCGAACGCGCGTCAAGCTTGCTGAAGTAATAGGTCATTATATCCTCTATTGCTCCCGCACTGGACGAGCCCGAGAGTCCGTTCGGAATACAAACGCAAATTGCAATATCGGGGTTGTCGTTCGGTGCAAACGAAACAAACCAGCTTGTGTTCTGAATGTCGATGGTAACGTTTCCGACCTGTGCCGAACCCGTTTTGCCGCTTATCTTTGCAAGATAGCCAAGCTGCTCAAATTCTTTGCTGAACGCATCACCTGCCGTACCGCCGTCCTCCGGGGAAACAACGCCCGCCATGCCGCGGCGGATAGCCGTCCAGTATTCCTCGGGAGCATCGATTTTGTTGAAAACGGAAGGTTCGGTTGAAACAAGCGTCTCCCCGCCGGATGAAACAATGTTTTTCACAATATGCGCATTATAAACGGTGCCGCCGTTTGCAATTGCGGAAACATAGCGAACAGCTTCGATCGGAGTCACAAGCAGAATGCTCTGGCCGATACCCGTGCGGATTGTGAGGGTTGACTTCCACTGGATTTCGTTCAGAACGGAAGTGATTTCGTTCACCCAATTGCGGGAACGTGAGATTCCGTCCGGAATGCCCAGTTCCTCGCTCAATATGCTTCGAACCGCATCGCCCTTGCCCGCAAGGCTGCCGTCCTGCAGCTGCATAAGCCTTTCGGCGCATTTTTCAATCGCCGCTTCGTCAATTTCAACACCGCGAACGGTTTGATAACCGCGCAGAGTTTTGCAGAGGGAACGGAAAACAAGCCCGGGCATACTCGTGGCCTGTTCGTTGTGCGGCTTTGTATTGTCGTAAAGATCCTGCTGCCCGCCGATGGTGCCCTGTGCTTCGCCCGTCAATTCGATCTCCGTGCGGCTTGCAAGCCCGAGTCTTTTGGCCCAATCCGCAAGTTTGTCTATGCCGAGACGGTTTGCAACTTCGCAAAAATAGTAATTGCAGGAGTTTTTCAATGCTTCAATTATCGTCTGATTACTGTGCCGCTGCGGATATTTCGTCCAGCATTTGACCGGGTTCTGCATGATCGTTTTGCCCGTTTCCGGATCCTTTACATAATAGGGGGATTCATCATCGATCGTTTCATCGATTCCGACAACACCCTCCATCAGCCCCGCAAACCCCGTGCACATTTTGAAGATTGAACCCGGTGCAAGTTTCATTGAAATTGCTTTGTTTCGAGCAGGGGTTGTTTCCGCCGCTTCATCGCTCTTCATAAGGTAATCCACCTGTTCCGGCGTCAGTCCGTTGATGAACCAGTTCGGATCGAACGAGGGATACGATGCCATTGCAAGCACGCTGCCCGTGTTAACATCCATAACAACGATTGCACCTGTTTCTGCAAGCTTTATATCGTCATATTCCGCGTATTTTCCGTCGTAGTTCCCGTCCCCGTCGGCATCGATCAGTTCCTTCTGCTTTTGATTTATGTCCTGAATTATGTCTTTCAGTGCATTTTCAACAACAAGCTGCATCGAAAGATCGATGGTCAGCGTAACATCACTTCCGTCCGTCGGCGGAGTTACCGAAAGGACCTCTATAACGGATTTATTCGCATTCGTTTTCACAACGGTGCTGCCGTGATGTTCCGTTGAACAACCGGTCAGGTACTTTTCCATGGTTGCTTCAACACCGGACACACCGATATAGTCGTTGTAATCATAGCCCGCCGAAATGTATTGTTCCGAATTTTCATCGCTCATTTTCTGACAATAACCGAGAATATGTGCGGCGGTTTGCCCGTAAGGGTACACTCTGCGCGTGCTCTGCTCGGTTTCAACGCCTTCAAGCTTTGCCATTTCAAGCTTTGCAACAACTTCCGTGCCGACATCGTAGGCAATGGTTACCGGTTCATAGCTTCTGTAATCGTTCAAAAGCACCTCCTGCCGAATCGAAATAACCTTCACGGCATCTTCAAACGGCAGTTCCTCCGGAATGAACCACATTTCGCGCAGCTTCAGATACGCATCCTCCGCCGAGATCCATTTTGTAATATCGTCCTCATACTTTTGCGGAATTACGAAGCCGCACACGTTGCAAAAGTTTTTGTAGCGTGATTTGATTGTGCGTTCGTTTTCGCTGCCCCAGTCGTAGTACAGCTCACCTTTTTCGTTTTTACGGATATAAGATGTGTCAATGGTTTCGCTTCCGCCTTCGTTGATTATTTTGATCGCTTCAATAAGTGATTCAGTATAAACCGCGCTGTCGTAATCGGTACGGTTGTCCCCATCACGCATAAAGCAGACATTGTAACATGTTTCATCATAAGCAAGCACAAGGCCGTTGCAGTCGTAAATTGTTCCGCGCCTGCCACGCGTCACAATGGTGTTTGTTGCCTCTTTTTCGGCATTTTCCGTGTAGTACTCGCCGTTTTTTATTGTAAGACCGTAAAGTGTTGTCAGCAATGTGCCCATCATCATAAGGAGCACAACCGCAAGGATAATGAAACGCCCCAAGGGCTTGCGTGCAATCTTTTCCGCCATGGTTTTTCCTTTCCGCATTAAGCTTTGATTTTATCTTCCTGTTTTACCGTTCTTCAACTCAACACGTTTCTTCTGTCCGTTCGCGTTCCTTTGCTGCTTTGTTTATTCTCTCGAATCGATATCGCGGTGCCAAAGCGACTTGAACAGAACTTTTTTGAAAATAACATGCGCAAGAGCTGCAAACCCGCCCGTCAGCACGGCGGACGGCAGGATATGCGTGAGCATCAGCATGAAATAACTGCTCAGATTCCCGCCGGAAATAAGCAGCGTAAACAGCAGTATATGCTCTTTGACCGTGTATGCAACGGCTGCAACGCCTGCGGGAACAATCACGTTATCCGCATAAAACTTGTTGTAGAACGCTCCTCCGGCAAGTGCCGCAAACAGCAGCGAAAGCGATGTCAGCCCGACGTATTTGTTGTAAATAACATCAATAACAAAACCAACGCCTATGCCGACAGCCGCAAACGGCGCAGCCCCGCCCATCACGCTCAGTGCCGCAATAACCGCAAGCACGGTATTCGGCCAAAAAACGGGCGAACCGAATACTCCGAAAAGCACCGTATCAATATAAAATGCCGCTGCAAGAGCAATTGCAATGACGTATTTTCGCATCAGCCTTCCCCGCTTTCGGTGATGATAAACACTTCTTCAATATGAGCAAAATCCACGGCGGGCGAAATTATCGCATTCGCCTCGCCGTCGGACGTCAGCACCTCACGCACGGAGCCGATTTTTATTCCCTTCGGGTAAATGCCGCCGATGCCGCTTGTGATAACGGTGTCTCCCGGAACAAGATCCGTTCTGTCGGTGGGCAGGTAGTAAAGCTCCATCCCTGCCGCGGAATCCACAGGGTTCAGCACGCCGCGAACCATGCAGTTGTCACGCGTGCGCTCCACCATTACGGGGACGGAGGTTTCCGCATCGATCACAGCCGTGACTTTGCTCCATGTTGCGCCGACTTCCGTAACCCTTCCGACAAGCCCGTCCGCGCAAATCACGGGCATGTCAACATCAATGTCCCGGTTCCGCCCGGCATTAACCGTGAAAATCCGAAAATAAATATCCGTTGACCTCCCCGTGACGGATGCCGCAACGCCCGAACACTCGCCGAACGAACCGGAATATTCCAAAAGGCCGCGCAGCCGCTCGTTTTCCTTTTTAAGTTCCTCAAGTTCCAGCTGCATTTTGTTATAGAGTGCAAGCTCGCTTTTGAGTTTTGCATTCTCCTTATCCGCATCGGTAGTGTTAAAAACTCCGCGGAAAAAATCGGCAATCGAATTCGAGGCGCGTGCGGCAAACCCCTGCACGGGGGTCAGAACCGTACCCACCGCATTTTCAAACCAATTTGCAGTTCCCCTGCCCGCGCTTGAAAGTATCATTGCCGCAAGCACAACAAGCGCAACAATCGTTATCAGCACAGGTTTGTTTTTGCCGAAGCCGCCTTTTTTCATGTTTTATCAGTTCCTTTAATGCAATTAAGCAGAGAATCAAAAAATCCGCCGTATACATTATAACCCCTATCCCCGGCTTTTTCAAGAGCGGCGGCCGGCAGAGGGACAGTGTTCACAATTTTTGCGGAATTTTTCATTATTTTCCAAATATTTTCGAACTTTTGACCTGTTTTTTGCATTTTACATATATCATACCCGAAAAAACCCTTTTAATTGGGTTGACAATTATATAAAATTCGTGTATAATGAGGATGGTTGTAAAGGCAAACAACTCAGTGTACATGTATATATGAAAGAGAGATAACTACTATGCAGCTTAAAGACATTGCAGAAGAAATGCAGCAGCGGTCAATGGCAGCAAGAGACTGGGTTTTCCAGGTACTGCGCACCGCAATCATCCGCGGGGTGCTTCCCGGCGGAATGCCCCTTCGTCAGGACGAAATCTCCGCGCAGCTCAGCGTCAGCCATATTCCCGTCAGGGAAGCTTTCCGCCAGCTTGATGCGCAGGGTCTTGTCCGCATCTACCCCAACAGGGGTGCCGTTGTTACAAAGCTCACCCGTGAGGAGCTTGAAAATGCAATGGACACCCGCATCATCCTTGAAATGGGTGCGATTCGTGCCGCGATTCCGCTCATGACGGACGAATGCATTGAAAAGGCTGCCGTCATTCTTCAGGAATGCGAAACCGAAACCGATGCAAACAGGCTTGAGGATCTCAACCTCCAGTTCCACTTCGCTCTCTATGAAGCAACGGGCAACACCTTCCTGCTCCAGCTCATCGAGCAGCTCCATGCGAACGTGGATCGTTATATCCGTCCCTACTATTCCGCAACCGAAGTCAGTGCGCAGTCCAAAGGCGAGCACTACAAGCTCCTTGATGCATGCCGTGCGGGCGACAGCGAATATGCAGCGGCGATCCTCCGCACCCACCTTGAAAAGACCAAGGTGCTTTCGCTCAATTCGCCCATCCTCCAAAGCTGATCCTGTCGGCTTTCCCCCACCGGAGTTTTCCTCCCGTTTCCGAATGCGCAGGTTTGCCTTCCGTGCGCTTTCGGATGTTTCGGTTATTCCGCAGGAATCAACAGTTTTATTTATCGAAAGCGTTTCGAGCCGCAGGCTTCTGCCCCCGGCTCGTTCGTTTGCTTTTCAACCGATTTCCGACCCCCTTTCAGCTTTAAACCGATAGCTTTAACTCATTGACCGTCTTCAACTTTTATGCCGTTCGAACGGGAGCGAAACGTTTCTGTCCTCTCCCGCGGCTTTTGCTGTTTACTGTTGTTTAATTACCAAATTTATTCTATTCGACTTTCGCTACAATAACGGTCATATCATCCATTCGCCCGCCTTTTTCATCCGCAAAGGCAAGCAGTTCTTCAGCCGCCGCTTTCGGGCTGCCCGCATTTCGTGTTCTGTCCGTCACGGCAGCAACAAGTTCCTTTCCCAGTGCATCCGCAACCCCGTCGCTCATCATAACAATGATATCACCCTTCCGCAGCCGCGCCGTGCACACAGCGGGTCTTGCCTGCGGAAGAATTCCGACCGGCAGTGCCTCCGCATAAAGCGTACTCAGCCGCCCTTCCCGCAGGATATAACTCGGCGGCGCGCCATGCTTTGCAAGGCTGACGCTCCCGCTCACCGTGTCAAACACAAGCGCATCAAGTGTTGCGTACATATCTTCCCCTTCCCGCAGAAGCAGTCTGTTAAGGCATTCCGCCGCTTCCTCCGGGCGAAAACCGACGCCCGTCAGGGCTGCAAAAAGTTCAACCGTCCGAAGGCTTTCCCTCCGCGCGGGTCCTCCGCTGCCCATGCCGTCGCTGATTGCTGCCATGCGCAGCCCGTCAAACTCACGCACGCAGCAGCTGTCTCCCGTTTCGCTGTTCCCCGCCTTCGGACTTACGGCGCAGCCGAAGGAAATGCGGTATTTCTGCCCCCTGCCGCACACTCCGTCCAAGGCAAGTTTTTTTATGCATTTTGCAACACCCGCAAGCTGACGGTTGACAAACCCGTCCGCCGCTGCCTGCTCGCCGTTTCCGTTCGGTTCAAACAGCTTGGCCATCTGTCCGAGCACATCCGCAAGCGAATTCAGCTTGTATGTCACTGCCGACAACCGCTGTTCATATTTGCCGTCACGGTATCCGGGACGGTTCGCATCCAGTTTTTCAAAAAAATCATCCGGAACGGCAAGAAATGCAGCGGCGGCAATAAGCGTCTCCGCAATGTTCAGCTTTCCCGCACCGGGTATCAAAACCGCAAAAACGATCGAAGCGGCGGTAAAGCCGCCCCCTATTCCCCATTTTCCGAAAACACGCAGACAGCAGCAGAGCAGTGTGCAGCTGCAAAGCACTGCAACAAAAACAAGATCCCCGCCGCAGCCCATAACCCGCCCGACCGCAGCCGCAGCCGCGCACGAAACCGCAGCAATACCCTTCGCATATGCCGCAAGCATACAGAAAACAGCTGCAAACACCGCCCCCGGGCTGATTCCGAAAAGTTCAAATCTTCCGAATGCCATGACGGCGACGCCCGTAAGCAATGCGATTGTAACGATCCTTTCGTCCGTGACTTCCCGTCTGCCGAGAATGCTTTCAATCCCGCCGAGCGCATGCCGCATCAGAACCGCCGCCGCAACGGAAACGCATATTCCCCCGAAATACCCCGCCGCGCCCTGTATCGTCAGCGTTCCGAAAACGGGGTAAAGCACCGTCAGCACCGCCGCCGTGTATAAATATCTCATTCCTTCCGGAAGGCGTTTCTTTTTCTTTTGCAAAAATGTGCAGAGCAGGATAAGCATCGCCGCAGCCGCGCCCTGCGGACGCCCGCCGGCAAAGCTGCCCAAAACCGTGCCCGCAAACGCCGGGTATATGTTCATTCCCGCGCACCATATTGCGCAAAGGAAAGCAATTCCCAACACGGGCAATGCATAACTCCCTCCCGCGCCGAACATTGAGCCCGCGCCTGCCGGCATTCCGTATGCCGCAAGCAAAGCCGCTGCCGCAGTTACGGGAAGCACCTCCGGCATCGCTGCCCGGAGCAGCCTGCCCGGATGTATATTTCGAAACAATCCGCCCCGTGCCGCACCAAGAATCCTCCTTATTGTTTCCATGACTCTCTCCTCGCTTAATTTGCAATTCGGAATGCAGAACAGAATTAAAAATTCATATCAAAATCCGATTGTCCCGATTCTACCACCCCTGCCGCACTTTGGGTTGTCGCTTTTCCGCCGCATTTTTTGCTTGCTTTTGGCGGAGAGCCCGCAGGGGATTGCCGAATCAGGGTTCTTTTGGAAAAAGGCCGCAGATTCGGTTTTTTCGCAATATCAAGTTCCGCCGCTCTGCATATTTCAATACTCGGTAATTCCGCATTAAGCACCGCAAACCGCCTGTTAACATTCAATTGCCACCTCTCATGCGGCCGACTCCCCTCGCGGCGGCGTTAAAATATGCCCGCGAGGAGAATGTTCCCGAGCATACGCTTTTTATCATCACAACCAACGGCACGGAGAACGCAGGCATTCGGCACAGCATTGACAAAGTCCGAAACATGATCGAGCGGCAAAAATAACCGTGCCGTTTTTTATACGGAGTTGTTCTGCCTGTTCCCGAATGATGCAAAAAGCAGGCAAATACCTCCTGCCGCGCAAACACTGTTTAAATGTGCTCCGTGAGTACGCCCGAATAAACTCCGTTTGCCCGAGGTCTTTGCCCGCTTTTGCGTTCAGCGTTCGTATTTTTCAAGAAGTCAAACCGCTTCGTCCGTGCTGCGCTTTCGCGTCTTATCTGTCCGCACCGTCGCATTCGTCGGGATGTTTATCCCTGCAATCGGCGTTTGCGCACAATTCGGTTTCGATATGCAGTTCGCATTCGTCGACAATACCGTCAATTCGTCCTGTCAAAAGATCTCCGTCGGACTCAAGCGAAATGTTTCGCATTGTTCCGTCCTTTTGAACAACATATGCTTTCACCTGCCGCGTTTCAAGTTCCGCCGCATCCAGCTGAATCGTGAGCCTTTTCAGCGCGGGGTCAATAACTATGCAGTTATATGCGTTTTCAACATCTGCAAGCTTTTTAAGTGTTGAGCTGTGCGCTGCGCCCCCCCTTCCGCCGACTGCAACCGGCGACCGGAAAACGAATCCCGTGCCGACCTGTTTTATCTGCTGTGCGGCGGCTTCAATTGCATCATGAACCTTTCGGAACGTTATTGAAATCACCGATTCCGATTTCTTTCCGACCACCCGTACCCACTCGGTTTCGGGTGCACCGCTTAGGGTCTTTTCCGTTTCCGCTGCCGAAAAATCGATTCCGAGTTCGGCAAGTTTTCTTTCCGCCTTTTCAAAGTCACCTTTTTCCGCCATGAGCGCAAGCGTTTCCGCATTGATTCCGTCCAGTGCGGCAAGGCTTAATGCAACAGCGCAATACTTTTCACAGCATTCTTCGCATTCAATAAGGTGCTGCAGCTCCTTCTTCTCCTCTTCGCTGTATATCTCCCCCTGCACTTCGATTTCCGCAAGGCGGTACAGCTCATCAAATTCAATATGTTCGTTTTTCATACTCTGCCTCCCGTAAAGGCTTTGTACATTGTGCTCGGCTTAACCTCTCCGTCTCTCGCAAGTATATACTCCGGAATAAAATCCTCCGCATTTTCTATTATCTCTTTGTTTTGCCTTACAATCTCGCTGACCTTTTTAACGCAGCGCTTATGCACGGCGGTTGACCAGTGTTCTGTTTCGCTTGTTGTGAACTTCTCCGTATACACAATTTTTCGCAGCGGCACATCGCCCGTAACAGTCGCAATTTCATCGTCAAGATGTATCCGAAAATGCTTGCTCCAGCCGAGAGATTTCAAAAACGTTTCCCTTATTTCCCGTTCGGATTCATTCGCAAGAGTTCCCACCGTTTTTTTACCCATGACCCTAAACGCCTCACTTACGGATGTGGTTTTGTTATCGTCAACAGAGTCCCGAATATGCGGCAGCAGTCTTGCATAAAACAGTGCAAGACTCGACTGCGGCGTAACCTCAAGGCTCAAAAAGGCTTTAACGTAAATCAGCAGGGCCATCGCAGCGAACTGTCGGCGGGCATCATCCCACGGTTTATAATGCGGATCGGATTCTATGTTATCCGCAAGCGTTGTTCCGTCATCGTTCGGCGTTTCCAATGATATCGGAGTATAGCCTTCCCCTGTTTCGGGGTCCTTCAGCTTGTACAGCTCCCTCTGTCGGTCTGCGAACTTATTACTGCATACAATGCTGATAAAGCCCATTATATTTTCAATATATTTATTCTCCGACCTACGCTTTTCAAGTTCTTCCAACATAGTCAGGCAGCTTATGCTAACAACATCCTCAATGTCCGCTTGCTTCACCTTGGCTTCTGTATGATAGGCGAGCCGCTTTACTTTCATCCTGCAAAACATCATTATTTTTTCAATCAAAAAATCACGCGTTTCTATGTCACCTTTCTTCATGAATTCCTCATATGCCGACTGAATGTCCCGCTCCGTTTTGCTCATTGCGTCCGACCGTGCGTTAACGGCATTAATATGCTGTTTGCGTTCCAAATGCTTGTTGTCATTTTGTTCCCGTTGCTCCATCTTTATACCTCCCTCAGTTGCACCGGAAGCAGGTGAACCCTGCCCAGTAAATTTCGTTATTGAAAGGGGCGAACTTCGGAGGCATGTTCGAAAGCTCCGAAACGGCTTCCCTCGCCTCCGCGCTCAGCTCCCCGTTCTTCAATGCAACATCAAACCAGTTTTTCTCCGCAAGCTCGTGTATCGTCACCCGCCGCAGATACTTTTTTGCGGCGCGCAGTGCCGCAGGCGGAGAAAGCTTGCGGCCTTTATATTGGCGGTAAAATTCGGCCATCAGCACCGCCGAAGCAAAATCATCCGCCGTCCACAGGCAGGAAATTACATATTTCACTCCCGCCGCGGCAAAACCGCCCACCATTCCGCAGAAACCCTTTGCCAAAAGCGCATCGTTCATTCCGCCGAAACAGGCCGAAAGCACAACAAGCTCAACATTTCGGCAGTCCATTCGACTTATTTCATCGGCGGTAACGATGCCGTTGCCGTATTTTTCCGCTGCATTGCCGTTTTTTAACCAATTCCCTGCACCGGCAAACAGCAGGCACGATGAATAAAGGGAATTCGTCTCCTCCTCAAGATCGAAAAATCCATGCGTTGCAATATGGATATTTCGCTTTGTTCCGCAGTTCAGCAGATGGTTCTTGCTCGCTTCCGCACCGACAAAACAGCTTTCACCGCAATAAAGGCTCACCATATTCGCCTCAATCTCGCTGAAAGGCAGTGGGCAAATATCCTGATTTTTCAAATCGGCATAAGAAACCATGCGTTCGTTCCCGCCCGATTCGTGTTTTTTATCCCTGTCCTGCTCCGCCTTGGGCAATGCCTTTTTTTCGTTGAGCAGGTACTTCGGATTGCCGATGATAAGGCTTCCGCTGCCGTTCGCCGCCCCGTCACTGCCGAACAGAAAGTCCCTTGAGCATTCAATGATAACGAAATTATGTCTATCCCCGGGAATATCCCTTTTGGACCTTCCCAACACGTCAAAAGGCAGATTGACTGCTGCAGTATCCGGCGCAAGCCAAACCGTTTCAAACCCCGCCATGAATCCCTCAACCGGTTCGAGCAGGTCATGATAAAGCGATGCACGCAGCCGCTCTTTCTCATCCAAATCATCCGAATCGGCTTCATGCTGCGCTTCTTTTTGAAGAATCATGTTGAATTCTACTGTCCGTTCGACAATATCCGACGCATTCGGAATAACAACCCGGCGGATGCTGCAATCCGTTTCCGTCTTTTGAATCACGAAAACGTCAAACGCCGCCTTTGTTTCTTCGTTCGGTGAATCCGCCTTCTCAGCCTCAAAATAAAGTGAATACTCAACAACGACCGAATTGCACGGGATCTTTCGTTTGACGGCTTCCGCCGTGATATCCGTAAATATCGTATCTTCGGGAAATTCTTCCGCAAACTCCGCTTCCATCTCACGCAGTTTTTCTCTTTCCGCTTCATAATCCGCGGATGAATCGACAAACACGCCCCGCGCCTCAATCTCGGCAAGCCTGTCCTGCGCGGCACGAATCTTTTTTGCAAGAAAAGTGTCCATCCTGCCGCTCTGAATAACGCGATTTCTCTCCTTGCCCGTCAACGATGCCAACGCTTTGTTGCGGATTACAAATTCATACAGTGCCCAATCGTCTTTGATAACTTCCCGCAGCACGCCGTAGGTCACCAAAAACGCACGCTGAGCAAATGTCATTATACCTATCAGACGTTTATCGTTGCAGTATTTTACATATTCACAGCGTTGTTTTTCAATACATTCCAACGCTTTTTCCGCACTTTCCGCCGTTCTCTGCTCATCGTTCAGCGCAAACAGGATAACCGCTTTGTTTGCATACAAGTCCGTAAGCGCTATCGGCATAACCTCCGTCCTGTCCGCAAATTCTTCGGCAACAGTTATATATTCTAACGCCGCACGGTAATCATGACGACTGCGTGCGATCGCGGCTGCCGTTGTGTTGATCGCAGCCGCTCTTGAGGGTTCCAATGTCGGAGCATAAATCTCAGTCACATGCTCCATCAGCCGCATATACTCTTTGCGTTCCGCTTCGGTCGCAAAATCGCTGGCAAGCAGCTGTATCGCCGCCACATACACGCTCACTGCGGCTTCGGCGGCTTGGCGCTTGTTCGATACTCCGTTTTTGATTATATCTTCATTTAAAGCATCGATGTCATTCTTAAGCTGCTGCGCCGCTTCATCGTCAAATGCTAAGTAATCCGTCCCATATAAGACACAGAGGTCAAGCAGCATCGTATACCTGCATCTGTCAAAAAATTTCGAATCGTCTTTCTCCTTCATTTCTTCAAGCTCCGAAAGAATGGTCCACAGGCGTTCCGGGTCATTTTGCCTTATGGCAACGGTACAAAGATTGAGCTTTATCACGACATCGGAGACATCGTTTTCCGTTCCCGATTCGTTCTCCTCAAGTGCGGTTTTAAACCATTGCTCCGCTTTGAAAAGCTCTCCCACCGTCATCCAATACAATCCGAGTGCGTTGAAATAAAACCTTCTGTTGATGCAAATTTCTTCTGAATCTTTGCCGAATACGTCACACAGCTCACCGTACCTGTCCAAATAGGGCTTGCATTCCCGGCATTTATCGCCTTCCACAGCGAAACGAAGAATAACATACAGCGTTTTTGCTTCATAGCTCAAAGCAAGCTTTCCATCCATTATTTCGGAGAATTTCCCGTTTTGCAGTTTTTCAAGAAAAATGCGGAGTTTATTGACATTTTCTTTGATATTCTTCCCGAGCATAATCGCCATGACTGCACGCTCTCTGCATACAAGCTGCGTGAACTCGTTATCTTCGCCCAAAAGTTTTTGACGTATTCCGTATGATTTATCGAACGCCTCGTACGCCTCTTCGTTTTTTTCCAACGAACCTGCCGCCAACCCCAGTGCCAAGTAAAAATCCGAATCCTCCTCGGTGTATTCATAGTTGGGTTCGGGAACGAATTTTTTATTTTCGGCAGCACAAATATCGTATCTGAATTGCGGATACTTCGTATCAAGCTTAAGAGCAATCGAAGCTACGATTTCCCGATGCTGTGGACTTCCCTCTTCTGCCCGCCTGCGGCTGCATTCAACCAGATACCGCATCATGCGGAGCGCGGGCTCTTCTTCTCCCCGTCTCAACAGATACTCAGCGATATTCAAAAGCAGGTCCGGCGTATCTTCATTGTTTTCGCCGCAAATTATCCCGCCATTCGGATGTTGTTTTGAGAATACACCGACAACGTCCTTTTCAGAAATGCCGCCGTCGGACAGCGCAAGAACGCAGTCCGCCGCATCGGAAACATTGGCTTTATCCGTGTTGCGCCGGAATTCGTTAAAGGCAATCCTTTCGATAACATCGTCGCAATCCTTTTTGAGCACTGCATTCTGCTTCGGCGTTCGAAACCGGAAATATTCAAGCACGATCGCAATTCGCCTGCACCTGAGGTAAATCACCTCTATGTCGAAGTCGTTATTCGGCATGCGTATTAACCGCTTTTTGCTGCCCGATGCAATGTCGGCCAGTATTCTTTCGAATTCTGCCTTTTCCGCCTGTTCGATCGCCTCGCTTATCTCCGCATATTTTTCCTTTGCTTCCCGTTTCAAACCAGCCTCCGCAGTGTATTGTGTATTGTGTATCGCAATAAAACAGTATTGAAAATGTTCCCGTCATGCAGCGTGCCGAATATCGGTTCGCTCTTAAATCCGTATGCGTTGGAACAACAATTTGCCGAATGATTCAATGACCGATATAAGTTTAACTGACTGCTGACATGATTTTACCATACCCTAATGCCGATTTCAATTGCTGTATCGAAAAAAGCCGATTTTTCCCGCAAAGTTTTTTCGAGGGAAAAATCGGCTTTTCGCAGGCTGTTATGCTGTTATATTCTTCCGGTGCAAAAGTACTGCGTAATTGCCGCACACTCCCGCAGATAGTTGTTCACAACAAGCAGAGAAAAATCCTTTGCAGACACGCCGTTCACATCGTATCCGAGTTTTTTTGCAATGCGGGAAGCGCGGAACACATGGAAGCGGGTTGTGACGAACGCGACCCGCGGATTGCTTTCGGCTGCCGCACCGCTGCCGTCAAACATCCTGTTGATAATATCAAATGAAAAGATAAAGTTTTCCTCCGTGCTTTGGGACTTGCCTTCCTCAATTATCCTGTCGGCGGGCACGCCTGCCGCAACAAGCCAATTTTTCATTACGGAAGCTTCGGTGCTGCTCTCGCCTTCACCCATTCCTCCGCTCACGATTATGAGCAAATCCGGATTCTGCTCATAGCAATCGAGTGCGCGATCAAGGCGGTTGCGCAGCACGACGGACGGCACGTCTCCGCGTATGCCCGCACCGAGAACGATCAGAACATCCGCCTTCTCCGGTTCGGCAGCCGTTTTTGAGTTTGCAAGAATAAGCGTTGTTGTCGCCGCAAAAAGCAAAGCAAACAGCGCATACGCCGAAATCATTGCGTATTTTAAAATTTTGCCGATAATGCTGACGCTCCACCACGAGGCAAGCAGCGGATAGAACACCCCGACAACAATAAGCGGAATTCCGATAACAAAGGGCATTACAATGCCAAGGTTTAAATTGCTGACGCTTGCCGCCATGATTCCTTCAGCCACAAGCAAAAAGCCTGCTGCGCTCAAGATGATACGAAATATCATTTTCTTCAAAGTATTTGTTCCTTTCACATTCACAGCGTCACAAAAAAGTGCAGCATGAGTATACCATGCAAAGCGTTCAAATGCAATTGAGCACATTATAATGCCTTCGAATGTTCATTTTTTTGTTGACAAGCCCGACCTGCGGGTGTAAAATGACATCGGAACATGGGGAAGTTTCGTTTTTGCCCGCGCACATGCGCATGCAGGCCGAAGCGTTGTTTCATCGGAGTTCCGACCTTATTTTTATTTTTTTACTGAAAGGAGTGGATTTCATTATGATGATTTCGGTTAAAGATATTTGCTTCGGCTCTTTGCTCATCCATTCCGTTTTTCTGCCGGTTCCGCATGTTTCTCTGCCGCACAGCGCATGAGGGCTTGTGCTGAATACGTTTTTGGTGAGCTGCGCCGACACGGGTCATTCGAACCCGACGAGGGCGGCTTTTTTTGTTCGCATTTTCAACGCCGTGCGGCGTGAACCGAAAACCCCGCCGAATAAGTTTTTTGCAGATTATGCCTCTTCGAATTGATATTCGGAAGCGGCATACGGGTCAGCTTCGCCGAGCGCGAACACAGAATGCGGCACAATAATAAAAATAAGGAAAGCAGATAAAATGAACACAAATGATTCTTTTAACCAAACAAAAACCGTCACCGCACGCATTGTCAGCATGCATAAGAACCGTTTTCAAATCGCATTGGATTCAGCGGAGCGGAAGGCGGCGGAACATGATGCGGTGCTTGCCGGACGGCTGCTTTACCGCGGCGAAATTCCAGTTGTGGGTGATTATATTGAGGCGGAGTTTGAAACATCCCCCGTCGGAAAGCCTGTCGGTGATGCGCGAATTGTTTCGATACTGCCGCGCAAAAGTCTGATCACAAGGCCCGAATACCGTGTCGGAACGCAGAACATGGCGGCAAATGTTGACATTTGTTTCCTTGTTGTTTCGGCAAATGCGGATTTCAGCGTCAACCGCATTGCACGTTACGCTTCCGCTGTTCTTCAGGGCGGTTCAAAGCCCGTGGTTGTGCTCACAAAGGCGGATCTATGTTCCGACCTGAGTGAATACATGCACCGAATCACCGAAATCTGCGGCAATATTCAAATGCACTGTGTAAGTTCAAAAACCGGAGTCGGCATTAATGAATTGCGTCAATACCTCGTTCCCGGAACAACGATCGGGCTGTTCGGTTCATCCGGCGTGGGCAAGTCAACGCTTATCAACACACTCCTCGGAAGGGAAATTATGCGCACGGGCGATATTCGCGAAAAGGACGACAAGGGGCGGCACACAACAACGCATCGGCAGCTTATCGAGGCGGACGGCGTTTTTCTTGTGGACACTCCGGGCATGCGCGAATTCGGCATTTGCGAGGCGGAAGAGGGGCTTCACGAAGTTTTTCGGGATATTGAAGAAACAGCACGGCAATGCCGTTTCCGCAACTGCACCCACAAAAACGAACCGGGCTGCGCCGTTCGGCAGGCGATTGAAGACGGTGTGCTCTCGCAAAAGCAATACGATCTGTATCTTGCCCTGCAAGCCGAGAACAGAGTGCGGACCGCAAGCGAAAAACGGGCGCAAAAGAACAAAAAAATGATCGGGATCTCCAAAAAGCGAAAGGAGCTTCGGAATAATCACTGAGGAACGCCCTCGGCGGAACCCGCCGCGGGACAGACACGGGCACCGCCTCGGTTCGCAAACAGCAAACCGCAGCGGTGCCCGATTTTTTATTCGTTTTTCTTTCATGGTTTTATCAACTCCGCCGATTCGGCCCGTTTATTTGCAAACCGCTTCGTCCGGAGTTCCCTCTTACTAAGCCTGCGTGCGAATACTAAATTTGCGTACGAATCGAAAAATGTTCCAAATGCATCGATTCATCCGAAACGATTTCCAACGTGACGCCCGGGAAAGCCTGCCGAAGTTCCTCGCGGCTGTGTTCGCGAAGAAGTGCGGCAACCGTCGGGTTTGCGGCAACCGTGAAACGCTGCTGCGCACCGGCTTCCTCGCTCACGCGGGCGATCAGTGCGGAGCGGATTTTGAGCGCAACGGTTTCCGCATTGAGCACTTTGCCCGAGCCTTTGCAGTAGGGGCAGGTCGTTTGCAGCGTGTCCGCAAGATTTGCGCGGAGCTTTTTACGCGTCAGCTCAACAAATCCGAGTTCCGTCATGCCGAGTATCACCGAACGCATCCTGTCACCGCGCAGTGCTTCGCGGAAAGTTGCAAGCACGGTTTCTTTATCCTCTTTTTCCTCCATATCGATGAAATCGATAATGATTATCCCGCTGAGATCACGCAGGCGCAGTTGGCGGGCAATTTCAACGGCAGCCTCACAGTTCGTTTCCACAATGGTCTTGCGCAGACTTGCTTTGCCGACATTTTTCCCCGTGTTCACGTCGATGCTGACGAGTGCTTCCGTTTGGTCGATAACAAGATACGCACCGCTCTTGAGCCAAACTTTGCGGGAAAGCGCAGCGTTTATATCGTCTTCAATACCGAGAACGTCGAAAAGGTTCGTTTCTCCGTCCCGCAGTTCGATTCTGTCCGCAAGAGCGGGATCGTTGTCCTCCGCAATCTCAAGCAGCCGATAATACTGAGTGCGATCGTTAACCACAAGCGAGCGTATATCCGCTTTCAGCAAATCACGAATCGTGCGCGAAAGCAGTGATTCCTCCCTCCGAATCAGTTTCGGTGCGGGGGAAACTTTATAAATGCGGTTCAGCTCCGCCCATTGTTCGGCAAGCATTTGGATGTCTGCCGCAATCTCCGCTTCGCCGCGCCCTTCGGCAGCGGTTCGGACAATTGCACCCGTGCCCGGCGGATTGCATTTTTCGATTATGCCGCGCAGGCGCGCGCGTTCCTCCTCGTTCGTTATCCGCTTGCTGATGCCGATAAAATCAACCATCGGAAGAAAAACAAGCAGATGCCCCGGAAGATAGATCTGAGTGCTGACCCTTGCGCCCTTTGTGCCGTGCGGTTCTTTAACGATTTGAACCATTATTTCCTGCCCGGGCTTAACATCCGGACAGACATGCGGATTTTTTTGTTTCGGCAGCACGGCTCCCCCGGGAAGCTGCTCATTCTGCTTGTCGCCAACGTATAAAAACGCATTTTTATCCTCTGATATGTCAACAAACGCCGCCTCCATTCCGGGCAGAACATTGCTGACCCTGCCCTTGTAAATGTTGCCGACGAGCATGTCGTTGCTGCGCTGTTCAATATGAAGCTCGACCGTTTTTCCGTCCTCAAGCAGAGCAACGCGGGTGCGGTACGGGTTTGTGTCAATAACAATCTGCTTATCGACAGTCGTTTTATGCACGGGCTGCAAATTTTTCGGTTCACCGATTATTTTCATGCTGTCACCGTCCAATCCATTTCGATGTTTCGGCGGTTGACGCTTGAATTTGCGCTTGTGCCGAGTTTTTTATAAAACGCACCAAGCAGAAGTTCGGGGGAAAGTCCGCCCTCCGCCGTCAGTTTGCCGCGCAAACGGAGCTTTGCGGTCCTGCCGCCGAATTCCGAAACCGAAAGCCCGAGCAGCATCGGGCGAATATCCACATCCTTTATTCCGCCTTTTGTCTTTTTGGAAACGATGATTTCACCGCCGTTCAGAATTTCGTCAACGGCAGCATAAAATGCCTCACGCGGCACGGACTCAGCTAATTCAAGCTCGATATCATATTCGGCAGAACGCATCAGCGGCGTGAGCGAGGCCTTGAATTCTCCGGCATCAACGGCGTCAACAATGTGCACGCCCTGCGGAAGAACCGCATTCACCCTGCGCTTAAATTCCGCAGGAGAAACGTATTCCGACAGTACGACATCAAAATACTCGCAGTCGGAAGTATAGCCCACGCTTAATGCGGTTGCAAACGAAAGCAGCGGATGCGGGTTAAACCCGTTTGAATACGCAAGCGGAAGATCGGCGCGCCTGAATGCGCGTTGGAAGAGCCGCTGCATGTCCAGATGGGAAACGAACATAACCTGTTCATGTTTGTAAAACGATGCAATGATTCTCATTCCGAAAGTACCTCACCTTCGGCATTTTTTTCGGAAGCTTCGTTTCGAGCATGTTCCGAACCGCCGGACTTTTTTCGGATTTCCCAAACGGAATCGGGTTTGTGCATATTGCAAAGCGTGCCGCACCTGTCCCCGAAACAGCCGTTGCAGTTAAGGCGGCAGTCGCCCGTTACAATGCCTTCCCGCGAACGCAGATATTCGCGCCTGAGGTAGTCCATGCCGACGACCGAATCCATATGCTGCCACGCAAGCGGTTCATCGATTCCGATGCGCCTGTTTCCGAACTGTTCCACGGTGAGCCCGTTTTCGGCAAAAGCCTCTTCCCATGCTTCCTTCTTGAATCTTTCGTCCCATGAATCAAACCTTGCACCGCGCTTATATGCTCCGATGATGACCTTTGCAAGGCGGCGGTCTCCGCGTGCAAAACATGCCTCCAAACGGCTGGTTTCCGAAAAATGGCAATTGAACTCAACCCCGCGTATGCCTTTCAGCGCGGAACGCAGCAATGCCTGCCGGCGCAGAACTTCTTCGGTTGAAATCTGCGGCTCCCATTGGAAGGGAGTGAACGGCTTCGGAACAAAAGTTGAAGCCGAAACCGTGCAGCGCAGCCCTTTGCCGCGCTTGTCCTTCGGCATTTGATAGAATAAGCGGCTGACCTTGCGTGCAAGCTCCGCAATGCCGAGAATGTCTTCATCCGTTTCTGTCGGCAATCCTATCATAAAATAAAGTTTCACTCCCTGCCAGCCCGATTCAAACGCATCATCGACGGCGCGGAGCAGATCCTCTTCGCAAACGCCCTTGTTGATAACGTCGCGCAGTCTCTGTGTGCCTGCTTCGGGCGCAAACGTCAGACCGCCCTTGCGGACGCTCTGCATTTTTTCAAGATCATCCTTAAGGAATGAATCTATGCGGAGACTCGGCAGAGAAACCGAAACGCGGTTTTTTGTGTACCGTTCAAGGATCTCCGGAACCATTGCATGAATCTCGGAGTAATCCCCGCTTGAAAGCGAAAACAGGGAGATTTCATCATAGCCCGTGCAGCCGAGCTGCCTGTCCGCATAATCAATGAGCGTTTTCGGCTTTCGTTCGCGTATCGGACGATAAATAAATCCCGCCTGGCAGAACCTGCATCCGCGTGTGCATCCGCGGAAAATTTCAAGCGCAACCCGATCGTGAACGATGTTCATATACGGAACGACAAGATCGCCCGTGAATTCCGCAGCATCAAGATTTCGGACGATCCTGCGCGTGATCCGGTCGGGTGCGGACGGTTCCGTCTTTACAATACGGCTGAAATTGCCGTTTTCGTCATATTCCGCTTTATAGAACGCCGGAACATAAACGCCTTCGATTTTTGAAAGCTCGATGAGCGTATCGCGCTTGTTCAACCCCCTCCGGCGGCATTCCGCATAAACGTCCATAAAATCGTTCACAAGCTCCTCGCCGTCGCCGAAAAACATAATATCCATGATTTCCGCAACGGGTTCGGGATTGCACACGCAGGGGCCGCCCGCTGCAATAAGCGGCATGTCCTCCCCGCGTTCGCTTGCAAGAAACGGTATGCCGCTCAGCTCCAGCACGGTCAGAATGTTCGTGTAGCACATTTCATACAGCAGCGAAAACCCGATAACATTGAATTCACGCAGCGGTGAGCGCGTTTCAAGCGAAAAAAGCGGCTCGTTGTTTTCGCGCAGCTGTTCTTCCATGTCAACCCACGGCGCATACACGCGCTCGCAATATGTATCCGTACGTTTGTTGAGGATATTGTAAATTATTCTTGACCCAAGGTGACTCATGCCGATTTCGTATGTGTCGGGGAAGCAGAGTGCAAATCGAAACTCCGCTTCTGCCTTGATGCGCATATTCAGCTCGCCGCCCATATAACGCGCGGGCTTTTCAACCTTTGCAATGAGTCTGTTAAGTTTATTTCTGTCCAAAATCTATATCCGTCCTTTCGGTAAGGAAAATCAATCAGCGTTAATTCGGTATATTTGGCATGTCCGACATTTGCGGACACAATCCGCCGTCGGAGCAGATTATTTTTCTTTATGTCGATGCGTACATATACTCAGGTTACATTATACCCTTATCAGCGGGTTTCCGCAAGTTCATACGGCGCATTTTTCTCTTCGCTGTGCAGAAAAGTAATTAAAATTATCAGTATATCATATAAATGTGGAAATCGTCTCGCCGCCGGCATCAGAGGTCAGGCATATGCGATCGCCAACCGCAGCGGCACTGCGGGCGTTGCTGCTGCGCTTTACGTCCTTCGTGCAGCAATTTGATGTTCGCCCGCTCGATTCATCTGTTCCGATTGATTTTTTTGAGCAATTTTCGGCAAATCCGCGCACAAAAGCTTCCGATGCGGAAGTCTGTCGTTCGGCTTTTTTTGCATTTGTGCTCGGGAAGTACAGTTTTTTGCTCGGGCAATTGATATTTCTGCAAAAAAATGTTATGATAAGCTCATGAGTGCTGTATTCAAATTCATACGGGACGGATAATGAATATGAAACAAATAACGGAAAAACGCATAAAATCGCCCATGCCGGCTTACACGGCGGCGGCATGCATAATCGTTTTTGGGTTGATTTTCCCGCTGTACAGGATGTACGGCATTGTTCTTGTTGCCTTCATTGCGGCGGCTGCATACTTTCTGTCAAGAAAATATTTCTTCAAGGACAAGACTGTCCAAGAGGAATCCGAGCCCGTCTTCCGCACGGGCATTGCGGAGCTTGACGAATCCCTCGAACAGGCAAACGTGCTTATCGAGCAGCTGCGCCGGGCAAATATCAGCATCAAAAACTCCGCCGTCAGTGCGCATATCGACAGAATGACCCGCTCCGGCGACGCAATTCTTGCCGAGCTTAACGCGCATCCCGAAAAGGCAAGAAAGCTGCGCCGATTCCTGACATATTATCTGCCGACTGCCGTAAAATTCATGCAGACCTATGCCGAGCATGAAGCCGCACCCACGGGCGGCGAAAACTCCGCCGAAATCATGCGCGGCATTGAAAACAATTCCGAAACGATCGCCAAAGCGTTCGAAACAAGCCTCGATTCGCTTTATGCCGGAGAAGCGTTGGACATTTCGTCCGATATCGATGTTCTTAACGGAATGGTGAACGCAAAAATGAGCATGTTCGAATGATGTTCGGCCGTGAGGCTGCATCCGTAAACGAACGGCAAAAATAAACCTGACTGAAAAATCAAAGCGCATTCAGCGGAAAGGAACACAAATGGAAACCAACGACAAAACAACAGCAATGCCCACCCTGACTCTCGACCCGTTCGGCGCACAGGCTGCGGCGGAACAACAGACCGCGGCTGCAGAACCCGCCAAAACCTGCGAGGAACTCATGCAGGAAAACTCCAATCTCTCCGCCGACGAGCTTGCCGCCGTTGATGATTTTGCGAAGCAGATCGACATCACCAATTCGGCGCAAATCATGTGCTACGGCGCGGACGGACAGAAAAAAATGGCTGATTTTTCCGAAGGTGCGCTTGAAAACGTCCGCACAAAGGATCTTGGGCAGACAGGAGACATGATAACGGATCTTATCGGCGAGCTGCGCGGGTTTGATGCAGCTGCTGACGAAAAGGGTTTTTGGGGCTTTTTCCGCAAAAAAGCCGGCAAAGTTTCCGCACTTAAGGCAAAATACGACAAGGCCGAAGTCAATGTTGAACGCATTTCCGGCGAGCTTGAAAAGCACCGGATAATCCTGCTTAAGGATGTTTCAATGCTGGATAAAATGTACGAAGAAAACCTGCTTTATTTCAAGCAGCTGACAATGTACATCCTTGCAGGCAAAAAAAAGCTTGAAACAGAACGCACGACCACCCTCCCCGCACTTGTGCGGAAAGCGGAGCAGAGCGGTTTGCCCGAGGACGCTCAAAAGGCACGCGATTTTGCCGATATGTGCACAAGGTTCGAAAAGAAGATTTATGACCTTGAACTCACCCGAAACATCTCCGTTCAGATGGCGCCGCAGATTCGCCTGATTCAAAACAACGACACGATGATGGTAGAAAAAATACAAACCACCATTGTGAACACAATTCCCCTTTGGAAGAGCCAGATGGTCATTGCACTCGGGCTTGAGCATTCGCGTCAGGCTGTGGAAGCGCAGCGTGCTGTCACGAATATGACAAATGAGCTTCTGAAAAAGAATGCGGAACTGCTGCATTCCTCCACCGTTGCCGTTGCCGAAGAGAGCGAACGCGGCATTGTGGATATTGAAACGCTCACCGAAACCAACGAGAAGCTTATTGCAACCATGGATGACGTGCTCCGCATTCAGCGTGAAGGTCACGAAAAACGGGTTGCGGCGGAAGCTCAAATGGCAAAAATCGAATCCGAGCTGCGCAAAAAGCTCGTTGATGTCACCGGCCTCGGCGGCAGTGCCGCGAAATAAGCCTGCATTTCAATCAATCGTTTTAAACTGTTTTATTACTGCGGAATCGAACTCCGGGAAGGCGGAAAGATGAAATCTCTTTTCAAAAAGTTCTCAACGGCCGTTATCGTTCTTGCAGCGGTCGCCCTGCTTTCGGTGCCGCTTCTCGGCGGCGCAAGGCTTGCGGCGGATTGCGGACGAATCGAAAAAAAATTTAATCATTTTGCGGCCGAAACCGACAAACACGGCAATAATTTCGAGTCCGACATGGTTGTTTTTGCAGCAAATGCCGAGAGCCTTTGCGATGAGGCAGCGCGCATCACGGGGGAGAATTCTCCCGCCGTGCGCAGCCTTCGAAACGATCTTGCCGAATACGAAAAATGCGGTTCCGCATTTGAAAAATTTGATTGCTTCAAACGTTTGCTTGCGGATGCAAAGCGCGTCTATGCCTCCGTTCCGGAGGGAAGTGTTACCGACAGCCTTATGACGGCAATGGACGGCATTGAATCGGCTGATTCGCGAATTTCACGCACCTATGGGGCAAAATATTCCGAATGCATGCAATCGCGTTCCGACCTGCTTTCCGGCGGGCTGTCCTCCGCAATTGCAAAAATCTACGGAATCGGAGGGAAATAACACCGACAAATGAAATCTTCAAAGCTTAAATTGGCATCGATAATCCTTGCCGTTGTGCTGTGTCTGCTTGTGCTTTCCGCTCCTGCCGGCGCCGTCGTTCAGCCGAACAGCGACTTCTATGTTTTGGATAACGAAAACGTGCTTTCGGCAGAAACAGAAAAATACATCATTGACCGCAATCTGAACCTTGTTTCCAACTGCAAAGGTGCGCAGGTTTGTGTTGTTGTGACGGACAGCACGAACGGGCAGGATATTGAGGAATATGCAGCGGAGCTCTTCAACTCCTGGGGCATCGGCAGCAAGACCGAGGACAACGGCGTGCTGATTCTGTTTCTGACGGATGACGACAACTATTGGATAATGCCCGGCATCGGGCTTGAAAGAGTCCTTACCGAGCGCGTTCTCCGTCAAATCATAGATGACGACTGTGAACCCTCATTTGCAAAAAAGGATTATGACAGCGCGGCAAAAGCAACGTTCATCGCGATTAATCAGGTTGTCTGCAATTACTACAGTCAAGATCCGAACGGTTCGGGTGATTCGGATAATGTTCCGAACAACGGCAATAATTATTATCCGGATGACCACCCCGATTATAACTCCGGCAGTTCCTGTCTTTCATGCGGTTCCTGCCTCGCACTCAGCTGTGCGGCAGGCGGGGGCTGCGGCTCGTGTTCGGGAGGAAGTTTTATGGGCATTATTATTGTAATCATCATCGTGTTTGTTTTCTTTAAAATCATCGCTTCAATCGGCAGAGGCGGGCGGCGTCCCCCCC
>CALAXO010000010.1 GCA_937894955.1 uncultured Clostridia bacterium
CATGATTATAACTCGACTGATATAATTGATAACATGAACGCAACAGAACTTGTACACAGCATTATAAACGGCCGCATCGGAGCAGGCGCGTTCTGCATCGATGCAACGGCGGGCCGCGGACGTGACACGGCATATTTATGCGAACTTGTCGGTCCCTGCGGGCGCGTCATTGCTTTTGATATTCAGCAGGAAGCGGTGGACAGCACAAACGCTCTGCTTGCCGCACGCGGACTGCGAGCGGAGGTTCATCTTGATTCCCATTCGAATATGGCGAATTATGCCGAACCGGAGACGGTGGACTGCATTGTTTTTAACCTTGGCTGGCTGCCCGGGGGCGACCACAAAATTTTTACCCATGCGGACACGAGTTTTGCCGCAATTTCGGCGGGACTGGAGCTGCTGAAAAAAGGCGGATTGATGTGCGTAACCATCTACCACGGAGGGGCGACGGGGTTTGAAGAGCGGGACACGCTGCTTGAACTGCTTCGCGAAATCGACAGCGACAGGTTCCAGGTTATTTCAACCTTTTTTCACAACTGGGAAAAGGAACCTCCGATTCCGATTTTTATTTATAAATACACGGACAGCGAGCGAGATTGATGCAGAACGGAAAAAAGCAGAACGGAAAATTTGAATTGATAACGACCTGCGGCAATGCGCGAAGGGGCAGGATGCACACGGTTCACGGCGAAATTGAAACTCCCGTTTTCATGAACGTCGGCACTGCGGCTGCAATTCGCGGCGGAGCGGGAACGGATGATCTGCGCCGAATCGGCTGTCAGGTGGAGCTTTCCAACACATATCACCTGCATATCCGTCCGGGAGATCAACTTATACGCAGGCTCGGCGGCCTGCACAAATTCATGAATTGGGATGCGCCCATTTTGACGGACAGCGGCGGTTTTCAGGTTTTTTCGCTTGCACACAGGCGAAAAATCCGTGAGGAAGGCGTGAGCTTTGTTTCATATATCGATGGAAAGAAGATTTTCATGGGTCCGGAGGAATCCATGCGTATCCAGTCCAACCTTGCGTCAACGATCGCAATGGCATTTGACGAATGCATTCAGAATCCTGCACCGCGGGGATACGTTGAAAATTCAATTGAACGCACCACGCGCTGGCTCTATCGTTGTCGTGCCGAATTGGACAGGCTCAACGCGCTTGAGGACACGCTCAACCCGAATCAACTGCTGTTTGCAATCAATCAAGGCGGAACGTATTCGGATCTTCGCATTCGTCACATGCGGCAGATCGCGCAGGTTCCCGCTGCGGGTTATGCGATAGGCGGGCTTGCCGTCGGCGAAACTGCCGATGAAATGTATGATATAATTGAAGCAGTCGAACCTTATATGCCAAAGGACAAACCGCGCTACTTAATGGGCGTCGGCACGCCGCTGAACATCCTTGAGGCTGTTTATCGCGGGGTGGATTTTTTTGACTGCGTGCTGCCGCTGCGCAATGCACAGCACGGCAATGTTTTCACTTGGAGCGGCAAAATGCGGCTGCTCGCCGAAAAATACAAACTTGATTCCCGCCCGATAGCGGAGAGCTGCGGTTGTCCCGCATGCAAAAGTTACTCCCGCGCATATATACGTCACTTGCTGAAGGCTGACGAACGACTCGGTATGCGGCTCTGCGTGCTGCACAATTTGTGGTTTTACAACGAGATGACAGCAAACATGAGAAGCAGCATTGAAAACGGGGAATTTGAGGAGTTCTATCATAAATACCGCGGCATATTCGGACAATTTGCGGAGGATTAGACGGACCGAATAAGAGTGTGTTGAACCGCTTGACGTGCGTTTGAGCGGCGGACATATGTGCTTTGCGGCTTTAACCGTTTCACGGCAGCGATATCATTCCGTAAAAGCTGATATAAAAATTAAAGAAAGGAAGCTTTCGCTGCAGCGGAAGGTATGGTCATAA
>CALAXO010000011.1 GCA_937894955.1 uncultured Clostridia bacterium
GACCGTTGAGCGTATTGAAATTCCTGATGAGGTTTCGGACATTCCCTGCGATAAATGTGGTGCAATGATGGTATATAAAACAGGCAGATTCGGAAGGTTCCTTGCCTGCCCGAATTATCCGGAGTGCAAAAACACAAAGCCGATTGTTGAAAAGGTCGGCGTGAAATGCCCCAAATGCGGCGGAGAAATAATCAAGCGCAAGGGCAAAAAAGGCAGAGTGTTTTACGGCTGTGAGAATTATCCGGAATGCGATTACGTTTCGTGGTATTTGCCTACGGGCAAACCGTGCCCGCGCTGCGGCAGGATGACCGTGTGGAAAATGGGCCCGAACGGACGATATATTGTCTGTTCGGAAAAGGACTGCGGTTTTGTTGTTTCGAGCGGAGAAATTAAAAACACTTATCCCGACCTTGCGGATAAAGCGGATGCACGGGACTGAAAAGAGAGTTATCTCATTTCCCGTTGAAGAACCGTTATTCCCGCAAGAAAGGGAAATGAAATGGGTGATTCTTAATGCAGCATAGCACCGACAGGCATAAAAGCATTAAATGCAAACAAACAGGAGGAAAGCAATGAAATCGGTTTCTGTTATCGGCGGAGGATTGGCCGGCTGTGAGGCGGCGTATGTTATTGCCGAAAGCGGCATACACGTCAACCTTTTTGAAATGAAGCCGGGCAAGCATTCGCCTGCACACAAAACTGATGGCCTATGCGAATTGGTTTGCTCGAACTCGCTTCGCTCAGATAAGCTGGATAATGCCGTAGGCCTCCTGAAAGAAGAACTTCGCCGAATGAATTCTCTTGTGATGAGAATTGCGGACGAAACCCGCGTTCCTGCGGGTGGTGCGCTCGCGGTGGACAGAAATGTTTTTTCGAAACGAATCACGGAAGAGATAAAAAAACATCCGAATATTGAGCTCATTTCCCGGGAAATAACGGAAATACCGACCGAGCCTGCGGTAATTGCCACAGGACCGCTTACAGACGGTGATTTGATGAGAAACATTGAAAACCTGCTTGGCGACAGCCTGCATTTCTTCGATGCGGCTGCTCCGATCGTAACGCTCGAATCGCTTGATATGAATCGGATAAGCAGAGCCTCGCGTTACGGACGCGGCAGTGATTATCTGAATTGTCCTATGACAATGCGTGAATATTATGAGTTCGTGCGCGCGCTTGTTTCGGCGGAAACCGCTCCGCTGCACGAGTTTGAAACCGTCAACGTTTTTGAAGGGTGTATGCCGGTTGAAGTCATGGCAAAACGTGGTGACCTGACCCTTGCATACGGACCGCTGAAGCCCGTCGGTCTTGCAGAATGCACTGCAAGCGACGGCAAAAAACCGTTTGCCGTTGTGCAGCTCAGACAGGATAACTCCGAGGGCACGCTTTTTAACATCGTGGGATTTCAAACCAATCTCAGGTTCGGCGAGCAGAAGCGCGTTTTCGGAATGATTCCCGGGCTTGCGAATGCGGAATATGTGCGTTACGGCGTTATGCACAGGAATTCCTTCCTTCAATCCCCGAAACATCTGACTCCTTTTTACTCCCTGCGTGAGCGTGAGGATTTGTTTTTTGCGGGGCAGCTCACCGGCGTTGAGGGCTATGTTGAAAGTGCTTCATCCGGTCTTGCTGCGGGAATCAATCTGGCACAGCTTGTAAACAATCGACCGCAAATCGATTTTACAAGACAAACGGCAATCGGGGCACTTGCACATTACGTAAGTGAATATAACGGAAGCAGCTTCCAGCCGATGAATGCGAATTTCGGCATCATGGAAACCTTGCCGAATGCGCCGCGCGACAAACGCCGTCGTTTCGAGGCACTTTCGCAGCGTGCGCTGCAAACCGTTGACAGCATTGCGGTCGAATTGAAGCAACAGGAAGAATGATAAGGGCTTAAGTTGATGCGCCGAACGGCAGGCATTGAACTTCAAAAGCTGCAATAATATGTTTTGAATCGAAGAATAAAAGAGGAAATAAAATGGATATAAAGGGAACAACCATTGTTGCCGTGCAAAAAGACGGCAAATGCGCTCTTGCGGGTGACGGACAGGTCACTCTCGGTGAAGCAACAATAATGAAACATACGGCGCGAAAGGTTCGCCGCATATATAACGACAGCGTTGTTGTCGGTTTTGCGGGCGGCGTTGCGGATGCATTCACGCTTTGCGAAAGATTCGAAGCCAAGTTGACCATGTACGGCGGAAGTTTGCGTCGTGCGGCTGTTGCGCTTGCTCAGGATTGGCGCAGTGACAAGGTCATGCGCAAGCTTGAAGCGTTGCTCATCTGCGCAAACGCTTCCGACCTGCTTATTGTGTCCGGCACGGGCGAGGTTATTGAACCCGATGACGGCATTGCCGCAATCGGCAGCGGCGGCATGTATGCGCTTGCCGCGGCGCGCGCACTGAAGGAGAACACCGAGCTTCCCGCGGTTGAAATTGCGGAAAAGGCTCTGAGAATCGCCTCCGGCATCTGTGTGTACACAAATTCCGACATTGTCACGGAAGAGGTGTAAAAATGAACGTATTGACTCCGAAACAAACAGTTGAACAACTTGATAAATACATTATCGGACAGGATGAAGCCAAGCGCACCGTTGCGATCGCGCTGCGAAACAGGTATCGCCGCAGCCGCCTTCCGGAGGAAATGCGCGAGGAAATCATCCCGAAAAATATTATTATGGTCGGCCCGACGGGCGTCGGAAAAACAGAAATTGCGCGCAGGCTTGCGAAGCTTGTGGATGCCCCGTTTGTGAAGGTTGAAGCAACAAAGTTCACCGAAGTCGGCTATGTCGGGCGCGATGTCGATTCCATGATTCGCGACCTTGTGGAGGCTTCCATTCGCCTTGTGAAAGCAAAACGCACAGAGGAGGTCAGGCTTGCAGCCGATGCTGCTGCCGAAAAACGCATTGTGGATATCCTTTGCGGAAAGCCTGCAAAGCATACCCCGAACCCTGCGGACAGCTTCTCCGACGGGCTTGCAAAGCTGTTCGGTTCGCTGACTCCCGGCGGTGAGACCGGCGTTACGGTTAGAAAGAATGAGCCGACAGAGGAACAGACGGCGGAGCATATCTCCAAACGAAACAAAATAATCAGCGATTTGCAGGCCGGTCTGCTTGAGGATGAGATGATCGAGATCGAGGTTGCGGAATCCGCAACAGGCAACGATACCATGCTTGCAATGGGAATAGATCTGAACCTGAACGAAATGTTCGGCGGGGTTCTTCCCAAAAAAACAAAAACACGCAAAGTAACAGTTCGCGACGCAAGGCGCATTCTTTCAAATGAAGAATCCGAAAAACTCGTTGATATGGATGCGGTCGTGCGCGATGCAATAGACAAAGCGGAGCAGGACGGCATTGTTTTCATCGATGAAATAGACAAGATTGCCGCAAAGGGCGCGGGCAGCGGCCCCGATGTTTCCAGAGAGGGCGTACAAAGGGACATCCTGCCGATAGTCGAGGGCTCTGTCGTTTCAACCAAATACGGCCCCGTGCGCACAAACTATATGCTGTTTATCGCAGCGGGTGCGTTCCATGTTTCGAAGATAAACGACCTGATTCCGGAGCTTCAGGGGCGTTTTCCGATCGTTGTGAAGCTCAATGCGCTCACAACGGATGATTACGAGCGGATACTGACCGCTCCGCAGAACGCAATAACAAAACAGTATGCCGCATTGCTTGAAACGGATAATATCCGAATCGAGTTCAAACAGGAGGCTCTCCGCGCCGTTGCGGAAGCGGCTTTCCACGCAAACGAAACCGGTGAGAATATCGGTGCGCGGCGTTTGCACACAATAATTGAGAATCTTCTTGAGGATATTTCCTTTAATGCAACAGGAGATCACCCGATGATCGATGTTGTGATCGATGAAAAATACGTTTCAGAACGTATTTCCCGAAATAGTGCCGATGATATGAATAAATATATCATCTGAAAGGAACACTATCCCAAAAGGTATAAATTCTACCCGAAGGAGGAAGCAAGTTGTGAAGTTTTTGAAAAAAAACAAACACCTGCTGATTGTCTTGGCTTTGTTCATTGCACTTGCCGCAATTGCGGCAGGATGCACGGGAAAGGCATCCGGTGTGGAGAGCAAGGGCAAAGATGATTATGTTGTAGGCATAGGCGAAGCGGATAAAATGCCGCAAGGGACGGATTCCGGCAGCATTGATCTGCCGAGTAGTGATACGCCGACTCCGACAGACACGCCGGAACCGACCGCAACGCCTGCACCGACGGCAGCGCCGACGCCTACGCCGACGCTTGCACCGACCCCTGAGCCCACACCCACCCCGGAACCCATGCAGGAAGTTAACTATGTTCCGGGTTACACGAACGAAACCTTTGTGAATATGCGGCAGGAACCGTCAACATCCGCTGCAATTCTCAGAATCTGCACGCTTGGAACGGAGTTCTACATAACAGGAAAAACGAGCGAGTGGTTCCAGGTGGATCTTGACGGACAGACGGGCTACATTTTCCGTCAGTTCGTTACAGTCGGCACATATGCAACGCCTAAACCGGTTGTGACTCAGCCGCCGATGTACGATCCGAATCCGAGTGAGTTTTCAGACAGCGATATTCGCCTTGTTGCCGCGCTTATTCACGCGGAAGGCCCGGGCAGTTCCTATATCGGATACAGGGCACTTGCAAGCATAGTTTATAACCGCGTGAAGAATAAATCCGGAAAATTCCCGAACAGCGTTCCCGGAGTCATATTCCAATCCGGGCAGTTCGGTTATTCGCGTGCGTATCTGAATTCAATAACGCCGAATTCAAAAGCAATGGCTGCCGCAAAATACGTGTTTTTACAGCACGGGAGCACTCTGCCGAAAAAAGTTCTGTTTTATCGCGCTGCGTATCTCGGCACGGAATGGACGGATTACACGAGGTATTACGCAACGATTGAAGGCAACTGTTATTTCTACGGAATCAAATATTTCTAAAGCTTAAGCGAGTTCGGTTGAGTCTCTTTCATATAAATTTGCAAACCGAACGAAAACGCTGCGCCGCAAAGACAGGAAATAATTACCGCTGATTTAATTCATTAAAGATTCATACAATAATACCGCAATTTCAATTGAAAGGCGGTATTATTTTTTATGAAAGCTGTTATAATGGCAGGCGGGGACGGCAAGCGTCTTCGGCCGTTGACCTGCACGAAGCCGAAACCCCTCATTCCTCTGCTCAACAGACCCATTCTTGATTACACCATGGATCTTCTTACAAAACATAATATTCACGAGGCGATATTTACGCTGCATTACCTTGGTGACATGATAAAAAAACACATCGGAAGCGGCGGAGCATGGGGAATTTCCGCAAGCTATTCGGAGCCGGGCAGAAAACTGGGCACCGCGGGAAGTGTCCGTGCGGCTTTGAGAGGACTTTCTCACGGGAATAATTTCGGCGGAGAATCCTTTGACAGACAAATTGTTCAAACAGGGGAGGGGGAGAGCGTTCTCGTTCTGAGCGGTGACGGAATTACGGATATTGACCTTTCAGACGTGATTCACGCGCATGAGCAAAGCGACGCCGCTGCAACAATAGTTCTGAAACGCGTTGCGGAACCCACGGAATACGGCGTTGCATTGATGGATGAAAACGGCGCAATAAAGGGTTTTTTGGAGAAGCCGGAGCGGAGCGAAGTGTTCAGCGATTATGCAAACACAGGAATATATATCATGAACGGCGATGCACTGGAACTTATCCCTGAGGATGCGGATTTTGATTTTTCAAAGGATTTATTTCCTGAAATGCTGCGCCGCGGAATGAAAATCCGCGGTCATGTGACTGATGCGTACTGGTGCGACATCGGCGATATTGCCCAATACAGACAGGCACAGCAGGATATGCTGAACGGAAAATGTGCGTTTTCAACCATAGCAAAGGATTGCGGCGGCGTGCTGATTGAACCGAATGCAAATGTTTCCGGGCGCGCAAAGCTGATTCCGCCCTGCTATATCGGCAGCGGCGCAAGAATTGCAGACGGGGTTTGCATTGAACCGTATTCGGTTGTTGGGAGCACATCGTCAATTGAAGAGGGAACAAGTATAAAACGGTCAATTCTGTTTGAACGTTCACACATAAGATCCGATTCCGAGCTGCGCGGAGCGGTTGTGTGTGAGGATACAAAAATTGATGAACGTGTTTCTCTTTTTGAGGGGAGCGCGATCGGAGCGGGAACTCATGTCGGTGCGGGCGTGATTGTTCTTCCGAATGTTTGCATTTGGCCGCATAAGCAGATTGAAAACGGAAGCAGCTGCAAGGACAATATTGTTTGGGGCAGCACCGCCCGCCGTGTTGAATTCGATGGCTGCATTGTTCACGGGTATGCAGATGAACAGATGACTCCGGAAGCGGCACTGCGTGCCGGAGCAGCTTTTGCTTCAAGATTTGCTCTGCCTGCAAAGGCGGCTGTCTGCGCATCGGGCGAGCCGATTTCGGTCGTGCTGAAATATGCGGTGCTTGCGGGCATTGCGTCACAGGGCGTTGATGCCGAAGCCGTGAATGCTGCAAGCATGTCTGCATTCTCATATACCGTGCGCAAAACAGGCTGCGCGGGAGGAATCTATGTTAAAAACAACGGCAGAAATGCCGAACTTGTGCTGTTTGATGAAAACGGCATTGAGCTTTCGCCCGATGCAATGCGCTCTGTGCGCGCCGGTTTCCTTTTCGGCGAACAAAAGCCCACTCTTGATGCCGAACTCGGCATAATCGGAAATCTGAACGGACTTGAAGAAGCCTATGAGCAGCGTCTTCTCTGCGGCATTAGGCGTGAACTGATGCTGAATAACAAGCGCACGCTTCGTATCAGCGCACCCGAACATTCCGGCAGGGTGATAAGCAGAGTTTTGCTGCGGCTCGGTTGGAATGTCGAAAGAAGCTGCGCGGAAAACGGGCTTTCCCCCGTGTTTGACGAAAGCACGATTGCGGTTCAAATTGATAATGACGGAAAAATCAGCTTGTCAATAAGCGGGGATATCATATTGGGCAACAGTGAGGTGCAGACGATTATCGCGAAGTCGCTTGCCGTGAACTGCGGCAGCGAAGCATTTGGGCTGCCCGAAAGGGAAGAGGGTGCCGAGCTGTTGGTCATGCCCGTTTCATTGCCGGAGCCCTATCGTGATGAGATAAAGAAGCAGGGTGTTCAGATTGTATACTCAAAGGAAAGCTTGGCCGAGCAGCGACGGCTGTCCTTTGCAAAAAACGCATATTACCCCGCACTGTATGAGCAGGAAGCGACGGTTGTGAAGCTTTGTGAGATGTTTGTTTCGGGAGAGCTGAAAGATTATGCGGGAACCCTGCCCAAAGTTTATACTTCGGAAAAAAATATCCGCACCGCATGGAAAGATATCGGCAGAATGCTTCGGATGCTTGCAGAGGGCGAAAAAAACGGAGAACTTGTTGACGGTTTGCGCCTTAAGCGTGACACGGGCTGGGTGTGTGTCCGTCCCGCCGGAACTGCGGAGGCTTCCTTCAGCATAGTTGCCGGCAGCAGGGACAGCGAGTATGCAAAGGAACTTTGCGATGTATATGCTGAAAAACTGGCAAGACTTCGCGACAGTGAAAAATATAAGAACTCATGAAGCACAGAAAGCCTGTTCGTGCTTTGACCGAAAAACATAGCAGAAAAGCACGGATTTCGCCGTGCTTTTCCTTCTTATCGTGATTTATGCGAATTCCTGATGTTTACAGGCCTGCTCAGTTTTTATCAGCCGATCTGTTTGATTTAACTTTGCCTACAATGAACTTGGTCAAAACACCGACAATGAGTGCGGTTGCAATGTTCGGAATTTCAACTACGCCTCCGAAGTTGAGAGAAAGCCCGCCGATGCCCGTGACGAGGATCGCACTCACAACGAACAGGTTCTCGGACTCACCGAGATCAACGTCATGGAGCATCTTAAGACCGCTGACAGCAATGAAGCCGTAGAGTGCAATGCAGATACCGCCGACAACGCAGCCGGGAATCGTGTTGACGAATGCAACAAACGGCGCAAAGAATGAAAGCAGAATCGCCATGATTGCAGTGAGACCGATTGTGGAAACGGAAGCATTGCCTGTGATGGCAACGCAGCCGACGCTTTCACCATAGGTGGTATTGGGGCAGCCTCCGAAGATCGCACCGACAATGGAGCCGACACCGTCGCCGAGAAGGGTGCGGGGCAGACCGGGATCCTTGATAAGATCGCGGTCAATGATTGAACCGAGGTTCTTGTGGTCCGCAATATGTTCAGCAAAAACAACGAATGCAACCGGCGCAAACAGTGCAAAGAGCTTGATAACGGCGGCAACATCAATTTTGCCTGCTCCTTCGTTGATTGCGCCGAGGAAAGTGAACTTGGGCAGGGAAATGAAACTGCCGAAAGTCACAGTTTTGAAATTGTTTGCCAAGGGGGAGTAATCAACAATTTTAAGGTAATCAATGCCGCATGTGTTTCCGATAACGGTGAACATGGATGCGGCGGCATATCCTGCGGCAATGCCGATGATGAAGGGAATCAGCTTCATTGCTTTTGTACCCTTGACGGATGCAAGCACTGTTGCAAAGAATGTGACAATGCCGACAAGAATGCACACAAGGTTATAACCGTCGGGAGAGGCGGCGGTGTTGTTGACATTGTTGATTGCAGAACCGCAAAGGCTGAGACCGATGAGCGCAACTACCGGACCGATGACAACGGGGGGTAGGAGCTTGTCAACCCAGTTGGTGCCGGCAAAATGAACGATAAGAGCGATGATGACGTAAACAATACCTGCGATAAATGCGCCGATCAGAATACCGAAATAGCCGAATGAACATGCACCGATCAACGGGCTGATGAATGCAAAGGAGCTGCCCAAGAAAACAGGACTCTTTTTCTTGGTGAAAAGGATGTAGACAAGGGTGCCTGCGCCTGCGCCGAACAATGCTGCGCCCTGGTCAAGAATTGCTTCACCGAGTTCGCTGTTTACAAGGGTCGGAACAAGCAGTGTTGCCGCTATGATGGCAAGCAGCTGCTGGAATGCGAAAGCAAGATTCGCACGGAACTTGGGTTTGTCGTTGACGTCGTAAATGAGTTTCATCGTCGTTTTCTCCCTGAAAGTATTTCGGACGGAAGGATAAATTCGAAACGGAAGAGTGCAGACGGGCAAAATAAAAGCTTTGCCGCACAGCAAAGCATACAGAAAAACAAAAGGCAGCGGCCGATTTGAGCATAACGCCCGGGCACGGCAACCATTTATTCATAAGTCCGTAAATCTTGCCGGCATCTCCGTACCGCTCTTAAAGATCCATCTTGGATAAGATAACACTTTTGGCGGTGCATGTCAACAATTTGTGGCAATATATTGCTTTGACCTATTAAAATCGTGTTTAATGTGCATAAAATATGCTCTTAATCAAAAAATGTAAAACCGGCCTGTTTTGCGGTTTGATAAAGCCGTATTCACCGAATTTCAAAGAGGGGCGAAGTATGGAAAAGATAAAAAGTGCGTTCAAACTATCTCCGGCGGCAACGCTGAATGCAGCACCTTTCTGTTTTAGAATGCTGTTCTCATACTGTGCGGCGG
>CALAXO010000012.1 GCA_937894955.1 uncultured Clostridia bacterium
AATTGCTGAAGCTCGGAAGGTCGTTCAGTTTTGTTTTGACCGTTACGGTAACGTCGGGAAGCAGGTTCTGACTTTCGCCGAGAACAACAAAGCCGCGTGAACGGAGATCTGCTTCGCTTCCGCCTTCGAATTTCAGCGGAACACCGGAAACATGCTTCATCCTGTCCGGGTTTTCGCTCATCAAAACATAACCCCAGAGTGTTGTTGCAATAAGCATGGAAACGAAAAGGTATCCGAGCTTGCGCACAAGCGGACGGCGAAACCATTTGGTTTCCTTTCCTGCGGCATCGGTATCTGCCGCGCCTGTTCTTTCGTCTGCCGCGGCAATGTCAACGTTGTTTATTTGTTTATTTTTTTTGTTTTGTTTCATCTTTTGTTAACCTCTTGAAAAGCGATGCAAAGGTTTTCTCCTGTTCAGGTGCGGCAAAAACACCCTCAAGAAGCTCGGTCAGGGTTTTTTTATCAACATAGCGCACGAGCTTGCCGCCTTCGGCATAGGAGATAACGCCCGTTTCTTCGGACACAACAACTGTCAGGCAGTCGGACACGTTTGAAACGCCGAGAGCAGCCCTGTGGCGCGTGCCCAATTCCTTTGAAACATTCGGGTCGCTGAAAAGCGGAAGAACACATGCAGCATAATAAATCCTGCCGTCACGGATAATAACGGCTCCGTCATGCAGCGGCGTCTTCGGCTCGAAAATGTTTTCAAGCAATGCGCTTGTGATTTGGGCATCGATTATCGTTCCTGTCGGGAAATACTCGTCAAGTTTGGTTTCGCGTTCAATAACGACCAACGCACCGACTTTACGCTTGGAAAGGTCGATCATCGCATTTGTGATTTCTTTAACAATGGCATTCGAGTTTTCAACTTCACGCCCGGCAAGATTAAATTTGAATCTTCCGATATGTGCAAGCGCGCGGCGCAGCTCCGGCTGAAAAAGCACAACCATAACAACGATACCGGAAACAAGCAGCGTGTTTAAAAGGTAATTCACGGTGTAAAGGTTGAACAGTGCACTCAAAAGCATAACAACCAAAAGAACGGCCAGTCCCTTCAGCAATTGGTAAGCGCGGGTGTTGATCGTCCAGCAGATAATTTTGTATATAATTACGGTTATTATTACTATGTCGATAAAGTCCTGAAAGCGGAACTCCGCAAGACCGTTCAACACAGCATTTATTATATCGTTAAAATGCATTATTTCCTCCGTATTATGAATTCTTTGATGCATAATACCGTTAATTCGCGGAAGATCGCAGCGTTGCTGCCCGCACATTGCGAATTCTCCCCCTATATAATAACACAGATCCGAGAAAATTTGTATAACTATTTTAATTTTTTTTCGCCGTGCGGAAAGATATGCCGGATATTCCCGCAATGACCCGCAAATATTGAATGATTAAGCATGAACGCGCAGCTGCCGAAAGAGTGGATCCGTGCCGAATCAGCAGCGCAAAATTAAAAATGCGGACAATAAAAAAGAAGCCGAATCGACTGACGTCCGTTTCGGCTTCGGTGTGGGTGATAAATTTTTTTGCGTTGCTTTGCTTATTCGGCAAGGGCTGCCATTTCATCGATAAGCTCGTTGAAAAGCTTAAGCGCATCGTTCACGGGCTGTGCCGTGGTCATATCAACGCCCGCAATCTTCAGGACGGAGATGGGATCCATGCTGCTTCCCGCGCTGAGGAATTTGATGTAATCTTCTACGGCGGGTTTGCCTTCGGTCAGAATACGGTTTGCAATTGCAACCGCTGCTGAGAAACCGGTTGCATACTGGAACACATAGAAGTTATAGAAGAAATGCGGGATCCTTGCCCACTCAACGGAAATGAGCCTGTCAACGGTCATTCCGTCACCGAAATACTTCTTGTTCAGCTCATAATATGCATCGCACATCATGTCGGCAGTGAGAGTTTCGCCCTTTTCGGCATGTTCGTTCATCCAAAGCTCGAACTCCGCAAACATCGTCTGACGGTACACTGTTCCGCGGAACTGTTCAAGGAAGTGGTTGATAAGGTATGCACGTTCTTTTTTGTCGGTCGTGTTTGCAAGCAGATGCTTAACGAGCAGAACCTCGTTGCAGGTGGAAGCGACTTCCGCAACAAAGATGACATAGTTAGCATATGCCGTGGGCTGATTCTTCATCGAATAGTAGGTGTGAAGGGAGTGACCCATTTCGTGCGCAATGGTGAACATGCTGTCGAGGGTATCCTTTTGGTTCAAAAGGACATAGGGATGAGGATCGCCGCCGGCAGAGTATGCGCCGCCGCGCTTTCCCTCGTTTTCGTATACGTCGATCCAGCGGTTGTTGAAGCCTTCGGTCAGAATCCGGATATAATCCTCTCCGAGAGGCTGCAAAGCTTCGATGATGATTTCTTTTGCTTTTTCGTAAGGAATCTCTTTATCGGCATCGCTGATAATAGGGGTGTAGAGATCGTACATATGAAGCTCTTCCGAACCGGTGAGCTTTTTGCGCAAAGCAATGTATTTGTGGAGATACTCAAGGTTTGCGTTCACTGCATCGATAAGGTTGCGGTAAACGGAAACGGGAACTTCCGTTTCGGCAAGTGCTGCTTCAAGCGTGCTGTTGTACCTGCGTGCCTTTGCAAAGAAGATGAGCTGCTTTATCTGCCCGTCGAGGAACGCTGCGGAGGTGTTCTTAAAGCTTTCGAATGTGCCGTGCAGGGATTCGAATGCAGCCTTGCGGACGTTCCGGTCGGGGTTTTCAAGCAGGGGAACGTACGAACCCTGTGTAACCTTCAGCTCGTTGCCGTCGGCGTCGTGAATGCTTGGGAAACGGATGTCCGCATTGCGGAACGCCGATGCGATTTCCTCGGGTGCATTTGCCATTTCACCTGCGGCGGCAAGCAGCTTTTCTTCGGCATCGGAAAGGATATGATCTTTCTTGCTGCGGATTTTTGCAAGTTTGCGCTCATAGAGTTTAAGCTCGGGCTTTTCGTTCATGAAAGCAGCAAGCTTTTCATCGGGAATTGCAAGAATCTCGGGAGTATCGAAACTTGACGCGCCCGCGATATTGATGTATACGTTCATGAATCTGCCCTTAAGGCCGTTATAGTAGCTGTTGCCGGTGTCTTCATCGGATTTACGCATGATGTATTCTGCAACGCGGGTGATTTTAACATCAAGCTCGTCGCAGAAGGTGAGATAGCTGTAAAGCACGTCCGCGCTTTCCGCAAGCCGGCCGCGGAAAGCTTCGATTTTTTCGGGGAATGTGCGGCATTCGTCAAGTGCCTTTTCCCAAAGTTCATCGGTCGCAAAAATATCTTCGAGTGCCCAGGTGTACTGCTTCTCGACTTCGCTTCTTTTGGGTATGTTCTTTTGTTTTGCCATTTTTTGACCTCCGTTCAGCCGTCGGCTGAAAAAATTGATAATCGGATTATAACACAATGGAAGCAATTCCGTAAAGGATATAATCGATACAGTCGAAAAAAACATCAAAATCCAAATAAAAACATGATTATGCCGAAAATTCTGCCGAAAAACAGCCGCAAATTCGATTTTTTCGCAATAAAAGCGAATTATTCGGTCCGCTGTCAAAAAAAGAATGACTTGCGGGCAGAACTGTGGTATAATGTTTACATGAAAAAACATGGCTACAAAAGAAGAGTTCTTTCGAAACGCAGACGTTCACGCTTCAGTGCGAGCATATGGGCTCCGATACTCAAGCTTGCGGGCTGTATTGCAGGCGTGCTTGCCGCACTCGGAATTTTGACACTTTTTATTATGATAGTACTTGAAGGCGTTTTCAGAGTCGATACGCCGCTCCGCCCGGACGGTTTCTTCGGCAAGGCTGCACGGCTTGTTAAAATCGAACTTCCGCTTATTGAATCGCCGACGCCGTATATTCCGCCGGAACCCACGCCGACGCCGCATCCGATGGATCTATTTATCGGTGAAGACGAGGAAAAAGAAATTGTTTTTCCTGCGGGAATGTCCTACACATGGCTGAGCGATCCGTACTGCTTCAACGGCGAGATAATCTGTTCCGCCGGAAAGCTCGTGAACGGAAAAGCTTTGATGTGTGCATTGCTGAAATATGACATTTCAACCGGTGAGGTTTCCGAACTGCCGATAAAGGCGCGGAACGATCACCTGATCTATCCGGTATTTAATGAAAAATACCTTGTCTATTTCGATGCAAATCAAAAAAACGGCGGGGGCAATATCTGCGCACTCGATCTCCGAAACACCGGCGCCGAGCCGAAGATTATCAAAAAAGTTTATGTCGGTCAACCGGAAATAAAGCTCTGGGATGAATATATTGCATGGACAGAGCGCACGGGCAGCGAACGGGACAAGATATTTGTCTGTCACATCCCGACGGAGGAAACAACGGTGGTTCAATACT
>CALAXO010000013.1 GCA_937894955.1 uncultured Clostridia bacterium
TTATCGGGCGTTACACCTTTTGTTGCGGTGGTTGCAACGGGCTGTTGCTCCGGATGAAGCCGATACATTTGAATGCATGGAGTTTCAGCAACTTGCAATTTTGGAATTGAGAGGTTTGCGAATTCAAGATAAAGTCGCTGCCAGCAGAGACTCAAATGCATGACGCCGCATGAAAAAGGTGCTGCAAATATGACTTGATTTCGCAACAGCCGCTTTTCTTTGGTTTAATCCAAGCCCAATTCTTTTTTCAGCAATCGAATGCCTTCGGTTACAGCATTCACGCGCTGCGTTCCCATAGCGGCCGCGCACTTCTCAATATCTTCGATCTCCTGCTTTGACAGTCGAAAGCCGATTTTCTCGGTGCGCGGGTTTCGTTGTTGGTCTTCCATCGGGTGAGGAATCTTCTGAACCCGTAACCCTGTTTTAAAACGCAAATATATTTAATCAAATGTATAAAGCTAAAAATAAAAAATGCACCCGCAAATTGCAATGCTTAACGCTTTGCGGGCACGGGGTGAAACTTAGTCCTCTGTTTGCTGGATCTCCGGCAGGCCTGCAACACTGGTGAGCAGCGAGAGAATACCGGCAAGCACGGAAGCAGATGCTACTGCAATCCAATTAACATCGCCGAGTACGGCAGACGTGCCGATAGTTGCAACGGCAGTCTGAGCGATTGTTTTAACGGCACGGATGCCTGCGGCTTTGAGCCAGAGTTTTGTTTTTACGGTCATTGTTTTATCCTTTCTGCGGTTTTTCCGCATCATACTATATCATACTATGGGCAGTTCCATGGCGGACGTGAAGAGTGCATCCGCCCAGCCGTCTCCGTTTAGAGCTTTGTAGATATCATGCTGTATAATGATTTGCTGCGTGTCTGTCTGCGTGCGGCTGCCCTTAGCTATGATGGCGCGACACCGTGCCTGTAGGCTGTCAAGTGTCAGCATCATCAGTGCCTGCCGTTCGGCGGATGCGGCGCGGGCTTCGGCGGCTGATACCTGCGCTGCCGCTTTTTTGCGTTCCCGGTGTGCAGTCAGTGCCGCTGTCACCACGGCGGTTAGTGCGCCGCTGCCAAGCACGGCACTAATCAATGTTACCCAAAGGTTTACAGTCACTGGTTGGCACCGTCCTTCGTGATGGTAATGCGGATACCGTGCATCAGCACGGTTGCAGCATCATCTGCCGTTATAGGGTTGACTTCAAACGGGGCAGGGGTGTAGTCGGCAATCATGCGGTCATATGCCGCTTGGGATTTCGCACCCCACTTACCATCTTCTGCCAAACCCTTGCCGTCACTATCTGTATAGCCTGCTGCATTAAGTGCTGTCTGCATTGCTTTGTATGCCGCACCGGTGTGCATAGGGCTCGCTACCTCGAATTTTGCTTTTACCATCGTTTGTTCCTCGCTTTCTTCGTAATTGAATTTTACTGTCATGCGTCCGGTGTGCATCCACGGACGCTCAGTCAGCCGTGTAATTACCACACCGTACGCTAAACCGCGTGCCTCGACAACAAGCGGTTCGCCCGTGTGCGTAAATCCGCACACCCACCCCACATGTGTCATCTTCCCCTTGCTGTTTGCCATAAACAGTGCATCGCCGATTGTATAACTGCCATAGTTGTTGGTTGCTGTACGTTTTTCTGTACACCAGTAGTTATAGTTCATATCGGCATTGATATCAGTCTTCTCCCCGCATTCATATGTAAGATATGCGTCAAGAAGCCCTTGGCAGTCTGTCGCACACTCCGTTGATTTCCAGTTTTTTGTGTAGTAATCGTACGTTTCGGGTTTCCATCCCCGTTTTATGTATTCGTTGCGGTACCGGGCAATGGTACTATCTGTTGTTTGCACCCGTACGCTTCCAAACAGATAATGCCAGGGCTCCGTGCAACACTCGCCGGCGGGTATAGGCAGCAGTGCATCCGTAGGAACGGATGCTGCATGGGTCAGTGTCCATGCTATGAAATCACGCACATTATGCTTCATTGGTTACCTCTTTAATAATCGCTTTCGTACATCTCAATTTCGTAAACATTGAGATAATAGGGATACCCGGTCTGATTCGTTTTGCGCATGTTGATTTTGAACAAACGCCTTACCTCGGGCATATCAATGCGGTCGACAGATATGTCAGCGGTATTGCCGTTTGTGACATGAATCTTTTTCCATGCCCACGCAATCTGGCAGACTCGATTCCGTTCGGAGCTGGTCAGATTGAAAAACGATTCTTCCGTGAAATATCTTTCGTTAAGGATATAAACATCCCATGACGAAGTGTTCAGGTCGGAATCTTCACCTGCAGAACCGGCATGATATATCTTGAGTATCGGATTTGCAACGGGGGTATGAATGTCGAATGCAACCCAACTGTTGATGCCGGAAGCGTGCCACTTGTCGGCTTCGGGATCACTCATCTTTCCGTCAAATGCGTGCTGCGGTCCGTTCTTCGCATAATCCGGATACTCCTTGTTGTAGTAAAGAACGGTAGCATTGAGTGCGAGGTTCTTTCTTAGGTGATAAATCGTTTCGCCTTTAAGCACCGCTTTCTGCACTTGTTTCCCGGCAGCGTAAAACTTTCCGTCCCTGTCCAGCGTTCCTAAAGACTGCTTCGCAAGATAAGCTCTCATTCCGTCCCTCCAGTTTCTCCTTCGGGAGACTCAGGCTCGCTTGGAGCTTCAGTCTCGGGATCAACGATGAGATACAGCACGTTATCATCCTGCCGCTCGGGTAGCTCCGTAACCACTCGATACCGCATATAACCGGTGAAGTCAAACGTCCCAGCCATCGCCTGCGCACACTCTTGTGTGGTCTGTGCGCTTGACGCTGCTGCGCTTGCAGCCGTCTGTGCGGTTTGTGCGTCTTTTGCCGCTGCGCTTGCAGCCGTCTGTGCACTTTCGGCTTGTTCAGCTGCTGCTGTGGCCGCTTGAGCCATATTGTCGGCTCTCTCAAGAATCTGTCCATACACATCCTCGTCGGGCTCTTGCGGTGTACCTGCGGCGTCCGTGATGCATCCGAAACACCTGATACGCGCCGGCGTAGTCGTTCGGATGTTGCCAGCCTCCAGGCCCACTTCAACCGCACGTACTCCGCGCAGTGTAGGTATCGGGCACTCGTCGCCGTCGAAGATGACGCGTTCGTTTCTGCGCTCTCGTCCCACTTGGTACACGAAAACCGCGACGCGATTTGGGAACTCCGCCCACTCGTCATCCAGGTCGAACACGGCCGTGTAATCGTTGTTGCCGCATACGATGAACGCCGGTGGTTGTGATTTAGCAATCTTATTGCGTACTGTGACATTAATTGTTGGCATAATCTTTCCCCCGTTTTATCTTTTTAGGAAGTCTCGGAATAATCCGTTTTCTGCATTTTTATGTTCTCGATGATTGTTGACTATGTGCCGGATTCAGCAGAACCCAGCTTGTCCCGTTAAAAACCACCAGCGCCGTCATGCCCGCCGATATGTCCGCTGCGGATATCGCCGCATTGGTGTAGCAGTTTATGATTGCCGCCGCACCAGTACTCCCGATATTCAGCGTTGGACCCTCGGCGGAGTTAGCATTGGTGAACCTGACCGCCACAATAGCCCCCGTTACCCGCGTGAATCCCGACAGTGCAGCCGTTTTAGCCGCAGTGGCCGCCGCCGTGCCGCACACACAGTAACCGCGTCCGAGAGCTTTTGCGGCTCCCAGCGTAGTGCTTTGCCCCGTGCCGCCTCGCGCAACCGAAAGCACGCCGCCTGTGATATCCATCGCAGTGTGCGCGTGCGTGGTCGGAGCAAAAGCGGCCTTCAATTTGGCGTAAAAAGCCTTCAGTCCGGCAATGTTCACGTACGCCGCGCTCATACGACTATTGCCTCTATTTCAGAATCCGGAATCGGTGTCAGGTCGTCGGCCGCTACATACTTCGACAGATCTATAAAGCCCGCCAGCACATCCCAGAGGTAGACGGTGTTAATGCAGACGCACACAACATTGGTTCCCGCCGGATAGGCTTTGCCGGCTCCCTCAACAAACTTATCCGTCGTTGTGAAGTCCGTTGTTGCATTGTACACGCACCCCAGCACCGACAGACCCGGCGGCGGCAATACCGATATATCCAGACTGCCCGAGGGCTTGTACACGCCCGACACCATCGATGCGACATATGCCGCCACGGCCTTAGGGGTTGCGGCATATGTGTCGCTCGATGCGTTTTTGCTGATATCCGTACACAGCTCGGTTTTTGTTGCCCCTGCTGCTATTCCGCTCAGTTTTTCCTTTTCAGCCGCCGTATAGTCGTTTGAGCTCAGCCCTTTTCCCGTCACCTTGTCTACCTTGGTTGTATCAGACGGATGCACATGATCGCCGCGCGCAAAAGCTGTTTCCACGCCGACTGCGGCGGTGCCGTCCGCTTTGGGCAGAGTTGTTGATGCTGTTGCTCCGTCCGGCACATCGGACGCGGTTATGAATCTGCTGTCGTTTTCAAGCTGACTGGTTTTTGTGGGTATTCTGCCCGTGACCCACTCTTTCACCCTGCCCCAAAAGTACAACAGACCGGTTTTGTCCACATAGGTTTTTGTTGCCATTAGTCTTTTTCCTCGCTATTCGAAAATTTTCGCGATATCGGCAAGCGCTATCGCGCCCACTGTCGGATCGCTTTCAGGATGCTCCTCGTGGTATTTTGCAATCGAGCTTTGCAACTGCTCAGGAGACACGCCGATCGCTATAAGCTCCCTCGCTCCGCAGTCTCGGAGGCTGAACGTCCTGTTTCCGATTGTTATTTGACTTATGTATTCATCACGTTCGTCTGCACCGATCATATCGCTTTACTCCCCGCTCATGCTGACGAGATTCACTCTGTGGGTTTGCCCATGCACCACAGTGACGCTCACAGGTATGCAGCCCACGGATCCGGTGTAGTACGCGACCTCGTACGTACCGCCGTATCGCACCACAAGCTCCGCTTTACCTTTTGCATCCGCAGTGGCCGAGTACTGATGGTTCCCGCTTGTCGCTATAACAGTCGCATTTGCCGGAGCAACGACGCTGATCGTTGCTGCGAACCACGTCAAAACTGTCTGATACTGTTTTACGGTATCGACCAGCACTGTTTTCGGAACAGCTTCGCGGTCTGATTTGGCGGCTGTAATTACCCAGCTCCCGTAATCCGGCAGACTGAGCGTTTTGGTGTCACCCCCCACTCCCGCAATCACCCCCGCGTCACCCGTTGCCGTCACATCTGCATCGGCGGCATTAGTCACTATGATTTGGGGCTGCAGCCATGCTGTCGGCAGCTGCGCCTTAGGTACCCGTCCTTTCACATCGAGAGACGCTACGCCGTTCGCTTTTCCTTTTTCTGTAGCTGCGACATACTCAAGAGCCGGAATCTGGTCTTTCGGTACCATACCCGATTCATCGATATCCGCTTTTTTTGCCAACGCCGCATCTATTGCTTCCATGTTCCTTCCTATCGGTGTAATGTCGGCGAAATCGCTGCTGTCGGGCACCGTCAGATTGTAGTTTGGTGTAATTCGCGCCATTAAGGTGTTTCCTCCTTTATTGATTTCCATGTTCTGATTTTTAACGCATTCCAAGCCAAGTGTGCAAATCGATGCCACTGATTGTACATGAGTTCTACATTTACCTGCATGTTGTATGGGAGCACACGCTCCAGCATATCTGACACCGCGCCTATCTGCGCAGATGCCGACAGAGCTATTTTAACCGTCACCGCAAAATCGGCATTGCTGAAGCTGAGTGTGTATTTATCACTTCCGCAGAGCGATCTGAGCTGCGCGTCCAAGCTGCGCCGTGTGTACGGCACACCATCGCCGTATAATGAAAGCAGCCTGAAACGCCTGCTCTCGAGCGTATCCGCTGTTTGCGGACTTATCCCAAGCATCACCTCACGGCGAGCTATACCTTTTTCGGTTGCTTCCGTAATAAACTGATCGTCAAAGACATTGTCGAGTTCGCCCCATACAGCCTTCAGTTCCGCATTTTCTGTGTCGGAGATTGCACGGAACTCTTCAATTTCGCACAGCATATCCGGCAGATAGCTTTTTACATCCACGCATCTGTTTTTATTGAAATTACGCACTTATGTCACCGCACTCCGCTACTGCGTCCTTATCCAAAACGATGTTCCCCGATTGCCCGACCGCTGCACTTGAATCCGCAGTTGTCAGTCCGGTGTTTGCCACATCTACAACTCCCGGTATTGACATTATCCGGTGTTCTATCTGAGACACGCGAACTGTGATGTTTGTTTGACTGTCCCACGCTGAGTTCAGCTCGGACATATAGTCCGTCACCGCTTTTTTGATTTGGCGGAAGCAGGAGTCGAGGCTGTATCCTTCCGCAAACGTCACGCTTGTGACAACATTGATACGGGTTTTCGTTACTCCCGCCACCGTAACTACATGGTCGATAGGTGCAAGCCCGATTCCGTCTCCATGATTTTCCGTCGGATCAATCACGGATTGCACCCGTTCAATAAGTTCCTCGGACGGAACGCCATAATCGCTGTCGGTTATTACGAGCTTTACCGTGCCTCCGCCGCTCCACGCACGATAGGGTTTGCATCCGCCAACCCCCGGTATGCCTTTGGTCACGGCAATATACTGCGCACGGTTAAACCCGTAAGTTTGGCCTGTAAAGCTTGCAAAATACCGACTTCTCAAGTCTTCCGTCGCTTCTGCATCTTCTCCGTGTACCACGATTTCGGTAAGCTCCCTGTATGTGAGGCCGTCAATGTACTCAATTGGGATCAGAGCCCCTATATGTTGCGACGGTGCGGACCCCGCAGTTTCGCATTCCATGTAGAAACTGCCGGCTTTTATTCTTTCGGTGACGATCCAGTTGAACTTGTCACACGAAAATCGTGACCCAATCGGAACGTCGATGTTGAAAGACCCTTTTGCAGTGGCTACTGTTGCCGGACGTGGCGTAATTCCACGTTCCGCACACCGACGCACGAGATATTTCCGACTCGCTGTGTCAGCAAAGGTTTCGTCTAATACGACGTCCATCGCTGCGTATACCATTGCCGTTTCAAAAGCGTTCGGGGCGAGCGCGTCGTATATGATTGACCCCTCTCGCTTATCAAGTTTTTTCGGTACGCGTGCAAGCTTTTGTGCAAGCAGCGTTTCAAATGTTTTACTTTCGAACATCAGATTCCCACCTGTTTTTCAGATTGCAAGTCGCCGAGAGTGCTTTTAACTGTAAATGAAACACTCGCTGCGTCGCTTTTATAATCAAATTCAAAATCCGTCACGTCAATGATGCGGTCATCCTGCAGCAAAGCCTCAGTTATCCGTCTTTGTATTTCTGAAAAAGCATATTCCTTCGGCTTCCCAATGAGATCCGCAGCCTCGAATCCGTACCGCCATGAGTAGATTTCATGGGCGTACCGCTCAATGCCGAGCGCAAGATACACCGACTGTTCCAGTGCTGCCAAGCCGTCGGCAAGTCCCGTCACGCAACCGCGTTCAAAGTCCACAGAGTAGGTCTGTCCTGATTGCAGTGTTTGTTCTATGCTTGGAATACTACTGTTTGGTATCACGTTTTCCCCCTTCCCAGCAGCAGGTATCGCTGCCCTCCGTTCGTGCGAAGTAAAATCACACTATCCCCTGCATTGAATCTCGCAAGACTGTTTTCTCGAACGATCAGTCCGTGCGCACCGGCATCGTCCAAACGCTCGGTTTCGACACCAAACCCGCCGCCTGCGGGGACAATGATTTGCGCGGATGTGAGCGTCAATTTAGGGTCTAATCTTACACGTAGAGGAGTGACGCTTTCGATGCTGCCATTAACGATTGCAACGGGCTTGCCCGCTTCTACCGCTTCTACGGCTGCGCGTTTAACTGCTGCGAGGAAACCTGTCATATCAGGACACAAATGTACCACCCCTTAACTTCAAATCCATCAAGTGCTGACCGTCTTTGAACCGATGCGTCACCTTTTCGACCAGCATGTAGCCCTGAACACTGATATCGTCAAAGCTCAATTGCACCACAACGGACGACCCCGCGCGCACACGCAGATCGCCCAGTGCATCGGACACGGAGAGATTGCGGGTCTTTTGATTATACAGACCCAGCAGAGCATCTGCTTTTTTCGCGCCCGATGCCGCGCTTTCCACAGTATCTGTGTACTGTAGCAACCCCCATCTGTTGATATTTGAGCCGTCTTTCGCTATAAATATCCGCCGCTTGTCACCGTTTTCACAAACAACTTTAATTTGATTGTAGGTCTGCGTATCAATGGAACTCGTATACGCATAATCTCCTGCAGTCCCCGCATTTACAACTAAGTTCAGTTTCATGCTTTCCGCGTCTCGCAGAGTGATCGCGCCGACGTCATCATAAAGCACATACAGTTTTGTTTCCGCTTTCAAAGTTTCGTCAAGAGCGCTTTGCACTATGTCAAAAAGTGATACATTATCCTCGGTTCTGCTCGGTATCACATAGTGTGTATCCGCAATTGTTCCGACATGCAGCCGGAAATCATCGGCAATCATCCGAATTACCTCGCCCGCCGTCTTATTCGTGTAAACATAAGTATCTTTGTTTTTAAAGTATCGGAGCTGATCGTATGCCGTCACGTCAAGAAGCTGCCTGCTGCGCCCGCTGCTCGATTTTGTAAATACAAAGCCGTAAAAAAGTTCCGTGCCGTCCACCGCAAGCTTAACCGCATCGCCTTCTTCTACTTTCAGCACCTCATCCCGCACTACACAGAACCTCAGCTTGCCGGGGCTGCCTTTTCTGTCCCATTCCAGAGTTACTCCGTCTTCAACCGCCGGGTAATAGAGTGTGCTGCTGTTTCCGATTATTAAATCAATCTTCATGGTATGATTAACTCCTGCCCGGGATAAACGGTGTACCAAGGATTGCCCGTCCGGTCATTGGCTGTATCCATGAGCACCTTGTTTGCATAGTACAGATCCTTGTATTTTGCGCCGTCACCCATAAATTTTTTTGCAATTCCCCAAAGACATTCTCCGTTTGTCACATTATGTCTGCTCCCGTTCGGCCTGTCCGGGGTTTCTCTCGGTTGATCAACGCTCACCGCATAGCCGCCGTCAGCAGTCTCTTCCACTGTCAGCAGCTTCGTTGCATACGGCCTATACTGCTTTAACTTCACCGATACGGTTATGTCCGGTCCCGTTTCTGCTTTTTCGGACACCTCATAGTCCTCAAGACTTACGAGCATATTCGTATCGAACAGCCGCCTCCCGTTCGGTGATATACGGCTGACGATGAATCGAAACGGGACGCGCCCGGTCATAAGCCGTTCAAGCTTTGCAAGATAATATTCCGGCCGACGATACTCCCCGCAAAAGCTATAGCCTTCCGACATCGGCAGGAGGAAGTCGAAATTGATTTCCGTAAGTCCGGGTATCTTCAGAAGATTAATCTCGCCGTCGTTTATAAGCGTCAATGTCTTATTTGCACCCCTTATTTTCAGGTTTAGCGCACCCGGGGCAACCGGAAGCTCCGTCTCATCAATATAAAACCTGTACATTACTCATGCACCCCCTCTGCGGCTACGGCCAAAGCTTCCTTGAACCCTTCAACCCAAGTATCTAACACTCCGTCCAAATCCATTTCCGAACTTATGCTGTTGCTCATCCCGGACATATCGATTTTCACCTCAGCGGTCGTAAATCGGTTAATTGCTTCACGCTCCGCTATGTCGCGCAGGTATGTAAGCTCCTCATTGCTTTTTCCTGTATTTTCGGCAATGCACCCCGTGTTGTCGGCAATGCCCGCTGCATCCTTGCCTATGTCATCCAAAGTCCATGCATAGTTGTACCCGGCTCCCGTATCTCCGAAGCCCATGCCGCCGGTACTGTCCATTCCACCCGTGCCGAAATCTCCGAACATGCTGGCAAACGCACCCTTTAGCGAGTCTTTGATGTTTCGCCCCACTTCTGCGCCGGCATTATAGGCGCTCGAGCCCCATCCGTCTTGAAACACATCGTTAGTCTGCATACCGCTGTTCCAGCCTTTACCGAAGTCCACATTTTTCGTGCCGAAGGCGTCTCCGACGCTGCCGTACGAAAAGGTGTTGAACCCTTCATTCCATGCATCCTCAACACTCGCATAGCTTTCTTTTTTGCTGTTGAGCTCATCGATTTTCCGTGCCGCAAAGTCCAGCCCGGACGTATCAATATTTAAGCCCATCCAGCCAAGCACGGCGTTTGCCATCTCCGCAAGCCCTTTCAAGCCCTGCGTAATCACATTCACCATGCTCCAAAAACCCTGCTGTACAAATATCCACGCGTTGTTGAATGCCACGCCTACATTGCCCAAACAAATCTTGAATGCGTTCCAAATGCCGATTCCGAGGTTTGCGAACCAGAATCCGATATTCTTGATTATCTGCCATATTGCAAGCCCAAGGTTTGCAAACCAAAGACCTATATTTTTAATACTGTTCCATATCGCCACGGCGACATTTGCGATCCATAAGCCGACATTCTTAAACAGTGCTCCGAGCCAGTATACCGCGCCGACGACCTGCTCGTAGAATATTGCAACAAGCACGATAAGCACAATGACGAGAGCAATTATCCATGTAATGGGGCAGGCCCATATTGCTGTGTTAAGTCCGTATTGTGCTGCTGTTGCGGCAAAAGTTGTACCCGTCTGCAATGCCGTTGCGGCCGCAAAAAATCCCCTCGCTGCCGCCGCCGCAATATCTACTGCCCTAACCGCGAATACAGCCGTTTTGTACAGCATCAGCGCCGCCACAATGCCCAGTATGACGGGCTTGATCCAGATCCAATTATCCACTATGAAGCTATACACGGCGCATACGCCGTCAAAGACTGCCGCCAGTGCCACGGCCATAACAGAAAATGCTTTTAGCAGCCCGTTTACGGTCCGCTGTACCCTTTCACTATTGGCGAGCTGGTTAATCTTTGCAAGAACCGGATCCAACGCTTTAACTGCTCTGTTTTTCATCGATGTCCATATATCGCTCCAGGTTTTGGGCATACTTTCAAATTTGTCGTTGGTTTCGTCCGCACAAGCGAACATTGCCGCCTTTACTATGTCCGCAGTAATCTTTCCGTCAGCAGCCATCTCTTTGAGCTGCCCTTTCGGTACATCAAGATACTTTGCGATTGCTTGGATTATATTTGGTGCCTGCTCCAAGATGCTGTTGTACTCCTCACCACGGAGCACACCGGAGCCCATAGCCTGCGTGAGCTGCAGCATGGCGGAGTCAATGCCCTGCGCGGAGGTGCCTGCAATTTTAAACTGCTTGTTTACCTGCTCCATAAAGGCAATGATCTCTTGATTGCTGCCGAACGCGTCACCGGCCATAAGACCTAACTTCGCAACCGCGTCGGCCGTTGCCAGATACGCGCCCCTCGAGCGCTGTGCCGAAGCATAGATTAAGTCATTAAGCTCTGCGGTAGTTTGCAGTCCGTCGTTCATCATGGACAGCCTTGCATCGGTCTGCGTCAGTGTGTCCGACAAGCTAACCGTGCCGGATAATCCCTTCATGCCGAGATATGCTGAAGCAATGCCCTTGATTTTTCCAAGCAGGCCGTTTGCACCTGAGGTTCCGCGGCTCAGTTGTTGGTTCAGTTTGTTTTGTTGACTGTTGCAATCTCTATAGCTCTCTTCCAGCTCGTTCAAGGCCGCATCCGCTGCCTCGAATTCACGGCGTGCGGCGGCGATGTTTGCTGTGTCGAAGCTTCTGCCGGATGCACGCTGCACGGCATCAAAGCTGTCAAGCACCAACCCCATCGCTTTATTGATACGGCTCAGAACCTTGGACATTTGATCGTTGAGTACCAGGGATGACTGCACTCTACCCATATACGGCGCACCTCCTATCTCCGTTTTTTCGCTTTTCTTTTGGCTTGCTCCGCCTCTTTCTTTTCATTCTCAACCCGAACATCAATGGCAGCCGTAACAAAAGCGCGTTCATACGGATCGAGGTTCAAAAACAAAGACGGCAGCAAGTGAAATTTGTGGAGGGCGTAGTAGGCATAATTTGCCTCTTCATCGCCCCCCAATATCAGTTTTTTGCCTCGTCAACGATTTCTCCGTCGGTCGTGAAGCCGCAAAGCTCCGTGATCGCAATAATGAGATCGTCAAACTCGGCCGGAGTCAGCATGATTCCGACGAGCTGCTCCGCGCTCAGCACACCGTAGCTGCTCTGAAGCTCGGTGTTGCTGAGGTCGGGAAATACAACGCACCGTGCGGCAAGTTTTGCCTGATACTGCGCTGTATCCAACTCTTGAGTGTACTGCCCGCGCTTTCCATTAACCGGAATGCTGCGCAGACTGTCTCTGCGGAGCTTTTGGTTTTCCGCCGCCGTAATGCAGGTGATTTCCCACTCCATTGCTTCGCCGTTTTCATCCGTGAAGCGCTTGGAGAGGGGAAAGCTGCGGTTGTCAACCTTTTTTGCGTTCTGCGCCAAAAATGCGCTTAGTGACTTTGCCATAAAGCGTTCCTCCCGTTTCTGTTTTACATATAGCTCGGATTGCTGTGTTTTTCCGGTCTGGTGTAACCGCCGGCATACCCGCTGATTTCCTGCTCGATGAAGTCGTCCTCCGATCCCGCCATGGAAAGCAGCACATCCCCGTCGAGCACGCAGTCATTATAGATTTTCGTGCTGCGTCCGATGGACGTGGCCGGGTCATCGTTAGATACCTGAATTGTGAACGTCGGCATGACTCCCGTCCTTATGAACGTATCAACCACGTCATCAAAAATTTCGGTGCATTTGTATATCGTCATTGTAAACGAAAGTTCGGCAGTCGTGGGTTTCTTCCCCATGATCACGCTGCCCATGCGCGGCACATCCTGCGTTGATATATTCACCTTTCCTTCAAAGTCCTTGCACATCAGCATTGCATGCCTTTGAGTTCCGAGCGTTACAAACACCTCTGCAAATTTAGCGACAGGGGCGTCATTAGTCGCCATGGTTCTGTTTTTATCCATACGCGTATCCTCCCTTACCGGATAATCACGCTCATATAGAGCTTATCCATCGCGCCGGCGATACTCAGTCCGTCAACCGACAGCGATACCGCACCCTTGCTGTCCCCAAGTCCAACCGTCACGATCTCAGGATTGAAGTCCTCCACAACCCCAACCGTCACGAGCTGCCGAATAATGGTCACAACATCGTTCCACAGAGCCGCGCGACCGGATGCGTTGTTAAGCACGGCGCCAATGTATTTTGTTCCGAAAAGTACGGCAGTGTCATTTGCGATTTGATCGCAGACACGCACGGTCTGGTTACTCTGAAACACACTGCCTTTTTCGGCGGTAAGCGTAACGAGCGTATTGATATCTTCAAGCACTCGGGCGTCTCCGTTGACGTTATGGAGCATGAATTTGCCGGCGCTGATTGCAGACTCCAACTCCGCCTGCGTGTACGCCGTATCCACAACGAGCTCCCCCGTGTACTTTGCGTTTGTCAGCGATTTGTCAACGCCCACGGCCGCTTGTGCGCCCGCGACCCAGTACACCAGAGCCTCGGTGTCCGTGCCGTCCTGCGTCTTCGCGTCGTTCCACACACCGATTACGCCTTCGGTGTTTGCTGCAGGTTTAATTGCGCAAAGCTGAAACTTTGCACCGTTTTCCTCGCGCATCCTCTTTGTGAACTGCACAAACAGCGCAGTCACATCGACCGCTGAATCCAAGTCCTCCGCATCAAGCGGTTTGGCCGGGCAGCAGAGAGTGTTGAATGAATAGCTTTCTATTGCGTCCAAAAAAGCTTGATAGTGGTTACCGGTGACGGATGCGCAGTCTTTTCCGCCCGTCAGCGGGGTGCCCGCTGTTGCGGACAGAGTAACCCCGGACGACTTGAACTTTACATATTCATTTTCGCCCAGTTCCGCAGCCGATTTAACGCACTGCTCGTCAACAACTTCTCCGTCAAGCACTGTCCTTACAACAAAGCTCCCTGCGTTGTCCACATCGTCGGCAACGCAGATGGTGATGTCGTTGCCACGCTTGCCGGGGTACTTCGCTTCAGCGTAGGTGTTGGCTGCAGTCTCTCCTGCGCCGAGACGATAGCAGTATACCTTAGTAGCATTGCAAAAGGTCTCACGCAGTGCAAGCATTTCGGGGGCATTGACATCATACCCGAAAGTCCGCTTGCAGTCTTTTCGGAACTCCGCAGCGGTTACTGCAAAGACCGTCCCCTCCGGACCCCAAGACAAACTAAACGGTGCTGCTGCAACGCCGCGCGCGGAGAGGGCCGCGCTCGCTTTTGCAAGGCTTGTGAAATTAATGTACGTGCCGGGCAGCACTTTGTTTTGTGCCTGCCAGCAACCACCTCCGAGAGCCATTATCGAACCCTCCTTTTCAATCTGTTTTCTATAAGCTCGTCCACCTGTGCGAGTGTATAGCTTTCGTTATCCGCCAGCAGCACATTCAGCAGATCTCGTCGTGCCGCGTACCTTTCGGATCGCAGCAGCTGTATCTTCGTGTATGCCACTGCGCAATCCGTGCATATTTCGTTAGTCATATGTTCTTTCTCCTTAGGAAATTATATTAATGTCGCGAGACTTGCCATTGCTTCCTCATCCGCTTCGGCAGTCTCTCTTACGAAGTGCGGATAGCCCACGATGCAGTGCAGCACATTATCCTCAACGGTGTGTTCAAAGGATAGGCAATGCAGTTTGTCTCCGCCGGACGTTTCTACTGTGCCAAGCACGCTGGACATGCTATGTGCCTTTTCCAGGCATTCAGCTCTTCCGCCCTCATCGCTTGCATAATAGGTCACATCAAACAGCACTTTACGCTGCGCGCGGTTTCCCATCCGCGCGATATGACTTGCGGAAATTGGCAGCACGTTGTAGTCCCCGTCCCGCAAGTCCTGTTTGATTTCTCCGCCATGGATCCGTGCCTCGGGAAAAGCACGGTGCAATGCAAGGGTTATTGCATCAAAAATCAGGTTATAGTCTATTTCAGCCATTGAAAATATCCCTCAGCAGCTTATCCACCCTCTTTTGCAGCAAGGCAGGCGTCCTGCTGTCCAATTCCTCCTCCGAAAGTGTGAGAAAAAACTGTCCCTTGACCCAGCCCTTTTTCAGCCGCTTACCGATAGCCGGCACGAACCTGCCGGGCGTCTGTCTGTGCCCGAATTCAACATAGCTCGCATACCTTACGGGGTTTATAACCCGTATGATGTAGTAGCTGCCAGACTTTTCTACCGACAGCCCCTTTGCATATGCTCTCGGTGAGGTATCCTTGCCGGCCGTCCATCCGCGGCGCAGTGTACCGCCGTTTTTTCCGGTTTCTTTCGGATAAACGCCGAGAGGTGTACGCGGAATAACCAACGCGAGCAGCCTTGCGGCGAGTTCTTTTGATGTGTCCGTACAGAATTTATCCAAATCTGTCTGCTGCAACTTCTGCAGCCGCTCCTGCAAATCTTTCAGTTGATCAAAATCAGCCTTTCCCCAACGTGCCATTTATGCCCACCCCCGGAAAGCGAGCGGTATCTCTTGGTGGGTTGAGTACACGGCGGGTTTGCCGCTCCGCTCATATACCTCGGTCATACCGTTTTGCGTTATCGTGATTTTCGCTCCCGGTGGGACGGTAACGGTTCGGTCAATAAACAGCGTAATGCTTTGCACTGCCTGTGCGGCGCTGTTTTCCGGTTGAGTCGCGCTTACGGTATCAAATGATATTCGACAGGGCTCGTTCGAACAGATATCGGTCTCAACGGCTGCGGTGCGCCCTGTGTTTTCGTCCGTTGCGCTGTTGCTGCACACCGTGACGGTGCATTTCCCACGCCAAAGGCTTTTTACAGCTTTCGCATACATATCATCGACTACCATATGAGCCTCCTGAAGCGCGAGAACACGTATTTCGGCGGGTTGACAAGACTGTTCAACAGAGCATCGAACCGCGTCTCCGGCGTACTGCTTCCGTCGGATGCTCCGGCAAACTCAACCGAAACATCGCCCTCGGTAATCTTCTTGACGGGAGCCGTAAAGTCAAACTCCTCGCCAAGCTGCCCGGCGGCCTTTTTGTCAGACAGAAAAAAGCCGGTTGCCATATCCACCCACGTGCGGTGCAGTCCGGGCGGTATATCCGTGCGGTTGATATTCGCTCTTATTATCTCGGCAGCGCGGTCTATGGCACACATAACCTCGGCATCCCGGACGGAAGCAGGCACGAAGTACCCGAACTGCAGCAGCCTATAAACAACATCATTGTAGACATCCATTGGCTGCACCTCCCTTTGATATTAGCC
>CALAXO010000014.1 GCA_937894955.1 uncultured Clostridia bacterium
GGGAAGGCAGGCTGTCCGCAATGCAAGCGTGAATTTTGTTTTTGAAACGCTTGCGGAGCTTCTCAGCGCGGGCTGACATTTGCGGATGTCGAAAAGAAACTGTTGACATTTTCGGCGAAGTTTGCTATATTATGCATTAATTAATTAATTATTGTTGCGAAATATTTAATTGCGGCAATACCATAATTCGGAGGAACCTGCAATGAAAGCCGTACTCAAAAAAATCTTCCTTTTTCTTGCCGCAACCGCGCTTCTGCTTTATATCAGCGCAGGCACGGCATACCTGACTTACAGCCTCCACCTGAAAGGAAGTCCCCTTTTTTATGCGTCGGAGGCGCTTGAAACAGCCGTTTTTGCCTGCGTTCTTCCGTTTGCGCGAGAAGCGGCTCTCCGGGTGGGGATAAAATCAGCCTTCTTACTGTTCTTACTGTCGGGAGTTTACGCAGTTGCAACAGCCGTCGGAGGCGTTCTTCTGATTGAGCTTCTGCTTCCGGTTCTGAATTGATGCCGCAAGCTGCTTTTTAAATTGTTTAAATCGTTTTGAACGGGGCTGTGTCAAAGCCCATGCGCGGCGAAACGGGTTCGATATTGCTCATCGGCCCGCTCCGCCTTTCTTTTTTCAAATAATTTCATTTTTTTTGCCATTTTTTGAAAAAAGCTGTTGACATTTGCGCTATAATCTGTTATGCTTGGTATATCATATCAAGGAGGCGTTCTATGAAAAAACTGCTTGCTTTTGCTTCCGTGCTGATGCTCTTTCTTTGCTGCTTCAGCATTGCCGCCGTTGCGGATTCGCGGCGGGATGCGCCCGTTTCCGTTTCGCTCGATTTCCCTGCGGAGCAGATAATCGTTCACGACCCGGAGGAAAGCTTAGGCTATGATGCTGCCGACGAATACTGTCTTGCGCATTCATCCGAGGTCACGATCCGCTTCTCCCTGCCCGCCGCCGCGGACCCCGCACGCAGTTTTGTTCAAATCGCCTACGACTTTTATGAACCACATTATTTCACCGACATGCCGACCGAAAACGGCTGCTATGTTTTCACAAGCAGCATAGACACAACGGACACAACGGGCTACCCCTTCAGCGATCTTCAGATTTATATCAATCAGGATTACGATCCCTGCGAACAATGGCCGAATCACCTTGTGAATATCTTTGCCGATGAAGCCAATCTTAACGAATGGTGTTCGTATTTCGACGGCGTAAGCTGGGAATACCCCGAAGATACACCCGAAAATCCCACATATGTTCCCGAAGACCCGACAGAAATTCCCGAAAATCCGACAGAGGGTCCCGAAGACCCGACAGAAATTCCCGAAGACCCGACAATCGAACCCGCTGCTCCGACAGATGTTCCCTCCCCGTCCGTTCCGTCAACAGGAACAGGTGCAATCATCGCCTACGGCATCGCTTCGGTCGTTTGCGGTGCGGGAACGGTTCTCTGCGGCAAACGCCGAACAAGAGGCTGATTGTTCCTGCACGACTGCTTTTTCATGGCCTTGAAGTTTTCAACCCGGGTTCTTCTTTCCTCCTTTTTGGAACTATGCTGCAGCAAAGCTTCACAGGCTCCATCTCCTTCAATAAACCCGCAGCGGGGCGACCCGTGCTGCGGGTTTGTTGTTTTTTACGGCAGCTCTTCCCAAGTTTCAAATAATCCGCTTTTTTAAACCATCCTCTTTATAAATTTTAAAAACGGATGCAAAGGCTTCTTCCGCCCCGCATCCTCTGCCGTAAACTTTTATTGTTTAATCATTTTTTCAAAATCAAAGCCGCCAAGGCCTCCGTCGCTGCTTTTTGCGCCGCTTGCGGCTCGGCCTGAGCTGCCGCAAACCCGAGAATGATTGGAATTGCCGCTTGCGAAAGCTCCGTTTGCCCTCCGCTGCGCGGCGAAAGGCGAAGTGCGGCAACTTCAAACATCACGCGCCATTCTTCAATTGCAGAGCAGCAGATTTCCGCTGCTCTTCCGCACTCGCAGCAAAGCAAACCGACCAGAAGCTTCGGAAGCGAGGCATCGTCAAAAAAAGCGGAAACGAATTTTTCGCAAACGCTCTCCGCATTTCCTCCGCGGGCTGCACCGTTCATAAGTTCAAAAACCCCGTCGCCGATAACAGCGACGCAGTTTTCGGCGCATGAGCATATTAAATCTTCTTTCGTTTTAAAATAATAATGCAGTGTGCCTTTGCTTATACCGAGTTCGTCGGCAATGTCGCGCAGGCTGACGCTTCCAACCCCGCGCTTTGCAAAGAGCTTTGCGGCACAGTTGATGATTTCTCCGCAGGTATCCATGTTCAGTTTTGCGCCCATTCCGCAGCCTCCGTTTCGGTTTTTAAGTCAGCTTTAAGTCAGCTTTGTTAAACAGATTTGATTGAACAAACTCCGCTTTTGTTCAAATATCAAATATCTAAAAAAATCAAAATCAGAATTCGATTCCGTTGATTTTTTTTGCCGTTTCAAAAATCAGTATTGACGCCGCAGCGGATGCGTTCAGGCTCTCCGCCCGCCCGAGCATCGGCAGGCGGCAAAGCGAACAAAGCCGCGCAATGCCGTCCGAAACGCCGTTCGCCTCGTTACCGATAACAATCACGCAGTCACGGTTCAGCATCGGAAGCCGCTCCTCGCCCGCCAAATGTCCGCAAACAAGCGAGAACCCGCTTTCCCGCAGCTTCGGCAGAGTTTCGGAGAGTTCGCATTGAAAAATTCTGAGATGATATGTGCTGCCCATTGCGGCACGCAAAGCCTTTGGGGAAAACGCATCGGTGCTGCCCGTGCCGAGAAGAACCGCCGCCGCACCCATTGCATCGGCCGTGCGGATTATCGTTCCGAGATTGCCGGGGTCCTGCAATGCGTCCAGCGCAGCAATAAGCCCGTGCGGAAAATCCTCCGCGCTTTCGGGAGCAGTCAACTCCGGCGTTCTTACCGCCGCCGCAATCCCCTGCGGAGCGGAAGTGTCGCACACCGTTTCAAGCACGGCGCGGCTCACGGAAAAAAACTCCGCACCGAGCGCCGAAACCCGTGCTTCAAAATCCGTGCGTCCCTGTTCAATAAACAGCGTTTCCGGCACAATGCCCGCCTCCAGCGCATCAAAAACAAGCCGTTCACCCTCGATAAGGTGCTGCCCGCTCTCCCGCCGCGCCGAACGATCCCGCAGGCGGCGCACAGATTTTACAATTTCATTTTTTGTGCTTGTGATAAGCATCTTCGGCTGCCCTGCTGCAAAAGAGCTTATTCGCCGACCGCCTGCCGTATTGCACGTGCAAGCTGATCGCCGCAGGATGTGTTCTTAAATCCGCAGCAAATGCCGGAAAGCCTTTCGATCGCAAACTTCGGATCGGCTCCCTCAAGCAGCGAACCGATGGCCTTGAGATTGCCGTTGCAGCCGTTCGTGAACACAATATTGTGCAGTTTGCCGTCGATAATGTCAAAATCGATCATCGTGGAACATGTTCCGCCGGTCTTATAAGTGTAATGCATAAATTTCTCCTTTCAGGGACGGCTCTTCACCCTTTCGGCGTTCTCCGCCCGGGTTTCTTTCTTCATTTATATTTTACCATAAAGCAGGGGGCATTGGCAATGCCCAAGAATTTGTCGTCAATTATAGTATATTTTGTTGTTTTTTATTTTTAGCTTGCTTTCTTGTCTTTTGTATTGTATAATTAAATTGACAAACGAAATCAACAGTCTCTCTTTCATTTTGAGATTGATTGTAAGATTTCATCTTTCTGTGCCATCGGCATAAAATATCTGCATCGAAAGAGAGGTATCATCTGATGAAAATCCACCGTTCCATATTTGCAATTGCAATTGCTGTCATCATGCTTTGCATTGCATTTAACCCACCTATCGCTTCTGCCGAAGTCTATCCGGCGAGATCTACCAAAGTCTTGGTTTTGTGCGATGAAAGCTATCGTGCCTACTTGAAATCCAGCTATGGCGAATACAACAGTGATATTGTTGTTCAGCTCATGAAGCTTGCGGCTCGTCCGTTTAGCAATGTGTGGAACGACGGGTTAGACGTTACAGTCGCATCATACGAAAATATCATTGGTTCTCCCAATTCTGTTATATCTTCTTCTGATTGTTGCAATAATCTCTGGCACTGGGATACTGATGATTACGGTAACCGTTACAGAGAATGGTCTCATTTCGAAACATGTAATTGCACATCTAACGGACTATGCATTGGCGGAACAAGCGGATATCATCACACAAGCTCATTCCCAATTTTGGATGCAATACAACAATACAACATTGACTGCTCAACTTATGATGTTGTTGCTACAATTGTTGGACATCAACTTTGTTATACCGTCAGAGAAAATAATGCTTATAGGCACAAATTCTGTGGCGGAATGACATATCCATGGTCAAGTGTCTTTTGCGTATCAAGTATTCTTGATTATACTGCTTGGGGAAATTCATCTGCGTATTGCGACAAGAGTTTCATTTCGACTATACGTACTTTTCAACATGAGCTGTCACATGTGTTTGGATGTCCAGATGCAAGTTGCAGTGCCAATGAAGCATGCATTATGACCGGTGCTTTTGATGGCGTTATTTCTGTAAATAACCTATGGTGCAGCAGCTGCCAAGTACATTTTTCAAATAACTTAAGTATTTTTGACGACGCAAACTAAATTTAGCAAAGAGGTGAAACAAAAATGAAAAAAGCAGTTAGGTTATTTGTGTCCGCTTGTGCATTAAGCATTGCAATTTGCTGCTTAGCAGCGATGGTTGCAGGTTATAAAAATAAGATAGCAGCTCTAAGCCAGATTGAAAGTACCGATTCTTTTTCCTCTGAAGCCTATGCATGCACGGATAACGATAGTCATGTATTTATTTCCATTAATGACTATATTACATTCATTACTGGCATGTCTAACAATGCATTGCATCAAATTGAAGAGCAACGTGGGTACTATTTGTTAGAGGGACTTCCTGATGATGCCGTCCTTGACACCATTGAAGTAAGTAATGGCGACTGTGTATTTACATACTCAGTTGCACGTGAACCGAATATTTCCATAGAGCCCGATGAAGAACAGCTCATAAATATGTTTACAAAGATTAGACGCAAAGTTTTTCAGGGCAGATCCGACTCCAACCCTACTGCATTTGCACAGAGTTTAGCGAATGCTATCGGTGCTACATACTATGCAGACAAGGATCTTTATAGTGGAGCCGTTTATGCTGACATCGGATATAGTACGGGAAGGATTGAGCGCGTGCTTGTAGGAAGGCAAACCGTAACTCTTAATTCACAAGGCTTAGTGGAATATAGTTATATCCCACTAAATGTAACCGAGACTGAAGCGGAGAATATCTTTACGCAATATATCCTAATAAACAGTGATATTTCTGAATAAAAAACCAAATTTGAAAGGAGAAAATCTATGTTAACCTCTGTGAACCTCAAACGAATCCTCAGTCTTTTGATGTGTCTCGCTCTGCTTGCCGCGGTCGGCCTGTCCGCCCGTGCCGAAACACGCACAAATCCCCTCGGGATTCCGGATGACCAGTACGAGAACATTGTTGAGTTTCTGGATACGATAAATCCGGAAACAGGCGAACCCAACGGTCAACAGTACTGTCTCGGTTACGGTATGGCGGCATATAACGAAAGTGAAGAAGCAAAATCGGACGCAATCAACAGATTCGTTTTGATATTCAATTACGGTGATTATTCTGTGGTTGAAGGCGTCAAATTCTATTACCCCGATTATAACGACCCCAACGGCTGCACCACTACCATCTTTGTTGAGCTTTACGGCTATCTCAACCTTTCCGGCACAGGCATCGGCGAATTCGTTGCCGCTCCGGACGGACTTACCGGAATCAATCTTGCCGATTGCGATCAGCTGCGCATGTTTGACTTTGTCGGTGCCGATAACTGCCGTGAAATTCTTCTTTCCGGTTGTTCGAGCCTCACTAAAATTAATCTTTACAGAACAAATACACGCCTGTTCGTTGTTCAGCCTGCCGGTTTTATTTCTCCGTCAAGAATTGATGTTTTCGGCAACGGAGCACTTCAAGAAGTCATTTATGGCAATCCCCGCCTCGTCGACGTTGAAAACAACGAGTTCCGGGTGCAAGCAGAAACGTTTTCAGGCAGCTTCCTCGGCTGGTATGCCGACGGTGAACTGTACTCTTCCAATAATTTCTGCCGAATTTCCGATTTCGAACACCTGACCGCCTGCTTCGGCGGCGACACGGACGGGGACGGAAACATTTCCGTTGCGGACGCCGTTCTTATCGCCCGCAGTGCAATCGGCGTGAATTCGCTCAGCTGTGATTTCAACATGGCGGATATCGATGCGGACGGAAACATCAGCATTTCCGATGCGATCAGCGTTATGCGCTTTGCAATGCAGGTAAGATAAATCCTCTCATATTCTGCATCAACGGGCCGGACGGTTTGCAGCAATGCTGCGGCTGTTCGGCTTTGTTTTGTTTGAATTCCGCGCTTGATTGGACGGAGATTATATATTTATTTGAAAAGCATTTAATTTTGCCTTCAAATGGAGTATAATTGCAGTTGAAAAGGAAAACTGAGGCAGAGGAGGATTTTTTTCATGCTTCTTTATGAAAAAGCCGGCAATATCGGCATTCTCACCATCAACCGTCCCGAGGCACTCAATGCGCTGAATTCCGCGCTTCTTGACTGCCTTTATGAAAAAGTGACCGAAATCGCACATGATACGGAGCTTCGCTGCCTTATCGTTACCGGCGCGGGCAAAGCTTTCGTTGCGGGCGCGGATATTTCCGAAATGAAGGATCTTTCCCGTCCCGAAGCGTTCGTTTTCGGTATGCACGGTCACAAAGCGTTTTGCGCACTTGAAAACCTTGCCGTTCCCGTCATTGCGGCAGTCAACGGCTATGCACTCGGCGGCGGCTGCGAGCTTTCGCTCTGTGCGGATATTCGCATTGCCTCCGAAAAAGCGAAGTTCGGTCAGCCCGAAGTCGGTCTCGGCATCATTCCCGGTTTCGGCGGAACGCAGAGATTGACCCGCACGGTTAACCGCGCATATGCGGCCGACCTCATCCTTTCCGCGCGCACCGTCAGCGCGGCGGAAGCGCTTCAAATGGGGCTTGTGAGCCGAGTTGTTCCCCCCGAGGAACTGATGAACGAAGCAATGAAGCTTGCCGAAATGATCGCTGCAAACGCTCCCATTGCCGTTCGCGCCGCAAAGAAGGCAATGCGCATTCGTTACATGAATTCACTTGACAACGACCTTGCCGCCGAAGCAGAGCTTTTCGGAAGCTGCTTTGAAACGCAGGATCAGCAAATGGCAATGACGGCATTCGTTTCCAAAACAAAAAAAGACGAATTCACCGGCAAATAACATCAGGGCTTCGGCCCGAAGTTTATCAAACAAATATTTCACCGAAAGGAACTAAGCACTATGAAAAACGTATTCGTTATCGGCGCAGGCACAATGGGCCTTGACATCGCACAGGTTTTCGCAACCGCGGGCTACAACGTTACCGCATACGGCAGGACCGATGCAAGCATCGGCAAATCCTCCGCAAAACTCACAAAGAGCCTTGCAAAGCGCGTTGATCGCGGCAAGATGACGCAGGAAGCAGCGGATGCGATTCTTGCACACATCACCTTTGTTACCGACTATGAGAACCTCAAAACCGCGGATCTCGTGATTGAAGCAATCGTTGAGAATATGGAAATCAAACATAATCTCTATGCTGCAATCGATGAAATCTGCCCCGAGCACACCATTTTTGCAACCAACACAAGCTCCCTTTCCATCACGGAGCTTGCTGCCTGCACCAAGCGTGCGGACAAGTTCATCGGAATGCACTTCTTCAACCCCGCAACGGTCATGAAGCTTGTTGAGATCATTCGCGGTATGCACACTTCCGACGAAACCTTCGAAACAATCAAAGCTCTCTGCACCGAAATCGGCAAGGAACCCGTTGAAGTGGCCGAAGCTCCCGGTTTTGTTGTTAACCGCATTCTTATCCCCATGATCAACGAGGCTGTAACCATCGTTCAGGAAGGCGTTGCATCCCCCGCAGACGTTGACACCGCAATGAAGCTCGGCGCAAATCATCCCATGGGACCGCTCGCATTGGGCGACCTTATCGGCCTTGACGTTTGCCTTGCGATCATGGACACCATGTATAACGAAACCCATGATTCCAAATACCGCGCCTGCACCCTGCTGCGCAAAATGGTTCGCGCAGGTCTGCTCGGCAGAAAAACCGGCAAGGGCTTCTTTGAGTATTAATCATTGTTAACCCGAAGCTCAATCGGATTTTGCCCGGACATGAATCCGAGCATCTTCCCGAATGAGCCTCGCAGACAGCTCCGAGTTAAAGAAGCATGAAAAAGTCCCGCCTCTTCACTTTCTCGGAAGCATCATAACATAACTTCAGGGCATTGCAGCCGCTCTGCGTTTGCAATGCCCTTTTTGTGATTCAATGCTCTTCGTCGGGGTTGACAAATAAAAATTAATCATTCCCCGACCGTCATATTCTCAAGTATAAGCTCCAATTTGCGGCTCTGCTCCGGGGGAAGGCTGCTGCGGCGCGCCTTGAGGGCTTCCGCAAATTGTTTTTCGTTTCGGCCTTCCTCAAACTCAACGGAGGGAAAGCGTTTCAAAAGCAAAACGAATGCCGGCAGCGGAAGCATTTCGACAAGCGCATTCATTTCAGCACTGTCAAGCAAATCATCGCACACAATATCGATTATGTCCGCTGCGGAATGCACGTTTTCCGTGATAAGAGCGAGCCTTTCGCCCGCGGTTCGAGCTGCAAGCAGATTTTCGCGAAGCCCTCTGTATTCTGCATTGCTGAGCCTTTCGCCGTCCCGAACATTGACTTCACTCATCCGAAACGCTTCCGATATACACGGGAAAACACTGCGGCCGATACTTACATTATTATGAACCGTTCTTGCAAGAATCGGCATACAGCGAACGATATACAGCCCGACACTTTTCGGCAGTTTCAATACGGCGTCCAGATTGTCCAGCGCATTGATAAGAAATTCAGCAGTTTGCTTCAAGTCGAGCGAAGCAAGTTCCGCTTCAAGTGTTTCCGCTTCCTTTGCGGACAGGTCCAGCCGCTGCGGTTCGCGCCCGAAATGTGCAAGCGCAAGTGCACAAAGCAGAATCGGTTCAAACAGATTCACCGGGCTGTCGGCATAGTCCTTTGCAAGCTCCCGAAGCAGCTCATCGCATTTGTCCGACGGGAATAAAAGCAAAAAGGCATTTTCGGCGTCAATATAACGCAAATACCGCTCAATAAATTCGATTCCGCAAAGTTTCGGCCTGCCGGCAAGCGGCGGATAGTCAGCAGTTATGTAAATTTCCCGCGCCGCAAACACGGGCGAATACAGTTTAAAAAATCCGTTTATACCGTCCGAAATCGTTGAAAACCAGAATCTGTTGGGGGTTTTGAAAAAGTTTCGCAAAATGCGTTTTTGAATCCCCCTCGCGCGATTCATACGAAGGTTCGCTTCTGCCATGCCGTCATTATAAAGCTGCACAAGCGCAGTGTTCACAAGGGCTTCCGCCGCCTCTTCCGCACTCGGATACTTTTTAAAAGCCAAGCCGATTATATATGTTGCGGATAGAAGCAGCTTTCTTCCCTCTTCAACGGGCAACGAACTGCTTCTGCCGCACGTTCGCTTATCCGCCAACGTTTTAAGCAGATCCGCAAGCTGCACCTGCAAACCTGAAACATCCGTTTCCGAAAGCAGTCCCGCAGCGTTTGCAGCCTGCACAAGTGATGCAAAATAATCCGCCGGATCGGGACGGAAGCCGTCAAGCGCATGTGCACCGTGCTTCTCCAAGCTGCCGCCCTCCGATGCTGCAAATCCGTCGGATGCATTCACTGATTCCGTTCCGTGGATTTTAACTCCGTGTTCTTCCATTGCTCCCGTCGATCTCCTTTCAGTCGCCTGTTTATTCGTCAGCTTCTTTTCGGCTGCAAAACACCGCCGCCGTTTTCAGCTCTGTTCGTACTGTTCCGCACGGTAAATGAAGCTTTCCAACGGCTCTCCGCTGCGGACATGTTCCGCAAGCATCGGCAGCGCACGTCCCGCAAGCAATTCGAGAGAACCCTTGCAGAACCCATCAAAAGCTTCCTTCATGAAATCGATCAGTTCATCATCTGAAATGATATCCATCGTTTCGTTTTTAAATTCATAAAACAGTCCGGTAACCTCATGCAGGGTCTGTTCATAATCCTCCTGCGAAATCCACGGCGAATCGCAGAATGCTTCCGCAATCCTGCCGAGAACGCCTGCACCGAATTCTATCCTTCCCGTGCGCTGCAATGCGGCATTTCGTGTTGCGATAATCGCTGCCGCCTGCTCCGGGGAAAGAACAAGCCCGTATTTTTTTGCTTTTTCGTTGCTTTTCAGCAGCAGCCCCGTTTCATTTTTCTGCGCCGCACCGCCCGAAAACAACGAAAGTGAAAAAACGGCATCTGCATTTTTGCTGTTGTTTGCTTCCATTTGCACCTCCGCAATGCTGTTTGCAATAATAAACCAAATGGTTTCCGAGTATTTCAATATTATACGCGTCATTCGGGAATTGTTCATTATATCCCTATCAATACTCGCTGTCAAGTTTTTTTGTGATAATTGCCGATTAATTTTTTCTAACGAAAAAATGTTTCCGACTGCAATGCTCATCCGCTCGAAATCCGAAAGATCCGACCCGTGCAAAGTGTTCATGATTCTTTTCAAAAACAAGAAATATGGAAATTTCGCGGCATCGGACGGCAAATTTACAACTGCCGCATATATTGTTTCAAACCATATTGACAACGACTTTCGACAAAGCTATACTAAAAATTGATGTTGCGCAACGGCAGTTATCAAACATTTTTACCGTTCACACCCTGAATCCCTCCTGTTTCGGGAGCGGCAAGGAGTGCGGTTTTTCCATGAAGGGAGTTTTTTTCGTATTTACGGCAAAAATCGGTTCGGTTGCGCATATCGCAACCACGGGTTGACGAACTGCCCGCTCCGCTTTATTGCCCGCAACGGCAAAATAACGTATCATTACGGCAGTAAACCCGCCTGCGAACAGGCGGCGGAAAAGGTTAAACAGAAAGGAACGGTCACAACAATGATACTTGCAGACAAAATCATCAATCTTCGTAAAAAAGCGGGCTGGTCACAGGAGGACCTTGCGGAAAAACTCGGAGTTTCGCGCCAATCCGTTTCCAAATGGGAGGGCGCACAGTCCGTGCCCGATATGGACAAAATCCTTCGGCTGAGCCGAATTTTCGGTGTTTCAACCGATTACCTTCTTAAGGACGAAATTGAGGAATGCGAACCTTCCGTTCAATCCTCCGACGACAGCGCCGAGTCTTCGCTTCGCACCGTCACGATGGAACAGGCCTCAACCTATCTTGAACTTCGCCGTGTTTCCGCACCGCGAATTGCGCTTGCAACTTTTCTTTGCGTTGTTTCGCCCGCAATTTTGATTTTTCTTGCCGCAATGAGCGACAGCCGCGTTATCGACATCAGCGAAAACCTTGCCTGCGGCATCGGCCTTTGTGCCTTGATTCTGCTTGCAGCAATCGGCGTTCTGCTTTTTATTTCAGCCGGCGCAAAGGTGAAAGAATATGAATTTCTTGAAAAAGAACCGTTTGAAACGGAGTACGGTGTGACCGGTATGCTGCGCGAGCGCAAAGCTGCATTTGCTCGCACCTCCTCAAGGCTCAATATCATCGGAACAATGCTCTGCATGCTTTCGGTGGTTCCGATTTTTATTTCCGTTTGCTTTGAAAATGCGGATTTTGCTCCCGCTGCGGCGGTAAGTCTTACGCTTGTTATTGCGGGCATCGGCAGTGCTGCATTCGTGCTTGGAGGAACGTATAATTCTGCCATTGACAAACTTCTCGAAGAAGGCGACTACACCCGCGTAAAGAAGGAAAAAAGCGGACTCGTAAGCCGCATATCTTCCTGCTATTGGCTGGTTGTGACCGCAAGCTATCTGCTGGTAACATTCGGCATAAAGGGCGGCGATCCCAAAACATCATGGGTAATCTGGCCCGTTGCGGGCGTTATCTTTGCTGCGCTTTCGGCTTTTTTGAATACGCTCCCCTCTTCATCGTCAAAACGCGGCAAACAGTGAAACGGAGGAAACGGTAATGAACAACATACGAGCTGACAACTTTTTCGGCGGACACTCCGCTTCGGCCGAGCGCGAGGCCATCCGCATTGACGGACTGAATAAAGCTTTCGGAGAGATAAAGGCCGTTCGAGACCTTTCGTTCCGTGTATGCCGCGGTGAGCTTTTTGCCTTCCTCGGTGTTAACGGGGCGGGCAAATCCACAACCATCTCCATAATCTCGGGGCAGCTCCGGCGGGACAGCGGCGTTGTCACGATTTTGGGCATGGATGCCGAGCGGGATTTTGAGCTTATTTCCCGAAAGCTCGGCGTTGTTTTTCAGAGTTCCGTGCTGGATCAGGTATTGACCGTTCGGGAAAACCTCCGCAGTCGAGCCGCACTGTACGGCATCAACGGAAAAGCTTTCAAAAAAAGGCTTTCGGAGCTTTCGGAACTTCTCGCTTTCGGTGATCTTCTGAACCGAACCGTCGGCAAGCTCTCCGGCGGGCAACGGCGGCGAATTGACATTGCGCGTGCGCTTTTGCACGAACCCGAGATTCTTATTCTTGACGAACCCACGACCGGACTGGATCCGCAGACGCGCCGCCTGCTTTGGAACATTGTTATGCAGCTTCGTGCCGAACACGGACTTACGGTGTTTCTGACCACTCATTATATGGAAGAAGCCGCCGATGCGGACTATGTTGTGATTTTGGATTCCGGCAGCATTGCGGCGGAAGGCACACCGCTGGAGCTGAAAAACAGGTTCACAGGCGATTTTATAACACTGTACGGCGTCACGCCCGAGCAAGCCGCCGCTCTCGGCGAGTACAAATTTGAATCCACACGCGACGGCATTCGCATTGCCGTAAAAAACACGGCGGAAGCAACGCGGTTGATTTTGAAACATCCCGAACTGTTCACCGATTACGAAATTAAAAAAGGCGGAATGGACGATGTTTTCCTTGCCGCAACGGGCAAAAAGCTTTCCGGAGGTGCCGAATCATGACAGGCTGCTACAACCTTTTTATTCGCAATTGCAAACTTTTTTTCAAGGATAAAGGCATGTTCTTTACCTCTCTGATAACGCCTCTTATCCTTTTGGTGCTTTATGTCTCATTTCTCGCAAATGTGTATCGCGACAGCTTTGTTTCCGCTCTTCCGGAGGGTTTTACCGCTGCCGAAAAGCTCATCGGCGGCATTGTCGGCGGGCAGCTTGTTTCGTCGTTGCTTGCGGTAAGCTGCATCACGATATCTTTTTGCTGCAACATGACCATGGTTTTGGACAAAGTCACCGGCGCAAGGCGGGATCTCACCGTTTCCCCGGTCAAAAAGTCAACGCTTGCGCTGAGCTATTATCTTGCAACCTTTGCTTCAACGCTGCTTGTCTGTTTTATTGCGGCAGGTGCGGGATTCATCTATCTTGCAAAGGTCGGCTGGTATCTTTCCTTTGCCGATGTGATGCTGCTGCTTGCAGACATTGTTCTGCTTGTGCTTTCCGGCACTGCACTTTCAAGCATTGTGAACCGTTTTCTGACAACGCAGGGACAGGTTTCCGCCGTCGGCACGATCGTCAGCTCGGGTTACGGTTTTATCTGCGGCGCATATATGCCGATTGCACAATTCAGCGCCGGCTTGCAGCGCATTCTCATGTTCCTGCCCGGAACATACGGAACGAGCCTTATTCGCAATCATGCCCTCCGCGGTGCATTCTCTGCGGCGGCGGATGCGGGTTTCCCGCCCGAAGTTATTGACTCAATAAAGAAATCCATTGATTGCAGGCTCAGTTTTTTCGGAACGGATGTGAGCGTCCCTGCCATGTTCGCTGTCTTTTGCGGGTGGACAGTTCTGTTTATTGCGCTGTTCGTTCTGCTGAATGTTATCAGCGGCGCAAAACATTACAATAATCATGCGCACTGATTATTGTAATTAAACAAAGAATTTTCATCGGAGGTACATCAGCATGAAACGTTTCCTCACCGTGTTTGCATTGCCGCTTGCAGGCCTTTTCTGTCTGCCGCTGTTCGGCTGCTCCGTCAGGTTTTCTGCGGACAAATACAGCGATTCAGACAAGTACAGCACCGGAAATTTCACTTATAACGCATCCGAAATATCGCGAATTGAACTGAATTGGGATTCCGGCTCAGTAAGCGTTTCGGAATCCGATGCGGACTCGCTCTCCGTCAGCGAAAGCGGAGCGGATCTTCCCGACGAAAAGCGGCTTCACTACATGCAGGACGGCAAAACGCTGCGCATTCAGTTCTGCAAATCCGGTTTTGTCGGAACTTTTCCTTTGGAAGCAAAAAAGCTTCGGCTTGAAGTTCCTGCCGGAACAGAGCTTGTCATCAACAGCGCAAGCGCGCCGGTCGAACTCGGTTCGCACACACTCCGCTCCCTTGAACTTTATTCAGCAAGCGGGAGCGTCAGCACGGGAAGCATTCGCACAAGCGATACTCTGCTTATCGATACAACAAGCGGTTCGGTAAAGACGGACGATATCAATACGGGCGGCGACCTTATTCTGCATTCAACCTCCGGCACGATAAAGACAGCCGATATATCGGCAGCAAGCGCAAACGTTAAAACAACAAGCGGAAGCTTCCGTGCCGATTCCGTTGACTGCCTCTCCCTCACGGTCGAAAGCACAAGCGGAAGCATCAAGGCCGGGCTCAAAAACTGCGATTCCGCGGATATCGAATCCACGAGCGGTTCGGTAAGGCTGCGCCTGCTTGACGGTCTCGGAGCGTCCGTTAAACATGAAAGCACAAGCGGCAGTTTCAACGGCAATGATTATACCGTTAAAAACGGCAGATACATTTTCGGCAGCGGCAAATGCACACTGAATGTCCGCACAACAAGCGGAAGTCTCACGATCGAATAGTCTTTAGACAGCTTTTCTCAGAAAGAGAATATTATCTTTAGAAATTTATTTGACACTTAATACGTCTTTGTAAGGAAGGAAACTATGCTTAATATCAAACACTTAACAAAAACTTACGGCAGCAAAAAGGCGGTTGACGACCTTTCTCTGCACATTGCGCCGGGCGAGATTTACGGCTTTATCGGCCATAACGGCGCGGGCAAAACAACAACACTCAAAAGCTGCGTAGGAATCCTTCAGTTTGATGCAGGTGAAATACTTGTGAACGGAATTTCCGTTCAGAAGGATCCTTTGGCCTGCAAAAAACTTATCGCCTATATTCCGGACAATCCCGACATGTATGAGTTTATGCCGGGCATTAAATATCTCAACTTCATCGCGGATATTTTCGGCATCGGAGCGGAGGAGCGGGCACAGAGCATCAATAAATATGCGGATATGCTTGAACTCACCGCCTCGCTTGCGCAGCCTGTTTCATCCTACTCCCACGGCATGAAACAAAAACTTGCCGTTATCGCGGCTTGGATTCACTCCCCGAAGCTTATCATCATGGATGAGCCTTTTGTAGGGCTTGATCCCAAAGCAGCGCATATTTTAAAAGGAATGATGCGTGAAGTCTGCAATGACGGCGGCGCGATTTTCTTTTCGACCCATGTGCTTGAAGTTGCGGAAAAGCTTTGTGACAAGGTTGCGATCATCAAAGGCGGCAAGCTCATCCGTTCAGGAACCATGGAAGAAGTCAAAGGTGATGAAAGTCTTGAATCCGTTTTTCTCGAGCTTGAAGCCGAATAAATTTCGGAGGCGCACTTATGCTTAAAATTCTTCTTAAACGGCAGCTCTATGAGCTGAATCGAAGCTTTTTCTATGACCCCAAAAAGGGCAAAAGCCGTTCAAAGTTCGCATCCGCTGCGTTCATCGTGCTGTACGCCCTGCTTATGATCTGCGTGTTGGGCGGAATGTTCGCATTTTGCGCTTATCAGCTTGCAAATCCGCTCCGTGCCGCCGGGTTCGACTGGCTTTATTTTGCATTGTTCGGCACAATCGGGCTGATGCTCGGCGTTTTCGGCAGCGTGTTCAACACCTATGCCGCGCTTTACAAAGCAAATGACAACGACCTTTTGCTTTCCCTTCCCATACCCGTCGGAAGCATTCTGCTTTCTCGGCTGCTGGGTGTCTATCTTATGGGACTGATGTTCTCGGCGGTTGTGTTCATCCCCGCAGCGATAGTCTACCTCTG
>CALAXO010000015.1 GCA_937894955.1 uncultured Clostridia bacterium
CAGCTCCGATTTCCGATTAACAACGGTTATTCCGAGTGTTCCGAAACGGCTGAGCATCTTTTTATTTTGTTTTTCCCGTTTTTTAGCCCTTTCTCCAATAAAAAACATAAATAACCCTGTCGAAAAATCCAAACCCTAACTGCAAGGCAGGCTGTAACGAAATGCGTCAATTCGCATTTCTCCAGGAATTGACCGACTTTTGCCACGAATCAAACGCGCAAGATGCAGGCTGTCAAAAGCATGAAAGCAGTAAAAGGTGTTTTTATGAAAAAAATAATCAACAGGATAAAATCATGTCGAAATAATACGGCCGAATGTGCAGAAGACCGCAGCGAAGAAATAAGCTCCGAAGTTTGTGCGCATGCATTGAGGAAACGACGATTTAAGACTGCTCTGCGGATTCTGTTAATTGTTTCCGCACTTGCTGTCACGGCAATTATCATATTCCTTGCCAGATTCTTCAAAATCAATGAATGGCGAGAGTTTTCGGCGGACAAGATTCTTAATTCGGACAGGAGTGTGCTTATTTATGATGCGGACGGCACGCTTATTTCCACTGCGTGCGGCGGCGACGAACGTATACCCGTCAGCATTGAAACACTTCCCGAATATGTGAAATATGCCTTTATTTCTGCCGAAGATACACGGTTTTACGAACACAAGGGCATTGATTTTATCCGCATACTCGGTGCTGCATGGGCCGATATTAAAGCAGGTGAGCTGAAAGAAGGCGCTTCAACAATCGGACAGCAATTGATAAAACTCAGCCATTTAAGCAGCGAAAAAACTTTTGAACGCAAAGTGGAGGAAGCATATCTTTCAATGCGCATGGAAAAGCAGTTCACAAAGGATGAAATTCTTGAAATGTATATGAATTTTGTCTATTTCGGAGGCGGATTTTACGGGATTGAAGCCGCCTCTCTCGGCTATTTCGGCGTGCATGCAAGCGAACTGAGCATTGCACAGTCCGCGCAGCTTGCGGGCATTTTGAAATCGCCTTCAACCTATGCCCCGCACCTTAACGCCCCAAAATCGCTCGGAAGGCGCAATACGGTGCTTGGGCAAATGCACGAATACGGCAGGATTTCCGATGAAGAGTATTCCGCCGCACTCGAAGAAAAAATTGAGTTCCGAAACGCAATACCGAAACATTGCAGCTACTATATTGACTTTGTGCTGTCCCGTTCTGCACAGATTCTCGGCATGAGTTTGGACGAGTTTCTGCGTTCCGGAGCAAAAGTCTATACCACACTTGACACAAGTGCAGACAATTACTGCGCTGCGCTGATTAACGATTCTGAACTGATGCCCTGCCAAAATGCGCAAGGGGCAATTGTTCTGCTTCGAAACGACGGCAGTATTGCTGCAATAAGCGGCGGACGCGGCGAATACACGCGTTTTTGTTTTAACCGTGCCGTGAATGCCGAACGCCAGCCCGGTTCACTGATAAAACCGCTACTTTGCTACGCTCCGGCGGTTGAACTTCGCGGCAGCACTGCGGCTTCAACAGTTGATGATAGTCCGCGCTCTTTTGATGGGTATTCTCCGCGCAATTCCGGCGACAAATATATGGGGAAAATCACGCTGCGCACTGCTCTTGCAAAATCGCTCAACATTCCTGCCGTTGAGCTTTTGTCTGAAGTAGGAATTCCGAATGCGGTGCTTTTTGCCGAACATCTCGGGATTTCATTTGAAGGCGAGAACCTCAGTCTTGCTCTTGCCCTTGGCGGATTTACGCACGGGTTATCTCCGATGGAGCTTTCCGGAGCATACTGCGCACTGTCCGGCGGAGGCAGATATACAGAGCCTTTCGCCATAACCAAAATCGTTGCGCCTGCCGTGACCGGTTCTGACGAAGATTCGGTGCTGTATGAGCACCGGTCGGAAAAAAACCATGCTATGTGCTCCGAAACTGCTTTCATCGTTACAAACATGCTGCGCACCGCCGTTGAAGAGGGTACAGCAAAAGTTCTTGCGGAAACCAACCTTCCAATCGCGGCAAAAACGGGAACCAATCTGGATTCCGACGGTGCGGTTCGTGATGCATGGCTCGCGGCATATACCTGTGATTATACCGCTGTTGTATGGCTTGGCACAGATTCAGCGGAATTCGGAACACTTCCCGAAGGTACTACGGGCGGAAACAGTGCCGGCCTTATCGCGAAAGAACTTTTTAATCACCTCTACAGCGGCAAAGAAGCGCAAGAGTTTCCCGTGCCGGACGGAGTACGTTTATTTGCATTGGACAAAGCTGCACTTGAAACCGAACACAAAGCAGTCCTTGCAACAGCGTACACCCCGGACAGTGAGATCATTCAGGAATACTTTCCGATTTCTGCTGCGCCTTCCGAAACCAGCGAATTCTGGCAATTGCCGTCTCCCCCGCAGGATCTATCATGGTGCAGTGATGAGCGCGGCAATCCCGTAATACAATTCACCGCACAGGATTCAAGGCTTTGCTATCGAATCATTCGCGCCGAATGTGGAGTTTTCGGAGCACTGAATTCACAAACCGAACGTTGTATAGCCGAAATCAACGGGAGTTCAGGCAAAACCGAGTTTATTGACTTCACGGCCTTGCCCGGCAAGTCATATTTTTACTGTATTCAAACGGTCAACCCGTGTATCTCGATCCGCGGGCTGCCGGCGGCAAGCGATAAGTCCCGCTTGCTGCGCATATTTTGCAAAGTTAATTGAAAAGGATCGAATCATGAAGAAAAGCGCAGTCGAAAAAATCAGGCTACGCTTTTTTAATTATTTTATTGGCAATGTGAACGAAGGTTATCTGTTTTTCAGTTCCTCAATCATGAGGGGGATAACCTTGTGCAAGTCGCCGCAGATACCGTAATCCGCAACGCTGAAGATGGGCGCATCGG
>CALAXO010000016.1 GCA_937894955.1 uncultured Clostridia bacterium
CTCGCGCAGCATGCAGGATTTGGTGGATTATCATGAAATAATTGACGAGTGGGCTGTTGGTGCGGGCGTCAGCGTATACCTCACAACCGATAAAGAACAGCCGGAATGGAGCGGTCATGTCGGTTTTGTCCCGAACTACGTCAAGGAATTGGGCTTTTCAACCGACAAGATCGCGATTCTGTGCGGTCCGCCGATAATGATTAAATTTACCCTTGCCGGACTGTGCGAGATTGGATTTGATAAAACTCAAATTTACACAACAATGGAACTTCGCATGAAATGCGGCATCGGCAAATGCGGCAGATGCAATATAGGTTCGAAATATGTCTGCAAGGACGGACCCGTTTTCCGCTGCGATGAACTGGATGAACTTCCGAACGAATACTGAGGTTTTTGAAGGAGATGTTTTAAAATGAACGAAAACACGGTCGATATCTACCTTTTCGGCAAAAAATACACCGTTCCCGGTGATTTGACAATCATGCGGGCAATGGAATATGCGGGCTATCAGCTTGTGCGCGGCTGCGGCTGCCGCAACGGATTCTGCGGCGCATGTGCAACGATTTATCGCATTAAAGGCGACCGCGAACTTCATGCATGTCTTGCCTGCCAAACCAAGGTTGAAAATGACATGTATGTGGCAACACTGCCGTTTTTCCCGCTCATCAAGCAGGTTTACGACATTGAAAAGGTTAAACCCACCGAGCAGATAATGATGCAGCTTTATCCGGAGATTTATGCCTGTGTCGGATGCAATGCATGTACAAAAAGCTGCACACAGGGATTGAACGTTATGCAGTACATTGCATATGCTCAGCGCGGCGAGTTTGACAAGTGCGCGGAGGAATCTTTCGACTGCGTGATGTGCGGCGTCTGCTCTTCGCGCTGTCCTGCCGGAATATCACATCCGCAGGTTGCAATGCTTGCAAGAAGACTGAACGGCAAGTACCTTGCACCTAAATCCGAGCATCTTGAGAACAGAGTTCGGGAAATTGAAAACGGAACGTTTGACGAACTGATGGAAGCTCTGATGGGCAAGCCTGCATCGGAACTGCAGGAACTGTACAACAACAGAGATATTGAAAAATAAGGGGGCAAAGAAGGATTATGTACTCAAAAGAATTCCGTGAATCCCTTAACGCTGTGGAAGCGGCAAGGGAAGCAAATATTGCCCTTGAGCCTGCGCGAATGACGGCGGAAGAAAAGGAAAAATTGCTCAGGCAGTATCACCCGGATCATAAAGCAAGTGAGTTTGCGGTGCTGAAAGTCGGCGCAAACAGCGGCGAGGAAGTTCCGCATGAGCTTTGCGAAATGCTTCAGGCACACAGCCGAATTAATCCGTGCGGGATTGATCTTGAAAAAATCGATTACAACGTTGACGTGCTTGTTATCGGCGGCGGCGGCGCGGGAGCGTCGGCAGCGATCGAAGCTCATAATGCGGGCGCAAACACTATGATAGTGACAAAACTCCGCATCGGTGATGCAAACACGATGATGGCAGAGGGCGGCATTCAGGCGGCGGACAAGCCGAATGATTCCCCCGCGATTCATTTTCTTGATGCATACGGCGGAGGACATTTTGCAGCAAAGCGGGAGCTGCTCCGAAAGCTGGTTTGCGATGCTCCGGGTGCGATTCAGTGGCTGAACGAACTCGGCGTTGAGTTCGACAAGGCTCCGGACGGAACGATGATAACGACTCACGGCGGGGGAACATCCCGCAAAAGAATGCATGCGGCAAAGGATTATTCCGGTGCGGAGATAATGCGCACGCTGCGTGACGAGGTGCTTAACC
>CALAXO010000017.1 GCA_937894955.1 uncultured Clostridia bacterium
CCGCAAATTGCGGTTTTGCGAATTTTGATGAGAACCTCGCCCATTTGGGGTTCGGGCACAGGAACCTGCATCAGTTTCAGACCTTTTCCTGCTTCTGTCTTTACAAGAGCATCCATCATTTTTGTCATTGTTTTTCCTCCGAAATAGGATTAAAATTATTTGCCGAGCAGCTTTTCTGCGGCTGCGAGCTTTACACATACACAAAGCACCTGCATCGCCTGTTCCAGTTCGTTAAGCGGCGGGAAACTCGGAGCGATCCTGAGGTTGCTGTCCGCAGGGTCATTTTTATAAGGGTAGGTTGCGCCTGCATCGGTCATAACAACGCCTGCATTTCTGCAAAGTTCATGCACGCGCTTTGCACAGCCTTGCTGAACAAAAAGGCTCACGAAATAGCCTCCCGTGGGCTTGTGCCAAGATGCAATGCCGAGCGGAGCAAGCTCTTCTTCGAGGTATTTGTTGACGATATCGAATTTGGGTTTCAAAATTGCGGCATGTTTTTTCATGTGTGCAAGCACACCCGCTGCATTTTTGAAATAAAGCACATGGCGAAGCTGATTCAGCTTGTCGAAGCTTATAACCTGTGCCGCCAAAAGCTTTTTCATATAAGCCATGTTTGTTTCGCTGCAAGCAAAACATGCAACCCCGGCGCCCGGGAAAGTGATTTTTGACGTTGAGGCAAATTCAAAAACTCTGTCGGGATTGCCTGCTTTTTCACAAGCTTCAAGCATGTTCACGAAGGGGACAAAATCGCCCTCAAATTCGTGCACACAATACGCATTATCCCAGACAAGGGTGAAATCGGGAGCCGCAGTTTTCATTGAAGCAAGGCGTGCAATTGTTTCATCGGAATAGGTGATTCCGTCAGGGTTTGAATACTTCGGAACACACCACATGCCCTTTACAGCCTCGTCACCGACAAGTTTTTCAACAAGATCCATATCCGGACCGCTTTCAAGCATCGGAACGGTTATAAGCTCCATGCCAAATGTTTCCGAAATTTTGAAATGGCGATCATAGCCGGGCGACGGGCAGAGGAATTTGACTTTTTCAAGCTTACACCACGGCTTTTCCGAATGCAGCAGGCCATGGGTATATGCCTTTGAAATAAGGTCGTACATCAATGTGAGGCTTGCATTTCCGCAGGCAAAGACCTGTTCAAAACGCACACCGAGCAATTCGGCAAAAAGTCGGCGGCAGGCGGGCAAACCCATAAGCTCGCCGTAATTGCGCGCTTCAACTCCGTCGGGTCTTGTGTCCGCAGGATCGATATACATGTTCAATAAGTCGTCGGAAAGTGCAAGCTGCTCAAGTCCGGGCTTACCTCTTGACATGTTGAGGTTCAATCCCTGTGCCAAACAATTCTGATACTCGGCAAGCACTTCGGAACAGAACTCCTGAAGCTGCTGCTCGGTCATTTCATTCAGTTTCATAATCTCCCCCAAAAGGCGAATAAAAAGTTGATTTCAGAAACCCGCGGCACCGTTCGGATTTCGGCAGCGGACATGAAACTGTCCGCCGCACAAAAATGAGATACTCCGTTTCTGAATTTCGGCAATGCTTATTGTGCCGGGCGAATCGGCGGAAAATGAACGCCGCCAAACATCGTCATAATATGAATTATAGACCTATCCGCAAGCTAAGTCAACCTATATATTGAATTCCCCGACAAAATTTTTCCCAAGTGCCTTGTTTTTCGCCGTTTCATTATTCTTATTATGCGTGAGTTGAGCTGCGGAGAGTGTTTCCGTTTTCGGTATTGCTTTCACAGGCAAAAATGATATAATTGATTTCAGAAAAGCTGATCCGAAGGCGCCGACGAAAATTTTTTTGCGGGATGCGTTAAGCTTAAGCCTTTACCAGCAAAACGGAAAGAAAAGGATCGGAACGGAAGAAATGAACGAAATAAAAAATACGAAATCAGATTTCGAACAAAAAATCGATAATCTCAAGCAGATGCTCCAAAGCAGCAGGCGCGTTGTTTTTCTCGGCGGAGCAGGCGTTTCAACAGAAAGCGGCATTTCGGATTTTCGCAGTGAAAACGGAATTTTTAAAGCCATTCAACAATTCGGTTACCCTCCCGAAGAGCTGCTTTCGCATACATTTTTTGTACGCAAGCCCGATGTTTTCTTCAGATACTATAAAACACTTCTTCTTACAACTGACGCAAAGCCGAATGCCGCGCATGCTGCACTTGCGAAACTTGAGGCGCAGGGCAAACTTACAGCCGTTGTAACTCAAAATATCGACGGGCTGCACCAGCTTGCAGGCAGCAAAAACGTTTATGAGCTTCACGGTTCAATTCATCGCAATCACTGCATGCGCTGCAACAGATTTTTCGATGCCGAATACGTAAAAAACCACAGCGGCATTCCGTACTGCCCCTGCGGCGGCATGATAAAACCCGATGTTGTGCTTTATGAAGAATCTCTCGATCCCGATGTTCTTGCGGGCGCAGTCGCGCATATATCCCGCGCCGATATGCTTATTGTCGGCGGCACATCGCTCCAAGTCTACCCCGCCGCCGGACTTATTAACTATTACTCCGGCAATAAACTCGTTTTGATTAACAAAACAGGCACTCCGTATGACAGTTATGCAAACCTTGTTATCAATGACTCGATAGGCAAAGTTCTTTCCGCAGCCGTTGAATGACGATAAATCCCGCGGCAATTCACGGACAGTGAAACGACCCGCCGCCGCGGTTTGCGGCGGTGGGTCATTTGTTCAGTTTGCCGTAAGGAACATCAATGCATTATCAGTTTGAAAATGCAACATTGATAGGTGTATCGCTGTATCCTGCCGTTCTGCCTTTTCCAAAGACTCCGTAGCTGTTCTTGCCCAATGCGTAAAGCTGACCGCTTGTGTCAATACAGAAATGTGTTCCGCAGTCGTTCTCCACAGTCACAGAAGAAAACGCAAACGCTGCAATATTATCTGCAATCTTTTTCAGTTGGAGATTGCCGTCACCATCAATGTAATCCAAGTAATACAGCACGTTGTCGGCATCAAGCAGCACAAACTCCGGCCATCCCCCTGCTTCAAGTTCATTTGCGAATCTTGCAACGTCTTTGTATCCGTGAGCAATTTCAGTTCCGGAGAATGTTTCATCTTCAGAGAACATTTCAGTCGACCACAGCGAATGATCTGTTTTAATTACGTAGCAGTTCGCTTCACTTTCACATGCACCTATTACATTATTCGTTATATAGTAGTCATCATATTCGACTGAACATGACCAAAGCGAGCTATCGGCCATTATTGCGAGACTTCCGTTCAGAATCCTGCTTACTCCTGTCGCCGTCTCTGCAAATCCATTGCCGATTTCAAGCATTCTTCCGTCGGTCGTAAGTGCATAGTATGCATTTGTATCCGCGATTCCGTCTGCAACCTTCACCGGTGACAGGCGGTCGATCGCGGTGCCGTCGCCGAGCTGTCCTCTGTCATTTGCGCCCCATGCCCAAAGTGTTCCGTCCTGCTTCACGGCAAAAGCAAAGTTCTCCCCCGCCGCCGCCTTTGAAACATTGTCCATAATCTTGATGTATTCAGCGGAACCTTTGGTCGTGCCGCTGCCGAGCTGTCCCCTGTCATTGATGCCGCAGGCCCAAAGGCTGTGATCGGATTTCACAACGAGAGCGAAACTTCCTCCCCCGCCGACAGTTACGGAAAGCGCATTATTCATTCCGGTTACGGCAACGAGCTTTTCTGTTTCAAACACCGTCACCCCGCTGCCCAGCTGTCCGTATCCATTGCTGCCCCACGCAACAACCTTTCCTTCCGCAGTTACGGCAAGCGCATGAGTTCTGCCCGCAGACACGGAAACAATGCCTTCCATCACAACCGAGAAGTTCTTCAGGTTGGAGTCAACCGATCTCAAAAGCTGTCCCGCTTTGTTAACAACGTAAAGAGACTTATCTTCATATTCCAATAAATCCCGCGAATACGCAGCCGCAGAAATAACATCATTCATTATTCTTGTTGTCTGTGTGTCATCACCGAATTGACCCGATTCTATCAGCCACAGCGAGCCATCCTTTTTCAGCGCAAGGCATGACGCGTTGTGTCCTTCTACACCGTGAATTTCTTCAACGCCGTCCATAACTTTTTTTGCGGACCTCGTGGCCGCATTCATTACTTCAACAGTTCCGTCGGGGTTGAGGATAAACAACACTTCGCTATGACCTGAACCGACTTCAACCGCAGCAACGTCAGTCTTAATCACCCTGCTCGACGAACCTTCTTCGCTATAAGCTCCTCCCCAAACGATAAGTGCTCCGCTTGTGGTTACCGCAGCAGAGAGACCTCCTCCGGCGGAGGCCTGTTTAATGTTACCTATCATAAAAGTAGGCTCACCGATATTAGTGCTTTCTTCATAGTTTGACGGAGAAGTTCCGGTTATCTGTCCGAAAGCGTTGCAGCCCCAGCCATACAGTGAGCCATCCTTTGCAACCGCAAGCGTATGCGTCCATACTTCCGGAGTTGATTCATCAAAGTAAGCTTCACCGCTTGTGCTTACGGAAACGATGTCGCTTAAG
>CALAXO010000018.1 GCA_937894955.1 uncultured Clostridia bacterium
TTTTCTTTAAGCGCGTTTATAATATATCATCTATTTTAGTTTCTTTAACCGAAATTGATGTTTTTCATGAAAGGATTCTGTATAATACAATCATAAAAAGAGAAGGGAGAATAAACCGATGTCCGCAGAACGATCGATATCCGGCAGCACAAGGCGGCAGTTGATTTCTGCAGTCAAGCAGCTGATGTCCACTCAGTCATTTCGCTCAATTCGCGTGAACGATATTTGCGACCTCTGCCATATAAACCGCAAAAGCTTCTACTATCATTATAAAGACAAGTTCGACCTTGTCAACAACGTGTTTTATACCGAGTTCATCCTGCCCGCATCCCAAAAGCATTATGTTTCCGATTGGGATCTGCTTTCCGATATGAGCCGTTATATGTACGGCTGCAAAGCATTCTATCGAAATGCGCTGCTCATTCGCGGGCAGAATTCTTTTTATGATTATTTCACGGCAACGCTTGAGAGCATCTGCACGGCACTTGCGGCAAGTTCGCCCGGATGTACCCGAAACTCCGTAAAGTTTCTTTCCCGAATGCTTGCAAGTGCATTTGAGTGCTGGCTCAACGAAAAAGATCCCTTGAGCCCGGAGAGCTTCATTGCAACGATTCGTCCGTTGCTGCTCACATCCGGAAACGGTATTTCGGCAGTTGCGGGCTACGGATCTGATTTTGCCGCGCTCACACCCAACGCCTGACTTAATCCAAGCACCCAAGTCGGTTTAACTCATGATGAACCATAAGCATGGTTCTGTCATGTTTTCCGTTCATGTCTCTGTATTATCGGCATGGATAACGTTTGCAATGTTCCTTTGCAGGTTTTTTCCTTCCTGCATTTTCATCGTCGGTACCGCCCTGCTGCTTTTGTTGTTTTTTCGGCAGGGCGGTCTTTGCTTCAAAAGCGCACCTCGGAGTCGCCGAACAGGGTCTTTTCCCTTGTTTTGGAACCCAAACACAAAAAAGAGGCTTTTTTTCGATAAAAAAGTCCAAAATAAAATATATATTGCATTCAGGTATTTGTCATTCATGACATTAGTGCTATAATAGTATTCATAACCGAATGACGGCTCACCCCGTCCTTTAAATTCAAGGAGGTTCACTTATGGTCAAACTAACCATTGATGAGAATCGCTGCAAGGGCTGCGGCCTCTGTGTGCGTGCATGTCCCAAGAAACTTCTTGAGCTTGCAAAACAAAAGCTCAACGAAAAGGGTTATCACCCCGCAATGATGACTGACCCCGAAGCATGTGTTGCCTGCGCGAGCTGCGCACGCACCTGCCCCGATGCAGTTATCACCATTGAAAAAGAGTAGGAGGAAAAGAACATGGCAAAGAAATTGATGAAGGGCTGCGAAGCTGTTGCAGAAGCTGCTATTCAGGCAGGCTGCCACTACTTCTTCGGTTATCCCATCACTCCCCAGAACGATATTCCCGAATACATGGCGCGTCGCCTTCCTCAGGTGGGCGGCTGCTTCCTCCAGGCAGAGAGCGAAGTTGCTGCAATCAACATGGTCTACGGCGCAGCAGCTGCCGGTGCAAGGTGCATGACAAGCTCCTCCAGCCCCGGAATCAGCCTTAAGCAGGAGGGCATGACCTATCTTGCAGGCGCAGAGCTTCCCTGTGTTGTTGTTAACATGGTTCGCGGCGGCCCCGGCTTGGGTTCCATTCAGCCCTCCCAGGGCGACTATTTTCAGGCAACTCGCGGCGGCGGGCACGGCGATTACCATCCCATCGTTCTCGCTCCCGCTTCCGTTCAGGAAACCGTCGACCTTATGCAGGATGCATTCGACCTTGCAGACATCTACCGCACTCCCGTCATGATCCTTGCCGACGGTATCATCGGTCAGATCATGGAACCCGTTGAGTTCCACGAGAAGAAGGAAACCCGCGAGCTTCCCGCAAAGGACTGGGCAGCAACCGGTTGGAGTCCCGCAAGCAATCGCCCCCGTGCAATCGTCAACTCTCTCTACATTGAAGTTGAAGAGCTTCAGGAGCTGAACGACAGGCTTCAGGCAAGATATCAGCACATTCGTGAAAACGAATCCCGCGCTGAGCTTTACAACACCGAAGGTGCGGAAATTATCGTTTGCGCATACGGCACCGTTGCCCGCATTTGCAAAGCCGCAATCGGTCTTTGCGCAAAGCAGGGCGTTAAAGTCGGTCTGTTCCGCCCGATCACCGCATGGCCCTTCCCCGAGAAGCAGCTTGCGAAAGCAATGGCTCAGGACAGCGTAAAGAAAGCAATCGCTGTTGAAATCAGTGCAGGTCAGATGCTTGAAGATGTCAAGCTGACCGTAAACGGCACCAAGCCCGTTGAGTTCTACGGCAAACCCGGCAGCTACACGCCGACAGCCGAAGAAATTGCAGAATATATCATGAAATCAAGGGAGGCTTAATTATGCAGACCGTATTTAAGAAAACCCCTATCCTGACCGACGCGGTGCTTCATTATTGCCCCGGCTGCGGTCATGGTATCGTTCACAGGCTCGTTGCGGAAGTTGTTGACGAGCTCGGCATTCAGGATCGCACAATCGCAATCGTTCCCGTCGGCTGCGCAGTATTCGGATATAAATACTTCAATCTCGACTCCATCGAGGCAGCACACGGAAGAGCACCCGCCGCTGCAACCGGTGTTAAGCGCACCAACCCCAACAATGTTGTTTTCACATATCAGGGTGACGGCGACCTTGCTTCCATCGGCACGGCTGAAATCGTTCACGCTGCACACCGCGGCGAAAAGATCACCACGATCTTCATCAACAATGCAATTTACGGCATGACCGGCGGTCAGATGGCTCCCACGACTCTTGTCGGACAGAAGACCACAACCAGCCCCTACGGCCGTGATAAGGATCATTGCGGCAGTCCCATCCGCATTGCGGAAATGCTCGCAACCATTGAAGGCAGCGCATACATTGAGCGCGTTGCCGTCAACTCCCCCGCTAACATCGTCCGCGCCAAGAAGGCTATCAAGAACGCTTTTGAATGCCAGCTCGCAGGCAAGGGCTTCAGCCTTGTAGAGGTTCTGTCCAACTGCCCCACAAACTGGGGTATGAGTCCCGTTGAATCCATGGAATGGCTCGAAAAGAACATGATCCCCTATTATCCTCTCGGCGTTAAGAAAGACATCACCAAGGAGGTATAAGTTATGCTTTGGACTAATATTTTCGCAGGATTCGGCGGTCAGGGCGTTTTGCTCATCGGTCAGCTCCTTGCGTATGCCGGCATGTATGAGGGCAAAAATGTCAGCTGGCTCCCCTCCTACGGCCCCGAAATGCGCGGCGGTACCGCAAACTGCTCCGTTGTTGTTTCCGATGAACCCGTTGCGTCCCCCGTTATCAACAAGTGCGACTGCGTTATCGCGATGAACCGCCCCTCTCTCGACAAATTCGAGCAGAATGTTCTTCCCGGCGGCAAGCTGTTCATCAACAGCTCCATCATCGACAAAAAGGCAACCCGCACCGATATCGATGTTTACTACGTTCCCTGCAACGAAATTGCAGACAAGCTCAACAACCCCAAAGTTGCAAACATGGCAATGCTCGGTGCGTACCTTGAAGCAACCAAGGCTGTTCAGACCAAGAGTGTTCTTGATGCACTGCTCTATAAACTGGGCGAAAAGAAAGCTGCACTCATCCCCCTCAATGAAGAAGCAATCGAAGCAGGTGCTGCAAGCATCCGTAAATAATTCGGTTTCTTTTCGGTATTTTTCAAGTTGCGCACGGGTTTATGCTCTGACAGGGCTCAGCTTATGAATCCATGCCGCACCGCACAGCCGCAGATTAGGTTGTGCGGTGCATTTTTTATATCTGATTCGGCACTGCACCGCTAAACTGTTTGATTCTTTTCAATACAAAACAAGGACGAGCCGAATTTGTCTCCGACCGTCCTTTTTATAAAAGAGGCTGTTTACGGCTCAATGTTACCTTCACAAATCAGCTTTAAACCGGTTGATGCTCAACCGCAGTGTCCGAATGCGCTGAATGACAAATTTCATGCCATTCACAGTCTCCGCAGACTGTTTCAAAAAGCAGTGCATCAGCCATAATGTATTTAGCTTTTTCGGAAAGTGCTCCCCATTTCAGCACCGTGCCCGGTTCAACTTTCAACAGACTCATTGCCGCCGAGTCATATCTTTTGACCTTTTCGGCGCAACGGCAGCACACGTCATCAGAATTCTGAGGTTCGGTGCGGTTTGGGCAGGCCTTGCAAACGGCATCGCTTGCCGGCACAATTTTGATATCGGCATCAGGTTTAAGTTTACGAACTATAGTGTTCATATTATCAATAAACTCATCACTGTATCCGCTTTGCCGATAATTCAGAATGCAAAACGCATGATGCGGGCGTAATATCTGCATATCATCCATTTATGACAACACCCCCGTCACACACGCACCAGCAGATAGCCATCCTGCCCCATCGGCACTTCACACACGGTTTTGCCGTTAAGGAAAGCATAACATCCGCCGCGCGTATTGTCAGCATTGCATATGCTGTTCACAAGGAAAACGGGACGCGGAATCTTTTTTGCCTGCTCGGCATACTCATCAACAAGTTTTGTGCGCCACATTTCCGTGTTGTATGTTACATATACAGGATAAAGCAAAAAATCAAATTTTTCTTTGTTTATCTGTTCAATGTTTTCCTCATACCATAAGTCCCCGCAAACAGCAAGGGCGATTCTTTTACCCATATATGTAAATATTTTGAAACCATCGCCCTCCTTATAGTGCTCGTCAGTAATATCATACTCCTTCCATCCTTTTGAAACGCGACGGAAATTGTTAACGATCTCGCCATTCTTTCCAATGAACATATATGAGCTGTAAATCGCTTCATCGCAGAGTTCGTAATAACCGAACGAAACTGCAACGGAGTATTTTTTCGCCGTGTAGCGCAGCATCTTTATCGGCTGCGAATCAACACTTACAGCAACTGTTCTGTCTTTTTCAAAATTCCATTTCAAGCTGTTAAAGCCTTGAAGATAACTTTCTCCGAACGCAACAAGGTCAACTTTTTTTCGGAGTGAGGCAAGTGCCTTTTCAATACGATTAACATTCAGTGTTATTGAATCATCAAGCGTCGGTTGAGAAGCAAGCGCAATTTTCATGTTATTAACGTCCTGTGTCTTTTCGTCAGTGAATCCTTTTTTATTTGCAAATTTTCTGCAAACGTATCGAAATGCCTGCTCCCATGCACACTCGGTGCAAGGGGAGCAGGCGGTGTCATGCATTAGTTTCGGGAGAGAATCAAAATCTGTCCTTTAATGCATTTTGTCTGAATCAATCGGTAATCATTGCTGCGCGAAGAATCATGGTCGCATCGGTGATTGAAACCGTGCCGTTACCGTCAAAGTCTGCCGCAAGGATCTGAGTATCGGTCAGCGCAGCCGTTCCCATTGCATAACGCATTGCCATGAGTGCATCGGAAATGGTTATTCTGCCGTCGTTGTCAACATCGCCGAGAGTGTACGGCGGGTTTACGTACGTAATGGAGATATCGTCAACCCAGCCTTTGTCCTGTCCCTTATTGACGGAACCGTCCTTTTCGTAGGACCATTTGAATATGTAGTTGCCGTCGGAAGGAACAGTGTACTCATAACGATTCCATATTGTGGTTTCGCCGGAGATGTTTTCAACGACGTTGCCGTTTACATAGAACTTGAGCTTATCATAATTCGCCTCGCTGCTGACTGCCCATGCAAAAGTGAGCTTATCACCGGCGGAAAGGTGAACCGTATCCATTGTGACGGCAGACTGACTGTTGCCTACGCCGCTGTTGGTGCTTGCGCCCGCAAGACGTGCGCTGAAGGTCGTCATATCAATCTGCCATGCATACGTTCCGGTCGAGACAAAGTTTAGATTGCCGCCCTGCACGTTAAGTGCATCGTTAAGGTCCGGGTAATAGTTGACGGTTACGGAAATCGTTGCGGTAAATGACGCACCTGTGTCCTTATCAGTCGCAGTTGCGGTAACGGTTGTTGTACCTTCTGCAACGCCGGTTACGGTTGCTTTTGTCATGCCGCCGCGGACGGTTGCAATGTTTTCGTTCGCGCTTGTCCAGACAACTTCATAGTTGTTTGCATTTGCGGGTTCACGAACGATATTCAGTGCAGCGCCGAAACCCTGATAAGTTTCAATTTCCTGTTCCGCAAAGCTTATGCCCTGAAGCTCGACGGGTTCAAGAGAACCGCCTTCGCCTTCGGTGATTTGTGCAGTGCTGATGTTGTATGCATAGTCACCCAACTTTGCATAAACCGTTGTGCGGCTGCCGACGTCAAACTCAAGAATGGTGAGTGCTCCGCGGGTCGTTTCTTCAACGGCAGCGGAGGTAATAAGGTTTGTGCAGGCACTGTCTGAATAGATGCCGACATAGGATACATAATGATTATCGCTTACATACAGCATAAGCTGACCGTTCTGCATGTTCCAATAAGCAACTTCGGGTTCCTGCGTATCGATGGTTATCGGGACTTCCCAATAAGCGCGCTCATTTGCGGAGGGGTTGAATTCATCATAGGAATGCATGTAAGCGGTCATCCTGAGTTTTACGGTCGTTCCGTTGGGCAGGTTGCTGCCGTCCCAATCGGGAAGCTCTTCTTCGTAAGTTCCGAGAGGCTCAAGCGGGGTGTACCAGCTCTCCTCGCTGCACTTGCGTGCCCACGGAACCTGAAAGTTGTAATACTCTTCATTGGTCTGTGCGTTCACAATTGAATACTCAAAGTATTCACAGTTGCGGAGCAGATAGTTGTATGCTGTGTCAACCGCATCCATCTTGCCATCGCCGTTGGGGCTTATGCTTGCGCGGTCAAACAGGAAGTTTTCAATGTCGGTAAAAGGATTTTCACCGAATGCAATATAATTTTCGGCACTGATGGAAGAACCCGCGGTGTTGATTCCCCATTCAGCGGGAATGGGATCGCCGATTCCGAGATATTCATCGTAATAGAAATCTCTGTCCAGGACACTTGCCTTTTCCCAATCACCGTAGAATCCAAGATAGGGAACCGAAAGGTTCACATCGCCTGCAAGAGTAACAAAGCCCTCTATATATGCACCGTTGGGGAACTTTTCGTTCAGCGTTGCAGCATAACCGCTTACATTAACGGTAACGTTCACTGTTGTTCTGCCGTTTGCGGGAACGGTCACGGACTGCGGAACGGTAACATTCACGTTGTTCGTGATGTTCGAAGTAGAGCCCGACATCGTGTGATATGACTGTCCTCCGATGGATACCGTGCCGGTGTTTTCAGTCAGAACATAAACAGTGGGAGTATAGGTCTTTGCCATGCTGCCGAAGTTTACAATATCAAAGCTGAAATTGAAAACGCCGGTACGATTGTCGTCATCACCGAGTTCAATTTTCGGGCGGAGACTGCCTTCAACCTCAATATAAGCCTTTGTGTTGATTGCAGCAGTGAGGTTCGCTTGGCCTGCGCCCTGCCAACGGGGTGAATACGGAGTGTTTCCGGACTTGCCGGGAACAGCAGTGCTCATAAGCAGGGTGTTTACCATCTCCATGCGTGCCTGTTCGGAAAGGGACGGGAACGCTGTGTTGACATACTGGTTTACAAGAACCATGCTGCCCGCAATATGCGGAGAGGCCATGCTCGTGCCGCTCTTTGTGCCGTAGTTGCTGTAGGAGTACTGAGAATCCGTTGCCGCACGAATGTTGTCGCCGGGAGCCATGATTTCAGGTTTGATGCTGAGGTCGGCCGTCGTGCCCCAGGAGCTGTAGCTTGTGGGAGTCGCCGAAGAGCTGTTGCTGCTTGCCGCAACTGAAAGAGAACCGCCGAGGGTGCCGGGGCTTGCAACAACGCCGTTGTCCATGTTGAATGTTGGCTGTTTGCTGCCGTAATTATTGCCGGAACCCGCAGTGCCGCTGTTGCCCGCCGCAACTGCGCAATTCACGCCGTGTGCCGTAAGAAGAGCAAAAACTTCTTCCATGTCTGCCTCACCCTGAGTGAAGCCGTTGTCCGAGCCGAGACTCATATTGAGTGCATCAACTTCAAGCCAAGCGCAGTCCTCAAGTGCTGCAAGGATCTCGGACCATGCAGCGCCGCCGTTCTGGAAAACCTGCATGGATATTATCTGTGCATTATATGCAACACCGCGTGACGAGCTGTCGCAGCCGGCAGCGATTGAACTTACATGCGTGCCGTGATCACTGCCTGCATTTGCATGACTTACATCCGTATTGCCGGCATAGTAGTTAAATGTGAACGGAAGCTTTGCGCTGTGGTACAGCGTTGCGCCGGTCAGAGTGCCGTTATAGCGTTCCTCCGCACAGAGATCATAGCGGTTGAGCACGCTTTGAATTCCTGCCGCATCGAAATGCGGATCCTGCGGTGCGGTTGCAAAATTCGTGTGGTTAACTTTGATTCCGGTGTCGATAACCGCGATCGTCTGTCCCTGTCCTGTATAGCCCAAGGCCCACATGTCATCTGCGTTTATGAAGCCCACGGAAGTGCTGAGCTTTGTGGGGTTTCCGTCGGGCTTTGCGTCCTCGGGAAGCTCATATTCGGCTGCGCGATAACAATCCTCAACGCCGTTGAGCTTTTTAATCTCTTCAATGAGACGATACTCGCCGCGGAACGAAAAACCGTTGAACAGAAGCGTGTAGTGATAGGAAATTTCGAGATTTTCGCCCTTAACGAGCTTCTTGTTGATTGCCGCAAAAAGCTTGTCCTGCTTTGCAGCAAGTGCTTTTGACTTTTCTGCGGAACGCTCATTTGATACATCGGTCTTTGCAAGAACCGGTGCATCCTTAAGCTTTACGATGATCGGAACGATCTCATCGGGTTCGGCGGCAGGTTCACTGCTGCGTTTGCGTGCCGGAGAGTCATTTTCAAGTATGCTCACCGTAGCTGCGTTTACCTCCATCGACATGAAGCCAACGAAAGAAAACGCCATTGCCGCGACCATAAGCATCGCGACAAGCTTTGTTAAGGTTTTCTTCATGGATTTCCTCCGTTTTTTATTCAAACGCGGACGATCCGCATTTGTTTCGTTGATAATGCAGCAATTGTTTTTCGCAAAAAACAATCCGTTTTCGCCGACGGACACAACCTCATTCATCATGTTCCCGTTTCGGAAGCATTCGACTTTTAACGCCTGTTCTTAAAAAAAGCTGCCAGCAAATTCCGGCATTCTTCCTCTTGAATGCCTCCGACGTACGGAATGTTTATATTCGTCATCCCGCATGACAGTTCGCATCTTGAAACGCAGCATCCGGCCTCTGGGTCAAACGCACCGAAGACAACCGCCGCAATGCGAAAATTCATTATCGCACCCATGCACATTGCACAAGGTTCAAGCGTAACATAAAGTACGCAGTCATTAAGGCGGCGAGTACCAAGTTTTTTTGCCGCTGCGCTGAGTGCAAGCAATTCTGCATGTGCGGATGCATCGCAGCGTGTTTCAACAAGGTTGTGTGCACCGGATATAATTTCTCCGCCGCAAACAACGCATGCACCTACAGGAACTTCCCCCGCCGCCGCGGCAGCGCGAGCCTCATCCAGTGCACAGAGCATGTATTTTGTTGAAATCTCGTTCTGTTCCTTCATCACTCAATTATATCATATTTTGAGCCGAAATGGAACAACCTAATGGCAAGAATGTTTACTTTCGGAGGCAATTTTTTTCATGGATGAACGTTTTCCCGCAATAAAGGCCTGCGCCGCAATTTTGCTCAGCACTGCCGCACTCATATTTCTGCTCGTTTTTTCCTGCTGCAGTAAACAAAACTCCGATGACATCAATCAAGGGGTAAATGCAGACACGATTATTCCCGCCGATGACTCGAATTCCGGGACGGCGTTATTTTCAAGTAAAACATATATTAACAACGTTGATGTATCAAACATGACAAAAGACGCCGTGCGTACACTGCTCTCTCCCAAGCTCGAACGTGCAAAATCCGAATACTGCATTGAGATTGAATTTCAACAAAACGGCAGTTCAATCAACATCATCAACGGAACAGAGCTGACGTTGAAAGACGATTTGGAGGCTGTTATGTCAAAAGCACTTGAGCACGGGGCGGGACGGTATAGGACTGCGATCAAGCCCGTTGACGACATAAAGCTCCGAAACAGTATCGATTCAGTCGCAAAAATTGCAGAAAAGGCACCGGTTCCCGCTCAAATCCTAACTCACTCCGCCGCAGGCTGCTCAGGGCTGCCCATATTAAAAAAGAATGCGCGTTTCTGCCTTACGGCGCCCGTCAACGGCTGTCAAATTGACCGTGATGCCGTCATCAGACAAATATGCAGCGGTGAAACCCGTTTCTCCCTGGCCATGCATACGGTTTCATGCACCGATAAAATACCCGAAATGCCGGAGCTGCGAGCAAGCTTTTCAACATCTTTTGCCGCAGGCTCCTTATGTTCCGAAAACCGTGTTCATAATATTGCGAAGGGTGCGCTTCTTATTGACGGAAGCATTGTTCCTGCCGGGCAAACCTTCTCGTGCAACGATTCCCTCGGAGTGCGAAGCAGGGAAAACGGTTGGCTGCCCGCAACCGCATTTGCAAACGGAGGAGCCGAAACACGGCAGGAGTACGGCGGCGGAATTTGTCAGATCAGCACAACGCTGTACAATGCAGTTCTGCGCAGCGATCTTGAAATTATTGCAAGAAGCGGGCACACGCGCAAGGTGCGTTATATCGGCGGCGGGTTGGATGCAGCACTGAGCGGCAAAGACAAGGACTTTGTTTTCCGCAACAACACCGATTCCGATATTTACGTTTTTATGTGGGTCGATGAATCGCAAAAGGCTTTGTGCTGTGAAATATACGGCTGTCCTTTTCCGACTGATTTCGACAGAGTGGACACCGTTTCGGAACTTATATCTTCAATTCCTCCTTCAGAACCTGAGTTCGTTCTTGATTCAGTGCTTGAACCCGGAGAATGTGTTCTGAAAAGAAAAGCTGTTGCCGGCAGCACATATCAAAGCTATCGAGTTTACTCTTTAAACGGTGAAATAATTCGCAGGGTTCCGATCGATAAAACCGAGTACCCCATGCATCCCGCACTTTATGCCGTCGGACAAAGCAAATCATAACCGTTCGGTGCTTTGATGCGTTCTTCTTGCGCTTTATTCCCGTTTCCTTTATAATAATGCTCACAAACCCACCACCGCAGGCGGTTTTCATCCGCAAGCTAAGAGCGCAATGGGATAAAAGGAGCAAAAATGCAGCCGATAGATAATAAAACAGAGAAAAAAGCCGTTGCCGATATCAACCGAAACATTCCTCACGGAAAACGGAGCAGCAATCAAAAGCGCAATGAGCACCGCGCCGATGCTGCATATGCCGACAGGAGTTTTGACAGTTCATATAAATTTTATGCTGCGGACAACTCCTATGACGGATTTTCCGAAAGAAGTGAACGCGACAAAAACCAGCCGCTTCCGATGTCCAAGGCGGAACTTTTTGAGCAAATCGGAAAGGATGTTCCCGATTTTGTCCTTGTCACCGGGGATGCATATATTGATCATCCCTCGTTCGGAACTGCCATAATCGGAAGGGTTCTTCTTTCGCACGGTTATTCTGTCGGGATAATTGCTCAGCCCAATTGGAAAAGTGCCGAATCATTCAAAGTTTTCGGTAAACCCAGGCTTGGCTTTCTTGTGAATTCCGGGAACATGGATTCCATGGTGAATCACTACACGAGTGCAAAGAAGCCGCGAAGCGAGGATGCCTACACGCCCGGCGGAAAGCGCGGGAAGCGACCCGATCGGGCTGTTAGTGCTTATTGTAAATGCATCCGCAATATCTACGGAGAGATCCCTATCGTTATCGGCGGCATTGAGGCAAGCCTACGCCGCTTTGCTCATTATGATTATTGGGACAACCGTGTTTTGCCTTCTGTCCTTGTGTCCTCGGGTGCAGATCTGCTGATTTACGGCATGGGTGAACGTCAGATTATCGACATTGCGGAAGCCTTGGACGGCGGCATTGCCGTACGGGATATTACCTATATTAAAGGAACTGTATATTGGGCAAATAACCTCTCGCGTGTGTATGAGTACACGCTTATTGACAGCTTTGAAAAAGTATCAAACGATAAAAAAGCCTATTGTGCTGCGTTCATGACGCAATACCGTGAGCAGGATGCGATAAGCGGCGCAACGCTTGTTCAGCCGCATGGGAACGGGTTTGTTGTTGTTAACTCACCTGCCATGCCGCTTTCACGCAGCGAGTTGGACGCCGTTTACGATCTTCCTTACACACGCCTTCCCCATCCTTCCTACACCGAGCATATTCCCGCTTTGGATGAGGTTCGCTTTTCCCTTGTCAGCTGCCGCGGCTGCTACGGCCAATGTGCCTTTTGTGCGCTTACTTTCCATCAGGGGCGCGTCATTCAATCCCGGAGCCACGAATCGCTGATTGCCGAAGCCAAGCTCATGACCAAAATGCCCGAATTTAAGGGTTATATCCACGATGTCGGAGGACCAACGGCGAATTTTCGTCAGCCCGCATGTAAAAAACAGCTTACTGAAGGTGTTTGTAAAAACCGAACCTGTTTGGGGTATTCACCTTGCAAAAATGTTGAAGTCAGTCATACAGATTACGTTGAACTTCTGCGCAAGCTCCGCAGGCTGGACGGTGTAAAACGTGTATTCATCCGTTCGGGCATTCGTTACGATTACCTTATGTATGATAAAGACGAAACATTTTTCAAGGAACTTATTAAATACCATGTGAGCGGACAGCTTAAAGTTGCA
>CALAXO010000019.1 GCA_937894955.1 uncultured Clostridia bacterium
TATACTGTTTATGTTTATCTCATCATTGTCATTTTACGACAGGAGGGAGGGTTGATTCGATGAGCGATGCGCACGGCAGCGACTTTGTTGACGAGCTTATGGAATTTCTTTTCAAAAAGTATTATTCCATGATGATTAAACGTGTGAAAAGATTTTTTCCAAACAAGTTTGATGCAGAAGATATCGTTACCGAAACAATAATAGTGCTGCTCGAAAACAAAAGAGCCGTTGCAGTGCATGAGGCCCCGATTAAATGGCTTCAAACAACGCTCACCCATCGTGTAAAGCAAAACAGCAGAATTGCCAAGCGAAACAGCGAGATGTTTGTTTCGTTGGAAACATTGGACGAATCCAAGCTGCCCTCCGTGCCGGATGCAGCCGATGACTATTGTGAATACAGCGACTTCCCCTTTGAAACAATGCTCGGCATCATAGCCTCTGAATTGAGCGAAAAAGATGCAAAAACATTCAACGATGTGTTCGTTCTCAAACGAGATCGCGAACAGGTCGCTGCCGAGTACGGCATTTCCCCCGAAGCGCTCCGTCAGAGGGCACGCCGTGTCGAAATGAAGGTGCGTCTTATTGTCTCTAAATTGCTCGGTTAAAAATATATTTATTTTTCCGGTGAACAGAACGGGGATTTTTGCCCTATACATAATGAGGGGGAAAATATCTCCAAGTTTTGAAACATGAAAATGAGAGGATTGATGTTATGCAGCGCATCAAACAAACAAAACAGGACTTTATTGTTCTGCTCAGTGAAACAAAAGAAACGCTCGATGAACAGCTTGCTCTGCCCCAAGAGGAACGTGACGCGGCATTGATAGCAGAATGCCTTGAAACGCTCGATTACATAAAGTGCGAAGCGAATCTGCCCGAGGGTGCCTTTGCTTTCGATTCATTTCAATTCTTTGCAAGAAATTCCGCCCCTTCAATACTCGGTAAGGAGGGCGCAAAACAACTCAAACCAAAATTCACCCCGAAGAGGCACACACTCTCTGTTTCTCGCTTTTTTTTGCAAAAAGCTGCCCTTACCGCTGCAATAATGCTTTTGGTTCTGCCATATGCTTTTGACGGCAGTGCAAATGCGGCGGGGTTCACCCCATGGCGCGCTGTTACGGCGCGCAGCATGGACTATCTCGATATCTGCTACACTGCGGCTGAGGACCCCTGTGAAGATCCTCCCGACGGTGCATGGAGCGGCATTATCCCCGATACACGTATTCTTTCCGTCGAGGAATACGCCGCGCTGAACGTTCAAAGCATCAACTGTTCGGATCGCAGCGAGTTCATCGCAAAGTTCGGCGACAGGCTTGTCTGCCCCGACACACCGAGCGGATTCGCATTTGAATGGGCAAAGGGCTATATCGATGATATTTCGGCATCGGTAAGCATTCGATTCTCCGGGACGGAAGGCAAAGTGACTGTATCGCAGCATATCTTCTTTACCGAACCGGAGTCGGATTCCGTCACACGCGCAGTAAGGCTTTCCGGTGAATTCAGTGAACCGTATACTAAGTCGATTTACGGAATTGACTGCACCTTTGCAGAAAGTGAAACTCAGAATGTTGTCTGCTTCAACATCGGCTTTGATTCCTACACTCTGAACGGAGATGTTTCAATCGAAACGATGGAGCAAATCGTACAATCATTGTTAACAGAATGAAAGGACTAATAACAATGAAAAAACTCATCCCCCTGTTTCTTGCAGCGATTCTGTTGCTTTGCAATATTTTTGCAGGCAATGCTTTGGCGGCAAATGAAACAGCCCCCGAAGCCCTGTCGATTCCGACCGGAGTTGCATCCGCAACCCCGCACGAAACCGATCTGTTCTTTTTTGACGAAGGCGTTGATCCGCAGGCCGCCGGTTTGTTCACACGGCACGACATAACTTTCAGCAGTCACGGTCCGAATGCTGCCCGCGTTACTGTCAACCTTGAAACCGCCGACAATGTCAAAAAACTCGGCTTCACAAAATTGACATTTCAATATTGGAATGGCAGCAGCTGGGTTGAACTGAGCAGTGTACACGATGAGTACATTAACAACTCTGATTATTTTGGCTATTACAAAGTAATCACCAACCTGGTTGCGGGAGACTACTACAGGGTTCAGGTTGAATGCTATGCAAAAAAGAGCCTGCTCTCGGCTGCACAAAAAGTCACCCTGACCACAGCATACATTGTATGCAAGTAACTTTGATATATATATATATATATATTGGAGGAATAATCAAATGACTTGGCTCAAAAAGGTTCTTGCGGCACTTATCGCCGTTGTTTTCGCAGCTCTCAGCTGCATTCCGGGCGTTCTTGTCCTTGCTGAAAATACACAGACAAATACGCTCAACATTTTATCACAAACAGCTGAAGAAACACCCCGTTATATCCACAACGTCGACGAGGACAAGATTCTTGCTTTTCTCGACATCGAAACGGATGTACCCGGGGTTACGAATCGAGACGTTATCTATGACGTGGATTTATACA
>CALAXO010000020.1 GCA_937894955.1 uncultured Clostridia bacterium
CATGCCGAACAAAAACAGGCAAAGACCGCCGATAAGCGTTAAAATATCAAAAATATCCATTAACTTTCCTCCCGATTTTTCCGATGCACCGTTTTGGCCGCACACATACCGGTTTTCATACGTTTTTATTCCGTGCCTGTCGATTCGACGGCGCAGCAAAGCCTCTCGGTTATACTGTCCGCTTAATTTTATCATGTACACGGATAAGATACGGTTAAGAAACTGCCGAATCGCCGTTTGCTTTTCATATACAGGTAAATATATATCGTGTTTTCCTTGACATTACGGTAAAAATCTGTCACAATAAGCAGGAGCGAAAGCAATAGATTTTGTTTTGTTCAAAAAAATTTTACCTATTCAGGAGGTTTCACCCGTGCTGTTTAAAACAATTGAGCAGGCAAAGGAATTCATCCTTGACAATGAAATTGAAATGGTCGATTTCAAAATGACCGATATTGACGGTCGTTGGCGTCATATCACCATCCCCGCCGCCCGTTTTGATGAAAACACGCTGAAATACGGCATCGGCTTTGATGGTTCAAACTACGGCTACGCGCCCGTTGAAAACAGCGATATGGTCTTCATTCCCGACCTTTCCACCGCTGCTGTTGATCCCTTTGCGGAGGTTCCGACCCTCACCATGAGCGGCGATGCAATGATTATCGACCGCCCCGAGAACCGCCCGTTCGATCAGTATCCCCGCAACGTTATCAAGCGCGCTGTTGAATACATGCGCGAATCCGGCATTGCCGACGAAATGATCATCGGACCGGAATTCGAATTCCATGTGTTTGACAATGTTCAGTTCGAGACTCGTCCCGAATGCGTTCGCTGTGAAATCGACACCGAAGAAGCCGACTGGAACACCGGCAGCAGCGAAGACGGTTTCCAGATTCCGCACAAGGGCGGCTATCACATCGGTGCTCCGCAGGACAGGTATTACAATCTTCGCAGCGAAATGTGCATGCTTATGGAGGATTGGGGCGTTAAAGTCAAGTATCATCACCACGAAGTCGGCGGCCCCGGCCAGCTTGAAATTGAGGTTGAGCTTGATGATGTTGTCAAAATGGCAGACAACACCATGGTAACAAAATACATCATCCGCAATGCTGCCGTTGAAGAAGGCTGCACTGCAACCTTCATGCCCAAGCCCATCTATGCTGAAGCCGGCAACGGTATGCACGTTCACATGCTGCTCACCAAGGACGGCGAGCCCCTTTTCTATGATGAAAACGGCTATGCTCAGCTCTCCAAGCTTGCGCACAACTTTATGGGCGGTCTGCTTAAACATGCAAAGAGCCTTTGCGCAATCACAAACCCGTCCACCAACAGCTTCAAACGCCTTGTTCCCGGCTTTGAAGCGCCCGTTACAATCGGCTATGCAACGGCGAACCGCTCTGCGGTAATTCGAATCCCTGCTTACGCAAAATCGCCCATGGTTAAGCGTTTCGAGCTGCGCAACCCCGACGGAACCTGCAATCCCTACTATGCTTATGCGGCAATCCTTATGGCGGGTCTCGATGGCGTTATCAACGAAATCGATCCTTCCGTATGCGGCTGGGGTCCCTATGATTTCAACCTGTTTGATTTCTCCGAAGAAGAAAAGGCAAAGATCGACAGCCTTCCCAAGAGCCTTGACGAGGCACTTGATGCCCTTGAAGCGGATCATGACTATCTGACCCGTGGCGGTGTATTCCCCGAGAGGCTTATCAACATCTGGATCGATCGCAAGCGCAAAGAGGCTGCACGCATCAATCAGATTCCGCATCCTGCCGAATTTGAAAGGTATTATGATCTTTAATCCTTTGTTGAATGAATATTAATTAAGAATGCTTAAGCATCCTTCGGAATCCTGAGCTTTCTTTAAGCAAAGAATAACCGCCGCAGGCAAAGTCTCTGCGGCGGTATTTGTTTGGGAGGTATTGGCTACAGATTCGGTTCTGTCAGGTTTGCTTCAAATGTTATTCGTCTCTTTCAGCGTCATACGGGCGCAGAATCAGCACTCTGTCCTCACCGAGACTCATTTTTGTAATTGTTGCTTCACAATCGTTAAGGTTGTGAATGCGGCAGTCCTTTGCTGCATCGATGAAGGGTGCAAGCGGGCAAAGCTCAAGTTTGAGCTTCGTGGTTTTATAGTGCATGGGTATAACGACTTTGGGCTTCAGAATATTTGCAAGTTCACGCGCCTCAAGGTCATCTATTGTGTAAATCGCACCGATAGGAACCAGCATGATGTCAATATGGCCGACTTTTGCAATTGTTTCTTCGTCGGGAATCATGCCGAGATCGCCGCAATGAAGTATGCGCATATCATCCATGTCGTAAATAAACATGGTGTTTTTGCCGCGAAGCGCACCGCCGCTGCGATCATGTAAAGTTTCAACCCCCGTGATATGAATGCCCTTGACATTGTATTCGCCCGGGCTGCGGATAATCTCGGTGTTGCCGCGCAAAATGCTGATGTTGTTGTGATCGTTGTGTTCGTGGCTTATTGTCACGATATCTGCATGCATGGGCGGTATTTCATAACCGTAGGACGGATCACACGGATCGGTCAGAACAGTGCTGCCGTTGCTGTCCGTCAAAAGAAAGCAGGAATGTCCATACCATTTAATTTTCATAATCAGTCAATTCTCCTTTAAACTGTTGCATTAAAGTCATTTTTGCACTGCTCAGCAGCATCGCCGCAGCAGAAGCCTGCACTCCGCCGAATTTCCCCCCGTCCGGATTGCCGAAAGCAGCAAGCACGGCGCGTTCCGCCGAACGAACAGCGCGGTCATAAAGTCTTTTTGATTCAAACCCTCCTGCGAGCGCAAAGCAGCGAAACAATGCTGTTCTGACGCTGTCCGTCATGATGCAGCGGCAGCCGGAGCAATAATAAGTCAAAAGCCGTGCACAGGCGTATTCCATGCTGTACGGGAAAAAAATTCTTTGCGGCATCTCCGGCATCGGAAGCAGTTCCGTGCATCGGACGCAAAGAGCGTTTATGAACTCAATCGTCGGATCGAAGCACAGATATCCGTTTTTTGCAGAAACTTGTTCAAAAATATTTATGTTTCGGTGTTTCCGCATATTCGAACAATGCAAACCGCATTCCGTTTTTTTGCATTCATTCAGCAGGCTTTCCGGCGAAATTCCGAATCGCGGCAGCAGCGGGACGGCAGCAGCACACACATGTGAATTCGTTGAAATATCCCGTCTTTGAATTTTAATTCCGGCATGCTGAAGCAAAAAGCCGATTATGCTTTCGGCAATGATCAAATGCATATCCAATTCATCCGCCCGAATGCCGTACATATCCTTCATTTCACCTCATGAATGACTTTTGCATAAATCTATATGCTATTTTAACTTATTGAGACGAAAATTTCAACCCCAATCTTATAGAAAATGCACTTTCTTGATATTTTTTCATATAGGATATGGTTTCCGATTTTTTGCGCCCGCCTTTTTACGCGACACAAGCCCCGCAGGGTTTGCACCCTGCGGGGCTTGCAGCCCCGACCGAATCGGAAATCCGATTCGGTCGGGATTATGCTGTTGTTCATGCACAGTATCGGTTTCAGTCACTCGTTACGCTGATTTTCATCACTCGCAGCGTTGACTTCCGCCGTGTACCGAGCAGGATTCAGGCTCAGTCTTCTTCCTTCTTGCGGAAGATAACAACGCCTGCGCTCGCAACGAT
>CALAXO010000021.1 GCA_937894955.1 uncultured Clostridia bacterium
AATGGAGAAGCCATAACCTACGATGAAATTGGGAACCCCCTCTCCTACTGCGGTTATGACATGACCTGGAACGGCAGACAGCTCCACAATATGTATAATGCCGAAAAGAATCTTACATTCACCTATGATGAGAATGGAATGCGTGTCGGCAAGGATGCGGTAAGCACAGTCGGCGGCAATAAAAGCAGGCTCGATAAAACTACCTACACCTATGCGGGGTCACAGCTCGTTTCAGAGATAAGATGCAATGTCAAGGGTATCGTAACGGCTGCAATGCAGTACAGCTACGATACGGACGGCACTACGGTCTCGGTGAACTATAACGGCACTGAGTATTACTATCTTCACAATGGGCGAAATGATGTCGTTGGCATTACTGATAGAAGCAGCACCACTGTGGTAGAATACCGATATGACACATGGGGCAAGCTGCTTTCAACAACCGGCTCTCTTGCTTCAACGCCGGGAAAGGATAATCCCATCCGCTATCGCGGGTATTACTACGATACTGAAACAGGATTGTACTATCTGCAGTCTCGCTATTATGACCCCGATACCGGAAGGTTCATAAATGCTGATGATGTTGATTTCATCGGTGTAACCGGAACCATTCCTTCTCATAGCCCTTTCGCTTATTGTGAAAATAATCCGTTGAACAACAGTGATCCCAGTGGTTATTTTAAGCTCAACATTAAGTGGCTTGGTAAGGTAATCAACATTCTCATTGTAGCCATTGCTGCATGTGCCACAATTAATAGGTTGTTAAAGACAGGAAAAAGTGTAACCGGGCTTTTTTCAAAGTTAAAGTCTGTGTGGAAGAAAGTCGTTGATTTCTTAAAAAAAGCGATTAAGAAATTTCTTGATTCACATTTAGCAGTCAAGATTGCGACTGTAATTCTTGATGGGTTGGTTACGATTTTCTCGATCATAACCGACTTAGGTTCGATAGGAGCTCTCATTCAGTATGTTATTGATTGTCTTGATGGCAGATGGGATGGCTACATAGATTTTAACAAACCGCTAAAACTTCAATTTGTATAGAAAAGAGAGTATTAACATGTCTGTTTTTATCGAAAGATTTTTTGAAGGTCTATGCAATATCACTGTAGATTGGCTTGGATTTCTGCCTTTGACTTGCATTCTAGTCGGACTGTTCTGCGGCGACAAACCATACAGACTGCTGCTGCGCTCTCTGGCTTTCGTGCTGATTGCATTGCCTGTATTTTTCAAGTTTAAGAACGAGGAAATTGCACTCGAGTTATTTATGGTGTCTATAGGCAGCTTGGCTCTGTCAACATGGTACTGGTTTCGGGTTCGAAAGATTCCTGAATTTCCCGAAGCACTGCGACTGGCACACAAAGCACTTATGGCACGGCTTTCGGAGCGTTTGAAAAGCAAAAAATCCAAAGAGAAAGAGTAATTCTTCAAGAAAAAACCGCTGTGGAAACAATGACTCAACATTCAATGGTTTTTGAATCAACAGAATAGGGAGAAAGAATTGCAGAAAGGGTTTTTATCCCGACTCACCAAAACAAAACCGGGCAGCTCATGATGGGTTGCCCGGTTTGCTGCATTTGCATATAAGCGAGAACACGGTTTCAAAGCATATAACACGCTCAAATAATATTTTACATAAACTTGCCTTTAAAAACACTTGACAAATGTTGACAAAATTCGGTATACTTGGAGTATGAACATCGGTTTGTTATTCGTCAGTCCGTGTTCGAGTAAAATCAGGAGAGATATATGAGAAAAACGTACAGGATCACTTCATTGTTCCTGGCAGTCGTCTGCCTGTTCGCCTTCTCACTGTTTCAGCCCGTTTACGGGCTCACCGAGCTTTCGCGTGAAAACCGCAGGTTTGCAGCAGCGGCAGAAGAATTGAATTCTGTATGGGATAACCCGAACGGCAATGCACTCGGTTACAGTCCTCTCACAGGCGAAATCGAATCCGAACGCGGCGAGTATTCAAAGGATTTTCGCCGTGCGGACGGCGCGGTCGAAAGGGTCATCTACTCCGACCCCGTTCACTTTGAACAGAACGGAGAATGGCAGACCATTGACAACACTCTTGTCGCCGAAACGGATGCGGACGGCATCCTGAGGTATAAAAACACTGCCGGTGATTTTACCGTACGCTTCGGCGAAAACCTTTCCGGTGAAATTGTCTCCGTTGAATACATGGGGGAAACGCTCTCTGTTGCATTGAACAGCCTGTCCTTTGCCAACCTTTCAAACGGACTCACCGCCGCAGACTTTCATGCGGAAATTCAAAACAACTCAACCGATACAACGGATCTGACGGATGAACAGCGCGATTCACTGCTTCGCTTCCCCGACTGCCTGTCAAGCATTGTTCGATATGTTCGCTCCGAAACCGACGACAGCGCAATCCTCTCATACTCTCTTAACGGAAAAACAATATCTGAATTTATAACCCTCTCTTCTCGTCCGTCAATGGCGCAGAGTGAGGATTTTTGTTGGTCATTCAACATAAAGACATCACTCACGCCGAGAATGCAGGGCAATACCGTCCTGCTTGAAAACGGCAAGGGCGAAACCGTCTTCACCCTTCCTGCACCGTATATGTTCGATGCAGCAGGTGCGGAGAGCACCGATTTCGAGGTTTCGCTTGCTCCGAATTCAACTTCGGACGGATTCATCTATACCATGGTTCCGAGTTTTGCATGGCTTTGCAGTGCGGAACGAGCGTATCCGGTAACGATTGATCCCGATATAAAGCTGAATTTCAAAAACAATGTTGAAAACACATACGTCGATAAGAATCTCCCCGACACAATTTGCAGCATAAACTCAACCGCACCCGGTGCACTGCGCCTGAGTGCAAAGCAAAACATACTTGTTCGGCTGAATGAACTCCCCGAGCTGAATGCCGGTGATGTCATCGTCAGTGCTGCAATCAACCTGACGCGGTACGATGAACCCGGAACGAACCTCGGCAAGGAAACAGACCTTTACCCCGTGCTGTCAGACTGGTCGGAAGACACACTGACATGGACGCGCTACTCCGCATTGAACAACGGCAATCCTGCGGACAAATCCAGAGTTTTTTCACTCGCAATGTCCGAAGTGCAGAACGGTGTAAACTTCTTTGACATAACCGACCTGTTCAAAAAATGGCATTCCGGTGTGACTGAAAATTACGGCGTTGTTTTGGAGAGCAGCAGTTCCGCAATATACCACTCGTCGCGAACCAATGTATCATCCGGCGTACACCCCTACTTTACGATCGTCTATGTAAACTCCACCGGCCTTGAAAGCCGTTTCTCGTATTCGGATCAGGATGCGGGCGCAGCCGGCGCGGGCAGCGTGAACCTGTTCAGCGGCAACCTCACTTTCTCGTTTGCGGATGCTTCTGTTGCAAACGGAGCCCTGCCAATCTCCGTTTCCCATGTGTACAACACGAACGACAAGGATACAGATATCGGCTACGGCTGCGGCTGGCGCTTGAATTATTCACAGTCGATAGAAGAAATGTCGTTTCAAAACGGAAACAAAGCACAGACATTCTTCAAGCTTACCGATGGCGACGGCACAAGGCATTACTACAAAAAACAGTCGGATTCGTCAGCAAAATACGTCAATGAGCTTGACAAGAATTCAACGCTCACCGTCAACACGGGTTCAAAACTTATCACCGTTTCCGATAAGGGCGGAAACAAACTCGTTTTTGAATACGGCACATACAACGGCAGAAAGCAAGGAAGGCTTACCTCCGTTGAAGATGCAAACGGCAACAAGATCCTTATTGAATACAGGGATTCAACTCAAAAAAACGATCTGCGCATTTCTGCGGTAAGAGAAAAGCTTGCCTCCGTCTCAACCTCGGGGCAAAGCATAGTTTTCGCATACAACAGCAGCAACAGGCTTTCGTCCGTAACTCCGCCCGACGGTTTGACGGTTGCTTACTCTTACTCCGAATACAATAATCTTCGTGCCGCACAATATGCCGACGGCACAAGCTCGCAATACACCTATTATTCAAAGCATCTGCTGCAAAAAGCAAAGAACCCCGCCGGATACGGCATAACCTATACCTACTCCGGCAGCGGCAAGGCTGCCTCCGTTGTTGAAAAAGCCGGCACGGCACAAACAGCGGGCAGGCAGATCCGATTCGAATACGGCCGGAACGTTACAAACGTTATCGATGCTCAGAATCGTATCGTAACATACCAGTTCAACAACGCAGGGCAAGCCGTAAGCATCCGCAATCCAGAGGGTGAAGCGGTGTTCATGGCATACAACTCCGCAGACAGAACAAAAACCCAGCTCGCTGCCGTCTCCAAAACGCAGACGACTGTATTCAACCTGCTCAAAAATCACGGGTTCGATAAAAAGAATCCGAACGATTATTGGACAAAATCCTCAGCCTCCGCCGTGTTCACGCAAACCCATGCTCACACGGGTTATCGCAGCGTAAAGCTGCCTTCGGGTACTTATATCGAGCAAAGTGTTTCCGTAAACGCAGGTGCCGTTTACACTGCTTCCGCATACTTCACCGGTGCGGCAGGCGGCGTTGTGCAGGTGTTGAACGGTTCAACCGTGATTGCACAGAGCGACCCCGCGCAAACTTTCGGAACAACAGGTTCGGACTGGACACGCGGCGTTGCAGTGTTCACCGTCCCGACGGGAGTTTCAAGCATAAAGATCCGCATTGCTCAGCCGCAGTCCGCTTCGGGAACAGCCTACGCCGACTCAGTACAGCTTGAAACCGGCGAAACGCCGAATCGTTACAACATGCTCCAAAACAGCGATTTCACTGACGGAGCATCCTCGTCCGATGATTCGGATAACTCGACAGGCTATGCACAGAATGTTGTCGGCGACACCGCAATCCCCAACGAAATCGTCTCCGCAGCAGGCGATTCCTCGCACCCCGGCGCTTTTTCGGATCAGGTGCTTAAAATCACCGGCAGCACCGGTGCAATTAAGCATGTTTTCCAGTCGATTCAGGTAAACGGCAAAAAAGGCGACGTCTATTCATTCGGCGGTTGGTGCGCATCCGACTCCGTGCCGGAAACCGTACAGCTCAACACGTCCGACAGCCCGATAAGCTATCGTGTCTTCGGAAGAAAAGAAATAAAGCTTCAGTTCTACTCAAACGGCACCTTCCAAAATGAGGTCACCGCCGCTTTTGCTGCCGACACAACCGATTGGCAGTACACCTGTGCAAGTGCGGTCGCTTCGCTTGACTACACCGAAGTAAGAATCGTCGTCTGCTTCGACTACTCACGCAACACCGCTCGCTTTGACGGGCTTCAGCTGCACAGGGAACAGTTCTCTCAAAGCTATTCCTATGACGATAACGGCAACGTTACGGGTTACGCCTCCCTTATAGGACAGGAACCCAAACTGACCTATGACAACAGCGACAACGTAACTTCCTCCACCGACCCGCTCGGCAACAAAACCTTATACACCTACGACGGCAAGCACAACCTGCTTACCTCCACCACCCCCGGCGGTGTGAGAACAACCAATGTCTACGATGCAAACGGCAATGTTACAAAAACTTCGGTTGCATCTTCCGATGGTTCGCTTTCAACCTCGTCAACAACAGCGTTCAATGCGGCCTCGGCGCTCGCTTCCGCTGTTACTGATGCTCGCGGAAACACCGTTCGATACAGCTATAACACAGCAACACGGTTGCAGACGGCAGTAACCGATGCAAAAGGAAACACGAGTCAATACACGTATTACTCAGCCTCCGGAATGCTTCGTCTTGCTGCTGTCACGGGCAGCAACTACAGCACGGTGGACTATTCGTATGATGATTACGGCAAACTGACGGGTATTACCCGACCTCAAACTGCATACAGCTTCACCTATGACGACTGGGGCAGGACGATTTCAACCTCGGTTGGAAACAGGGTGCTTTCGACCAACACCTATGACGCGTTCGGTCGTTTGTCTTCCGTAACTTACGGCAATGGCTATAAACTCAGCTATACATACGACAGCATAGACCGCGTTGAGTCAATTACCGAACTCGAAATGCCGGGGCTTTCCCCTTCAAAGGTTTATGAGTTCGTATACGACGGTGAAGGTAATCTTTACGAGCTTCGCAACTATAAAACTCACCGCTCAACTTTCTTCGAGTATGACCATGCAGGCAGGTGCATGGCAAACACCGAAAAGAGCTTCACCGGAGGTTTATCCGGCAGTCCCGAATACACGGCTGTCTGTGCATCGTACAAGTACGAATATGATAAGAACAATAACCTTTCCAAGCTCACTCAATCAGTGGGTGGCTTTGATTGGGCTGTTTCCTATACCTACGACAAAGACAACCGCCCCGTTACAGCAACCCTTGCGAACGGCACAAAAATCAGCAACCAATATGACGGAATCGGGAGACTTGTCGGTCGCAGTATAAAAAACGGCAGTGCAACCGTCTCACAAATTCAACTCTCCTATGTGACTGGTACTAACGGAGCAACAACGCTCGTCCGGTCATACCGCAACGGTTCGGACGCGAAATATAACTATGATTATGATGCCAACGGCAACATAACCAAGATTTGGCGCGGAAGTTCAACGTTCGAAAATGCAGATGAAAAATTCTCCTACGAGTATGATTCCATGAATCAGCTTGTGCGCGAAAATCTGTACTACGGAGAAAACAATTCCGCGAACTCAACTTACACTTATGCATACGATTCCTACGGCAACATGCTCGGAAAGTATCACTATGCATACACAACGGGTTCAATTGCGAACAAGCTCGGGATCATCGTTGCGGAATATCAGTACACCGATTCGCAATGGGGCGATCTGCTGACGGCGGTCACGGACGGAACGGTGTCGACCGGTTCAAAGCAAAATGACACCGTCTCGTATGACGCGATGGGCAATCCGACCCGTTACTTCGGTGCGACCATGACTTGGGCAGGCAAACAGCTCAAGTATTGGGGCAAGTCAGGAAAGTATGT
>CALAXO010000022.1 GCA_937894955.1 uncultured Clostridia bacterium
GGTTCCATTTTGCAACTTCGGTGCCGTCAACAAAGAGATGGAGACCATCCCAAACCAGGTCGCCGGTGCCTTCGCCGAAAGACATAAAGTCGAACTGAAGGATGTCACCTGCTGCTGCGGTAACCGTGGTGGAAACCGTGGAGGTGGAGCTTGCGACGTTGACGTTGGTGCTCTTTGCAGCATCGCCGTCTACGACCCAAGGATAGTCGCCTTCGGTAGTGAAGGTGAGGGTTCCGCCGGAAACGTTGAGAGCCTCATCGAGGTTCGCAGCGTCTGCGGGCTCTGCAGCGATACCGGTCTTGGGCGCGGTGCTCAGACGCGGATCGTTCGCCGCAGGGGACTCTGCCATGACAGGAACGGTAACCAGAGAGAGTACCATCATGACTGCCATAAGCATTGCGAGGAATTTCTTCATGCGTGAATCTCCTTCCAAAGAATTATAAGTCTAATATCCTCTGCGGATCCCGCTTCGGATAATAGCTTTGAAGCAATTGACCGTTTCGAGTGAGTTTCGGAGGCTGGATTGAGCCGTTGTTCCGCACATACTCTATGGTCGCTTAATATTATATCAAATCTTTCGCAAACATGCAAACAATTTTTTGCATTATTTTGATTTATTTTTGACACAATCTATTGCCGCATATTTAAGCTGATTCAAAGTGATTCTTGTATTACTCAGATTAATTTCGTTCAGTATTGCGAAAAAAAACGGGGAATCCTAAAAAAATATTTAAAATTTTATGTAGACTGCATTGACGTTCTTTTTCGTTTGAGCGTGCGGTAATACTATTCATTTTTAAATTCTTAGCAGAGCTGATTGCAAGCGCTCCGCATCACATGCTCCGCCGGATTCACACACTCCGCTGCACCGAAAACACACCGATATACGGCTTATACGGTTGACATTTGCCGCCCGCAATTGTAAAATTAACATGCGTTCGGCGGCAATGCCCGCTTTACCGCCATGCATTCGAAAAGCCGAATCAAATGCGGTTCAACTTTGCAGATTTGCTCAGCTTTTCGGTTCATAAACTTTTTGGAGACAAAACTATGCGCTTTATTCCGCTTTTCAGCGGTTCATCGGGAAATTGTTCCGTTATTCAAACGGAGAAGGCGACCCTGCTTGTTGATGCGGGACTGACCGGCAAAGCTGTTTGCGGAGCATTGGCTTCCGCGGGCATCAATCCCGCCTGTATTGACGGCATTCTTGTTACGCACGACCATATTGACCACACCCGCGCCGTCGGAATACTTTCACGCAAGTACGATATGCCCGTTTACGCCAATGCCGGCACATGGGAGGCAATGAATCCCATCGTGAAGCAGGTGGATTTCAGGAACGTGCGTGTTTTTCGCACGGATGAAGATTTCTATATCGGAGACATCAATATTCTTCCTTTCAAAACGCCGCATGACGCAAAGGAGTCCGTCGGCTTCATATTTGTCAGCCGCGGAAGCAAGCTTGCGTACATGACCGATATCGGCTGCGTTCACGAATCCATGCTGAATCAGGCCGCGGGAGCACAGCTTGTTTTCATTGAATCGAACCACGATGTTCAAATGCTGAAAACCGGCCCATATCCTTATGTGCTCAAGAAGCGCATTTTGTCCGACAACGGGCATCTTTCCAATGCGGACTGCGGTGCAGTGCTTGTCCGCCTGCATTCAACCGGCGTTCGCCGAGCTGTGCTCGGGCATTTGAGTCAGGAAAACAACACCGAAGAGACGGCGTTCTCAACTGTTACGCAAGTGCTTGAAGCGGCGGGAATATCCGATATGCAGCTTGTTGTTGCAAAGCGCGGCGAAGTCACCGGAGTTTTTGAAGTTTGATTTATACACGCTGCCGAATACGGTGCGTTGATTTAAAAGTTTTATTATGAAAATCAGAATTATCTGCGTTGGCAGACTGAAAGAAAAATTTTATACGGATGCCGTGAACGAATTTCGCAAACGCCTCGGAAGGTTTGCGGAAGTGGAGATTACCGAACTTGCGGACGAACGCGCGCCGGAGGGATTAAGTCCGGCGGAACTTGAGCAGGTCAAGGCAGCGGAATGCAGCCGCATCCTTGAAAAAATCTCACGTGAGGACACGGTTATTGCGCTTGACATTGCGGGAAAACAGCTTTCGTCGCCTGAACTTGCGGATAAACTTTCCTATTATATGTTGAACGGCAGAAGCCGGCTTGTTTTCGTAATCGGCGGCTCAAACGGGCTGAATGACAGCGTGCTGCATCGTGCCGACTTCAGGCTCAGCTTTTCAAAGCTGACGTTTTCGCACCAGATTTTTCGAATCATGCTGCTTGAGCAGATCTACCGCGCCTTCAAGATCATGAACAACGAACCGTACCATAAGTAAATCGGCCCACTCCCGCAAGGACGGCAAAACACCAAAAAGGAAACGACAGAAAATGATGAACGAAAAAGAGCTGCCCGTTTACGCCGCATTGGATAAAATGGGCATTGAATATACCCGCATTGAACACCCCGCTGCCGCAACCATGGAAGCATGTGCTGCAATCGGTGAAGGCACGGGAGCAAGTCACTGCAAAAATCTGTTCCTCACAAACAGGCAGGGGACGGCATTTTTTCTTGTTATGCTCGGCAGCAGCAAAAAATTCCGAACCGCATCGGTCAGCAAACAGCTCGGCGTTGCAAGGCTGAGTTTCACAACGGCGGAGCAGCTCGAAAACATACTCGGGCTCACCCAAGGTTCAGTGACTGTAACAGGACTTCTTAACGACACAGCGCACTGCGTTCGCGTTGCAATCGACAGGGACCTGCTCAGCGAGGAGCGCATACTGATTCATCCGAACATAAACACCGCGTCCCTTGTCATTAAAACAAGCGACATCCTGCGTTTTCTTGACCTGCTCGGATACGAATTCACACCGATTGCGGTTGAAGATGCGGAGAATGCCCTCTAAAACAGAATTAAATCAATGCGCGTTTGCGGTTGCCAAAAACCGCCGTGCAGAGTATAATAGAATATGCGGAATTCTGCGGAATACAGGTCGTTTTTATCAAAAAACGCCTTGTGCGCAAACATGCAAAAAGCTTGAACGCATTCCGAATTCCGACTTCGGCATTACAAAAAATTAAACAGATTGAAAAGGATTTTTTAATGGATAATAACGGCAGCAACGCCGCAATTCGCGGCAAAGTTCATTTCATCGGCATCGGCGGCTGTTCGATGAACGGGCTTGCACAGATTCTGCGCGGGCGCGGATTCGAAGTTCAGGGGTCGGACAGCACAACATCGCCCTTCACAAAGCGGCTTGAGGAACTCGGCATTCCCGTTTTCATCGGACATGATCCGAAAAACGTTGAAGGCTGCGGCACTGTTATATATTCAGCCGCAATAAAACCCGACAACCCGGAACGCGTCCGTGCACGCGAACTCGGCATTCCGGAAATCGAGCGTTCCGTTGCTCTCGGAATTATCAGCCGAAGCTATCGCGAAGTCATCGGGATTGCCGGCTGCCACGGCAAAACCACAATTACCTCCATGCTTGCACTCATTGCCGAAAACGGCGGACTTGATGCGACCGTTCATGTCGGCGGCATGGTTGATTTTCTGCACGGCGGCATTCGCTTGGGTTCCCACGACCTTTTTGTTACCGAAGCATGTGAATACGTTGAAAGCTTTTTGACGCTGCATCCAACGGTTGTGCTTATCAACAATATCGACAACGATCATCTTGACTATTTCAAGACAATTGATAACATTGTCAATGCATTCCGCAAATTTGTTGCAAGAATGCCCGCCGATGGTTTGTTTGTCGGCTGCACCGACGATTTGCATGTGCGGCAACTGCTGGACGAATTCGACGGCAGAAAAACAACCTACGGACTTGACTGCACCAATTCGCCGGATTATTACCCTGCGGATGTGCATTATGATGAACTCGGCTGCGCTTCCTTCGACCTTATGCACCGCGGTGAAAGACTCGGAAGAATCACGCTTCACGTTCCCGGGCAGCACAATATGCTTGACGCAATTGCAGCCTCCGCACTCGCGCTTGAGCACGGCACGAACATTCAAACAGTCATAACCGCACTTGCACAATTCCGTTCGGTGCAGCGCCGCTTCGAATATTACGGCGAGCGGAACGGCGTTCGTGTTTTCCATGATTATGCGCATCATCCCGCCGAAATTCGCGCCGCAATGGACTGCGCACTGCGCACTCCGCACAAAAGACTCTTTGTTGTTTTTCAGTGCAACAGCTTCACCCGCGCAAAGACGCTCTTCACCGAGAACGTTGACTGTTTCAGGGGCGCGGATAAAGTGCTTGTGCCCGATATTTACCCCGGCAGGGAGAAGGACGACGGCTCTGTTCACGCGCGCGACATGGTTGCGGGCATCAACGCCGAAACGAACAACGCCGAATACATGCCGACTTTTGAGCAGATCAACGATTACCTGCTGCACAATGCTGCCGCCGGAGACATCGTTCTGACGCTCGGAAGCGGCGATGTGTATAAACAGACCAAACTTTTTTTGCAGTAAATCGATTAATTACTCAAAGCATTCACCCGATATGAAGAAACTCCGTTGCGGAATACTTTTGTTTATTGCGGCTCTCATATGGGGCATAACATTTGTTGCGCAAAGCGATGCCTCGGCGCATATTGAGCCGTTCACATTCAATTTTGTTCGCTTTTTAATCGGTTCGGCGGTGCTTCTGCCGTTCATTCCGATATTCGGCCGATTTGAAGCGAAAAAAGCATCGAACAGCTCGGCGATTGATTCAGCCCCGAAAGCCCACGAAAAAAGCAGCTCAAAAAATCTGCTTGTCGGCGGCGTTCTTTTGGGCGTAATGCTCTGCATTGCCTCAAATTTGCAGCAGTTGGGCATTACAAACGGCGACTCCGTCGGCAAGGCGGGGTTCATAACCTCCGTTTACATAATGCTTGTTCCTGTTGTGGGATTGTTTTTCAGAAAAAAGACACATCCGCTCATTTGGATCTGCGCCGCTGTTTCCGCTGTCGGATTGTATTTTTTGAGTGTTGACCCCGCGCGCGGAGCGTTCAGTATTGAGTTTTCGGATCTTGCGTACCTTGGATGCGCAGTGTTTTTCGCCGTGCAGATAATCCTTGTTTCAATTTACTCCCCGCAGGTAAACTGTATCGCTCTGAGCTGCATTCAATTTGCCGTTGCGGCTGTGTTCAGCGGTATCGGCATGTTGATTTTTGAAACTCCCTCATTTGCTGCAATACTGAACGCCGCAGGGCCGCTGCTCTATGCGGGCATTCTGAGCTGCGGAATAGCTTATACCCTGCAAGTTATCGGGCAGCGCGGCATAGACCCCGCGATCGCTTCCCTGATTATGTGCCTTGAATCCGTTTTTTCGGTAATTGCAGGTTTTTTATTGCTCAACCAGCGTATGACCCCGCGCGAAATTCTCGGCTGCGGAATCATGTTTGCCGCCACAGTCGCCGCACAGCTGATTCCGTCAACACAAAAGAAAAACAGCCGCAAATAACTTACGGCCGCATATAAGCGCCACTGAACATTTCGGCATTAAACCCCTGCGAATCGACAGACCCGCAGGGGTTTTGAGTTTTGATTTGCACGTATTGTCCTCA
>CALAXO010000023.1 GCA_937894955.1 uncultured Clostridia bacterium
GAATGCTCGAAGTATTTAAAAAATACCGACGGTGCGGCGTCGGAAGTGCACTTGTGTCGCACATGAACAACTATCATGCCGACAGAGGATGGACCGTTTATGGGCAGGTCTATTTTGATAATTACGTTTCCCTTGCAATGCAGCGCCGTCTCGGGCTTGCCGAATCGGAAGACTTTATCCGCTGGATCATCGGCAGGGATACGTTTTAAGTCGGTTTACTCTCTGCATGTTTTTCGCTGCACGCGCGGATTCGGCACCCAAAACCGTTCTGCCATCAGCCGCAGTTCAGTCAAAGATTTTTGATAAAAAAGAACCGTCTCGGGGCGGTTCCTTAATTTTGGTTCAAATCTCAATCCGAAAGCTGCCAATTAATTGTTCTCTGTCCCGAATCGGCGAGAATTTGATTGCACTTTGAAAAATGTTTGCAGCCGAAAAAGCCGTTGTAGGCCGAAAGCGGGCTTGGATGCACCGTTTCAAGCTTTACATGAATCGGGTTTGTGATGACCTTTGCTTTTTGCCGCGCATTCGCTCCCCAAAGCAGGAAAACGACCGGTTCCGTCTTTTTGTTGAGCTCGGAGATTACCCTGTCCGTAAAAACCTCCCAGCCCATTCCCTTGTGGCTGTTCGGCTGATGTTCGCGCACCGTGAGAACAGAATTCAACATCAAAACGCCCTGCTTTGCCCACTCGGTAAGCTCTCCGTGATGCGGGGGGATGAACCCGACATCGTCGGAAAGTTCCCGAAAAATGTTCTTCAGGGACGGAGGCGGAGCGATGCCTTTCAAAACGGAGAAGCAAAGCCCGTGCGCCTGGTGCGGCCCGTGATAAGGATCCTGTCCGAGTATCACTGCCCGCGTGTTTTCAAACGATGTATACCGAAGTGCATTGAAAATATCATACATATTCGGGTACACAACGCATTTTCTGTATTCATCGGCCAGGAACTTCCGCAAGTTCCTGTAGTAGTCTTTCTGAAATTCGTCTTTAAGAATTTCGTCCCAATCGTTGCCGAGATTTACCATTTATCCTCCGTATTCTGCTGTGTTTTGCACAAAATCAGCATACATTTTCCTTTTGTTCAAATGCCGAGCATTGCGGAAGCGATTGCAAAATAAATAAGCAGCGCAACCGCATCGACAATTGTTGTAATAATCGGACTTGCCATGACAGCGGGATCAAGTCCGATTTTTTTCACAAGCAGGGGCAGGGTGCAGCCGAAAAATTTTGCAACAACGACCGTTGCCAAGAGGGTCAGGCTCACCGTCAGCGAAACAAAAATTCCGGGCTTGTCGAAAAGCATCAGTTTTCCGAAGTTTACAACAGCGAGCGTTGCGCCGCAAAGCAATGCAACACGCATCTCCTTGAACATGATCCGAAAAATATCAGAAAACCGAATCTCCGCCAAAGAAAGGCTGCGTATAATCGTTACGGACGATTGGCTGCCGGAATTGCCGCCCGTGTCCATCAGCATCGGGATGAACGATGTCAGGATTATGTTTGCTGCAAGCGCAGCTTCGAATTTTCCGATTATCAACTGTGTAAAAATCGCTGAAAGCATCAAAAGCAGCAGCCACGGTATGCGGCTTTTGTACAGATCCGTCACGCTGAGCCGCGGATACGGTTTGTCCGACGGGGTGATAGCGGCCATCTTTTCAATGTCTTCAGTCGTTTCGTCACGCATAACGTCGATTGCATCGTCAACCGTAACTATGCCTACCAGCCTGTTTTCGCCGTCCACAACGGGCATGACCGTTAAGTCATATTTTGCGAACATATCCGCAACAACTGCAATATCATCAAGTGTTCCGACGGAGATAACATTTTCATCCATCAAGTCTGAAACAACGGCTTTCGCATTGGCAAGCACAAGCGTGCGCAAAGAAACAAGGCCGATAAGCTTGCGTTTTTCGATTACATAGCAGACGTCAATCGTCTCCTTGTCCACCCCGGTCAGCCGAATATGATCCAGTGCCTCCGCAGCGGTCATGGATGAATGCAAATCAGCAAATTCCGGAGTCATAATGCTGCCTGCGCTGTCCTCTGGGTATTTCAACAATTCGTTTATGTCGCGCCGAACATCGGGCGAAGCCTGCTTCAATATGCGCTTAACAACGCTTGCAGGCATTTCCTCAACAAGATCCGCCGCGTCATCCGCATACATTTCATTCACAATATCAGCAAGCTCTTTGTCGGAAAAAGCGTTTATGAGCTGCTCCTGCAGCGCGGGTTCCATTTCAACGAAAACATCCGCCGCTGTTTCCTTTGGCAAAAGGCGAAAAAGCATGAGCAGCCGCTGCGCAGGCTGTTCACGAAAAATCACGGCAATATCTGCCGGGTTAACGGTTGAAAGAATATCTTTCACGCTGTTGTAATTCTTGCGTTCGAGCAGAACTTCCACCGTCTGCGATAAATCTGTTGAAAACACTGCCATTGTTCTTCTTTTGAAAGCCGCAGGTCGAGAAACAAGGCAAAAGACCTGCGCTTGCAGCATGGGTTCGATTGAGAAAAGCTGCCGATGAATTCTTGCACGGATACGCAGCAAATTCCGGGTATACACCGATTTTAAACTGTTGTCCGCACGACAATTCTCGGAAGATCTCTATGTTTTTTCTCAAATCTCGCTGCCCGGATGATTCAGCCGGAATTTGAACGCGGAATTGCAGGTTCATGTGAAGGAACGCAAACGAAAAAAGGCTGAAACTCCGCTCCGAGTCTGCTGTAAAAGCCTGCCATATGAAGTCATTTCTGTTTCAACAGCAAAACTTTAACGACAGAACAGTACAATCATAGGAGTCATACAGGGTTTGTTCGGCGCATTCAGTACATGGTTTTGTTTTCCGCGCATCATGTTCTCGTTTCGGTTGGGCACATCCGCACTTGTGCTGCTGTCAGCTTTCATAATAACTCCTTTGATTTTTTTCGGTCAGGGACTTCACCTTTTCCGTGATTTAAGTGTAAAATAAACTCGTGCATTTGTCAATCCCCGCAAAGTAATTTTTGAACACCGCCCCCCCTTTGCCGATTTGTTCTGCCGCACGTGCCCGCTGCGGCCGGCTTTTCGCAGTTGACAAACGGACAGCGCGGCACTATAATCAGGAAAAAGTGCGAAAGGATGCAGATTCATGACAGAAGGCAAGATCTACAGCAAAATCAGTCTGTTTGCTCTGCCGATTTTTATCGGGCAGCTTTTTCAGCAATTTTATAATGTTTTTTGGGATTTTTGGCTAAAATGGTGGATTATTTTGTGCTAAATTTTATGACAAAAAAGCAAGCAAAAAGCGACTAAAAACGATAAAAAAAAGGAAAAAAATGAACCTAGAAACCACAAAGCTAAATGCCGCAAAC
>CALAXO010000024.1 GCA_937894955.1 uncultured Clostridia bacterium
TTTGGTTATGCCGAAATGTGGATGGCACTTGTGGCTGATGTCGGAGTCTGCCTGATTGCAATTCTTAATGCAATGCGTGCAATGCATCCGGGAAAATGACGGCATACGTACTTTGCGGACAGTTGAAAAAAGTATTGACAGCTTAAAAATTGGGAGAAACCGGTACAGAAACCGAAAAGTGCTGCCGGTTTCTTTATTTGTCAAAACGACTGCTTTTTGGGGCGAGATTACCGAAAAAAGCGGCTGAACAATCAGTTTTTTGAACGAAAATGCTTTCGTTTTTGAGCTGCTTCCGAAACGGGCCGCAAATCGGTTCCTGCTTAAATATATCGCATTTGCCGTGAAAAATTGCGTGCTCTGCACTTGAAAACACAAAAAAACTGTACTATAATTAAATTTGATAGAGGCTTTTAATGCAAATAACCGATGAACGCCGAAAAGGTCGGTTGTTCGGTTGCATTTGCAAATACTTAAGAGACTTGTCCTATTATTGAAAGGAGTCAATATGGATTTTAACCTTTCCAAGCAGCAAGAGCTTATCCGGCAGCTCATGCATGATTTCGCAGAAAACGAAGTAAAGCCCCTTGCAGCTGAGATCGATGACACGGAGCAGTTCCCCGTTGAAACCGTTCGCAAAATGGCAAAATACGGCATGCTCGGCATCAATATCCCCGCGCAATACGGCGGAGCGGGCGGAGACACGCTCAGCTACATCATCGCGATTGAAGAACTCGCAAAGGTTTGCGCAACAACTTCAATCATTCTCAGCGCACACACATCGCTTGCCTGTTACCCTATCCTTGCATACGGCACCGAAGAGCAAAAGCAGAAGTATCTCGTTCCCCTTGCAAAGGGTGAAAAGCTTGGCGCGTTCGGTTTGACCGAACCCAATGCAGGCACGGATTCTGCCGCACAGCAGACGGTTGCGGTGCTCGACGGTGATCATTTTGTGCTTAACGGCAGCAAATGTTTCATCACAAACGGCGGCTATGCCGATACCTTCATTGTTTTCGCAATGACGGATAAATCCCGCGGCAACAAGGGCATTTCCGCATTTATTATTGAAAAAGGCTTCAAGGGCTTCTCAATCGGCAAGGTTGAACACAAGCTCGGCATTCGCGCAAGCTCAACGACCGAACTTGTTTTTGAAGACTGCATTGTTCCCAAAGAGAATTTACTCGGCGAACTCAACAAGGGCTTCAAAATTGCAATGACCACCCTTGACGGCGGACGTGTAGGTGTTGCAGCACAGGCTCTCGGCATTGCCGAGGGAGCGTTCAACGAAACAATCAAATACATGAAGGAAAGGGTTCAGTTCGGAAAACCTCTTTCCGCGTTCCAGGGTCTCCAGTGGATGGTTGCCGACATGAAGTGCGAAATAGAGTCCTCTAAGCTCCTGCTTTACAAGGCTGCAATGGCAAAGGACAGCGGCAAGCCCTTCTCCATGGATGCCGCAATGGCAAAGCTCCGCTGCGCGGAAACCGCAATGGACGTTACCACAAAGTGCGTGCAGCTCCACGGCGGCTACGGCTATTCCCGTGAATATCCGATCGAACGAATGATGCGCGATGCAAAGATTACCGAGATCTACGAGGGTACCTCGCAGGTTCAGAAGATGGTTATCTCCGGCGCAATTTTCAGATAAACGGAGGATACAGAACATGAAAATAATCGTTTGCATAAAACAGGTTCCCGATACCACCGAAGTTAAGCTTGATCCCAAGACCGGCAGGCTTATCCGTGACGGCGTGCCCAGCATCATCAACCCCGATGACAAGAACGCTCTTGAAGAAGCTCTCCGCATCAAGGACGAGAACCCCGACACAACGGTCACCGTTGTTTCGATGGGTCCCCCTCAGGCTGATGTTGCAATGCGTGAAGCACTTGCAATGGGTGCCGATGAAGCGATCCTCATCAGCGGCAGAGAGTTCGGCGGTTCCGATACTTGGGCAACCAGTTACATTATTGCAACCGCAATCAAAAAGATTCCCGATTACGACATCATCTTCTGCGGCAGGCAGGCAATCGACGGTGACACCGCGCAGGTCGGTCCCCAGATTGCGGAGCAGCTGAATATCCCGCAAATCACCTACGTTCAGAAGCTCGATATCGAAGACGATAAGGTTATCGTTCAGCGTCAGCTTGAGGACGGCTATGCCGTTGTCGAAGCAAAGATGCCCGTTCTTCTTACGGCAATCAAAGAACTTAACACGCCGCGTTATATGACTCCCAAGGGAATTTTCGAAGCATATAACAAGACCGTTCAGGTTTGGGGCTTTAACGATGTTCCCGTTGATGCCGAAAAAATCGGTCTCAAGGGTTCTCCCACCAATGTTAACAGAACCTTCAGCCCCGAAGCAAAGGGCAAGGGCATCATGCTCGAGGGTGCAGATAAGGAAACGGTTAAAACCCTTATCGCAAAGCTCGATGAGAAGCATCTGCTGTAATAGGAGGCATATTTATGGTTAAAGTTATTACTGAAAAATGTATTGGTTGCGGCGCGTGCGAAGCGCAATGTCCTGTCGGCGCAATCTCAACGGCAAGCGGCGTTGCAAAAATCAGCGATAAGTGCATCGGCTGCGGTGCATGTGCAAATGCCTGCCCTTGCGAGGCTATTGAAGTGGACAAGGCAGAAGCTCCCAAAGCATCAATCGACGATTACAAGGGCGTTTGGGTATTCGCCGAACAGCGTGACGGTGTTCTCATGAACACGGTTTTTGAGCTCCTCGGCGAAGGCAGAAAGCTTGCGGACAAGCTCAACACCGAACTTTCAGCAATCCTCCTCGGCAGCAATGTTTCCGACCTTTGCGATGAACTCGGCGCATACGGTGCGGATCGCGTTATCCTCTGCGAAAGTGAGCTGCTCAAGGACTACAACACTGAGGCATATGCAAAGGTTATCGTTGATGTCATCAACGAGCGCAAGCCCGCCGTTCTGCTTATCGGTGCAACGAATATCGGCCGCGATATCGGTCCGCGTCTTTCCGCAAGGCTTTACACCGGCCTTACCGCAGACTGCACCGCCCTTGATATTGACCCCGAAACCCACGGTCTGCTTCAGACCCGTCCTGCTTTCGGCGGCAACGTCATGGCAACCATCGTCACGCCCAATCATCGCCCGCAGATGTCAACCGTACGTCCCGGCGTTATGAAAAAGGCAGCTCACAACCCCGAACATAAGGCGATTGTGGACAAGGCGGCATTTTCTCTTGAGTCAAGTGATATTCACACCCGCGTTATTGAAACCGTGAAATCCCTTAAGCAGGAAGTTAACCTTGTTGACGCTGATATCATCGTATCCGGCGGCAGGGGTGTCGGCAGTGCGGAAGGTTTCAAACTCATTGAAGAACTTGCAAATGTTCTCGGCGGTGTTGTCGGTGCAAGCCGCTCCGCTGTTGAAGCAGGTTATATCGGTGCCGACCATCAGGTTGGACAGACCGGCAAAACCGTTCGTCCCCGTATCTATATTGCGGCGGGCATCTCCGGTGCGATTCAGCATCTTGCAGGTATGCA
>CALAXO010000025.1 GCA_937894955.1 uncultured Clostridia bacterium
CGCCAGTATTTGAACACTTGCAAACTTTACAAAACGGTGTAAATTAACGAAGGAACAATAATCCGTCAGAAACAAATGTGCGCAAAAATTCGGACACTACCTTCAGATCGAGCATCTCTTGCAAACTCTTCCCGATTTGCGTTTGAAGTGCATTGTGATGACCGCAATTTATACTGGTCTGCGCAGGAAAGAAATATCTCATCTTCAGTGGAGCAATATACAGCTTGAATCTGATTATCCAGCTCTTGTCGTTGATGAATGCGATACCAAAAACGGCAAGCAAGCCGTTATTCCTCTGCGTCCGGAGCTTGTGGAAGCTCTTCGGGCATATCGCCGCATTTCTCATTCCGAAACTGTATTTGGACCCTTCCTTCCATTTTACAAGCTGAAACCTTATTGGATTTCTGCGGGTATTCCGGATTCTCCCGAATACGATTTTCACGCCCTGCGGGTCACCTTCTGTACATTGCTTGAGCAATCCGGAGCTCCTCCGCGTGTTGCGCAGGAAGCTATGCGGCACAGTGATTCCCGCTTGACGGAACAGACCTATACCGACTGCAGCAAGCTTCATGTCCGCGCGGCGATAAACGCCTTGCCGTCGTTCCGGATTACGGGTGCAAATACGGGCAGTGAAATTGCGACGGGCGAATGTTTTTGAGTGAGGGATTGAGTATTGCTGCTCGCACAGAAATGAGTTGATAATGGCGGAGAGAGCGAGATTCGAACTCGCGTTAAGATTTCTCCTAAACAGCATTTCCAATGCTGCGCCTTCAACCGCTCGGCCATCTCTCCAACATCGTTTGGATAACGTAATATAGCATCTGTCATGCATTTTGCAAATCGGAAAATGAAAAAAACTTGATTTTTTTCGTTTTTCATGGTCATCAAGGCAATTCCCGTAGGAAAAAAAGCAGTGCGTTTGCGAATCAGGAAAATAAAAAGAATTATTTTCAGCAGACCGGCAATTCACGTTTGACAATTCCGCTTTTCAAGGTTATAGTGAATCTCATTTTTCACGAACAATAGAAAGGTTTTTATCATGGGCAGGATTTTAACGGCGTTCGCCGCAGCGGTTCTCTTTTCCGCCGGGGCGTTCGCAGACTTGAAAGTGGATCCCGTGTTCTCCTCGAACATGGTGCTTCAGCAGCAGAAACCGATCGCCTTCTTCGG
>CALAXO010000026.1 GCA_937894955.1 uncultured Clostridia bacterium
CTCAACGGTATCCCCGTCTGCGGATTCGACTTCAACAAGCTTTCCGATAACGCCGCTGTCGATAAGCGCGATAAGCTCTCCGAAATCGATGCTTTCAAGCGCAGCATTGCCCTTGACCTGCGGCATTCCCATGCCGATGCGCAACCCGGCCTTAACAAGGGGAATCGGCAGATTGACCTTGACTTTGTCGCCTTCATGGCTGTTGACAATGATTTTGAGCATCATATCGTCAACGCTTTTGCGTTCTTCATCTGCAAGAACAAGCGTCTGCGGCTGCTTTTTTCCGCTCAGCAATTCGTCAACCGTAATTCCGAGAAGCTCTGCAAGCTTGGGCAGAGTCATAACATCCGGGCAGGTAATGTCGTTTTCCCACTTGGAAACAGCCTGAGCCGAAACGGCGAGCTTTGCAGCAAGCTCCTCCTGCGTCATGCCGATCCTGCGCCTGTTTTCTGCGATTCTTGATCCGATTGTGTTCATTTGTTTTTCCTCCGAGTGTTGTTTTTTGATGAAGGATGCTGCTGCCGGGCAGCGGTGTCTGCAATCCTTATCATGATGAGATTATAGCACCGTGTTCACGGAAGGCGGAAGCTATGAACGGTTGAAATTCGGTCTTTCTCTCAACCTGCGGTTGTAAAAAGACTAAACTTGAGGTTGAGATGCCGAAATTCGGGCAATAAACCGTGTTAAGTGTCATTTAATCCCCTGCGAACACCTGAAAGCGCGGCTCAGGAGAAAACGGCAATTTCGTTCAAAGGAAAGAGCCGCAGTCGGATTTCGCCGATTATGCGGCTGCGGGGAATGATGAATGCCTGCACCTGCTGCGGCGCCAACTCGGAACGATCATCGGGCAGCACGAGAAAGCAGTCGGTCGGAATCAATTCCGACAGGTCAATTTCGGAATCAAACGGCACGGCATAGTCCGATTCATCCAACAGTTTGTTGTCAATATAGATCAACCCGCTGCGAACCGTGAACCGTTCACCCGCAAAAGCAACGATTCTTCCGATTTCGCGGGTGTGGCTGAGTTTGTTCCCTGTTTTGCAAATCACCGAATCGCCGCGGGAAAATCCGAAGACATATTTGCCGACTCTGTCCGCAAGCACGCAATCTCCGGCGGCAAAATCACAAAGCCCGCTTTCGGTAATGAAAAACGGGCTGAAGATAACATAAAAAACAAGTGCCGCCGCAAGGGCACAGCCGCAGACGGCAGCACAGATATCCAACAAACGATATTTAACCGCAGTTGATTTGTTAAAACGCTGGGCAGACATCAGTATATGCTCCCGCCGCGGTCAAGGGGCCAAATGCGGCAGCGCGCCTTGCCGAGGACGTTTTCAAGGGGGATTGCGTTTACATCATCCGCACGGCTGTCATGTGAATTGTTGCGGTTGTCGCCCATCACAAAAACACAGCCCTCGGGCACGGTGTATACGCCGTTAACGCTGCCGACGGAACGGATGCGCATACTCGGACGGATTTTTCCGTACCATTCGCCGGCATATTCGGTTTCGTCAAGCATTTTGCCGTCGATGTAAACAAAACCGTCACGTATTTCGATTGTTTCGCCGCCGAAGGCAATGATGCGCTTAACAAAGCATTCGTTTCGGTTCGGAAAGCGAACAATGACGATATCCCCGCGCTGAGGTTCATTGAACCAGTAGCTGACCTTCTCAACAAGCACGCGTTCGCCGTCCATGAGCGTTGTTTGCATGGATTCGCCGTCAACAATGGTGGGTTCAACGATAAAGCTGCGCAGCGCAAGTGCGCCGATAATAACGCTGAGCAGCGTCAGCAAAAAGCGAAAGTAAGAAATATTGCGGTAGCTGCTGTCTTTTTTGTGCAGTTTATCGACTGCATCGGAAAAAAAGCTGTTTTTTCTGCGCGTGCGCTTGTCGGCGCGTGTTTTAGTCGGTTTTTCCCGTTCCTGTTCAATGAGCTTTTCCATGTATATTACCAATCCTGTTTAATTCAAAATTTGTTAATTCGATTGCGATGTTTGTCCGTGTCTCAATCGGGGGCGTTGAGTGCCGTTTCGGTGCGGCCTGCATCGGAATCTGCTTGGGCAGTGATGCGTTTTGCACTGCGCATGAAATCCATGCGGTCAAGCATGATAACCCTGCCGCAATGTGTGCAGCGCAGTTTAATATCCGCTCCGCAGCGCGTAATCTCCCACTCGTTCGCTCCGCAGGCATGGTTCTTTCGCATTTGAACTTTGTCGCCGAGATTGAATTCCGTCAGCATTTGCATGTTCTCCGATCGTTTGGCCGTTGCACGGCGTCCGCAGACTGCCCGCAGGAATCGCCGCAAGCGCCTGCAAGCACTCTCCGCACGGGGTGTCGGTTCGGCTGTTCATTTTATTATATCACATCTATGCAAAAAATGGAACACGAATCGCGGCAAAGATTTGACATTGGTGAAAAAGAATAACGGGACGGGCGGCATCCGGACATGCTTTTCGGCTTTCGGCTGAGCTTTAAATGTTTTGCGCACCCTGTCGAGCAGATGACCGACGAGGGTGCGCTATCAATAAGGAGGAGTCCCATATAACATTATTTGCAGTTCTGGGTCAATAATTCATAAAACGGATTATATATTATTGCCGATAAATCTACTGCGTTGAGGGATAACCGGGCTGCTTTTGAAACGGCGTTATTTCCCGGGAAATAGCTGCACCGATGTCGAAAATTTTCCTGCCCTAATCAGGCGCGACCCGCGGGTGCAAGCTTCATAAGCTCAATCGCCTGATCTTTGCCGTCGAAAATCAAAAGCTGAAGACCGACTTCGGGTGTTATCATGCCCGCTTCAACAAGGCGGAAGACGGTATCATTGTTATTGATTACCGAAAATGCGTTTTCTTTAACGACTTTAACGGTGACGCGGAACTCGGCAGGCAGGTTCTTCATGCTTTTCACGGCATCGTCAATGGCTTTTATTCTTCCAAGGTCAATGCCCATATCGCCCGTAATCGATGAAAGCTCACGGAAACAGCGTTTCGAAAGCGCGAACTCACGTTCTACTTCAAGCTCCTGACTCACGGCCTTGCGGAATGCAGCATGTATGCTGCGCGCTGCCATACGGGAACGCTTGCTGCTTGCTTCCTGAAGGGCAGCTATCGCAGTGCCGCTTGTGACGCCTGCGTGGGTCATGCCGCGCGCAAATTCGTTTGCACCGGATTCTTCCTTGATGGAATTGCGCATTTCCGAAATGTATTGCAGCATATAAGAAGGAAGCGGAGCCGTGCTGAACCATGTTATGCCGTTCAGGTTATCACCCGTGTGAACCTCTTTGGACCAGTCGCGCAGGTCGGCGGGATCAAACCCGCTTGCGCCTGTTATCAAAAGCTTGTTGTGACTTGCAAGCAGGGCGTTTTTCATCACGATTTGATCAAGCTTATCGGAATAAATCTGTGCCGTGCAGAACATGTCAACAAAACCGTAACCGAGGCAGCTGCCTTTGCGCTCAAAAAGCGTTGTGACAACAAACGGATATTCGCCGTGTGCGAAATAGCCCTCTTTTTTTACTCGGCGGCTGTCCTCAAGCTTCATTCCGCCCGCAAGCTTGATCATATGAACACGGTGTTTCCCTGCTTTGGAATCGTATTCACGCAGCCAGCATTCGATTAAAAGTATGCTTTTTGAAAACGCGGGGGAAATGATTTCATCCGTTGCGGTGTCAAGCATGAACCCGTCCTCCCGAAGTTCCGCCGCCTGTTTCGGATAATGCTGCATGAACCAGTCGCGCGTGTGATGCGTGAATCTGAACACGGCGCGGCTGTCCTGAAGGTCGCTGCACAGCGGGTCGAACATAACGGTGCGGTTGTCAACGTGCTTTATGTACGCTCCGCCGATTCCGCCGTTCGCATCCGGATCAAAGCCGACTTGCTGCACGCTGTATCCGCCGACAAGCAGGTCGTGCGTCAACTTTGCGTATTCATCGTCATAGGCGCATCTGAGGTGATTTTCACGTATTATTCGGGTCATAAGCTCTGCAAGCTCGTCATATTCCCTGCTGTCCGCACTGATTATCGCCTCCGGCAGGTAATCGATAAGATCCGCCCGAACGTTTTCAACGGTGCTTTGGATTATCGGTGTCACGGGACGCGGCTCGCCGGCATCCTTTTGGGGAATATCGCCCCAATGGTCGCCGCGGTACATTCTTTCGCATCGGTCAAGCCGCGCGCGTTCGGCTGCGTATGCATCGTAGTATTCTCTGAAAAGCGTATAAAGCTTTTCCGTTTCTTCCGCTTCGGCGGGCTTTGCCGCTGCCTGCGGAGGAAGTATGATATTGTTCATTTTAAGTATCCTTTCCTGTTTTTCTGTATCGAGAGATGAATTTACAGCCAGCCCGAAGCTCGTTCCGGCACGGAAAGAGGGTCATATGCGCGTGCCTTTTTAACAATCGGCTGCTGACTTCGGCGCGGGCGGCTCATAAGGCCGTAGCGCAAAGCTTCCGGCGCGTGGTCATTGCCGTCGGCCGCGTCTTCGCAATTACATTTGTCATATTGCAAAAGGGGAAGCTGGCGAATCAAATTTTCGCAGGTGTCGAAGCATTGCCACATGGGCTGCCTGCCGTTGTTTGCAGTTTCAAACCGCGGCGCAAGGTATTCGCGGAGGCAGTTCCAGCCCGCGATCCTTGAATTGTCCGCAGGCGTGAGCGGCATTCCGGCGGCCGCAAAAAGTTCTGCAAGCGTTTCGCCTTCAAACCCGCCGTTTGCGGAAAGCACCGCGCCGCGCTTTTGCCACATATCGGGTGATGCAACGGTGTAGGCAATGTTTTCTCCGCGGCTCAGTTCAACGGCGCGCCGTGCAACATCGCCCGCAAGTGTTTGCCGAACATACAGTTCACGATAGGTGAAAACCCTGCCTTCGCCGTCCGCCGCATGCCAAAGCACGCAGCAGGGGTCGTTATACCCCCAGTCCATCGAACGGAATCGGCGCCACCAATGCGGAATTTCAAACGGTGCAACAACGTGCTTTTCACGCGAAAACTCGCGGAAGTACTGCCCTGCGTGAACATCCCAGTCGCCGTCAAGGTGCGCCCTCCGCAGCTCTTCGGGCAGGGCAAGAAGCTGCTTCACATAATCCGGATCGGCATTCATAAGAATTCTGTTGTCATAGATTTTTGCGGGAATGAAATTGTAATCCTCTGCATTCTCACCCTGCTGATACTGTCTGTCGATAAACAACCGCTTCACCCATGCATGGCCGACGTTGCCGGGGTTGCATGTGTAATACATGCGCGGCGAAATATCCGTTCGTGTCGTGCGGTTGCAGGTCGTCAAAAAACGCATTTGTTCTTCCGTAAAGTGCGTTGCTTCCTCCATGCCGATGATTGCATATTCCTGCCCCTGATATTGGTAAACATCCAGCGCCGTGTCGCAATAACCGAGTTTGATTCGCGACCCGTTGGGGAACCTGAACACGCGTTCGGTTGAATTATAGGGCGCAATGCCGTAAAGCTCCCTTTGCAGGGGAATGATGTGGTTCTCGCGCAGCTCCGGCAGCGTTCGACGCAAAAGCAGAAGGTTCAGTTCGGGATATCGCAGCGCAAGAAGCACAAATTTGCGGCGCATGGCCCAGCTTTTGCCGCCGCCGCGCGCTCCGCCGTAGGCCGTGTGCCTTGCGCGGGAAAGAAAAAATTCACGCTGCCGAGAATTCGGCGTGCCGTGAAGGATAAGTTTCATGCATTCGGTGCATCCTTTCGGTTATGAATTTTTGCAGAGAATCAGCAAAGCCGCGCCGCCGTTCCGCCGCATTTTCGGGGTATGCGTCCTCACCTTCGGGGCAGTGAGGTTTTGCAGGCGAAATTCGGCCTGCCCGACGCCGCAGAGCCGCACGAGTGAACGGAGTTCCGATTCATTCGAACGGCTTGCTCGGCAGAAACTCTGTCTGCTTGGAACTGCTCTGCTTCAGATTCCACGGGCTTTGCGTTGGCTTTTTCATATTTTGGGAATCTTTGAACAGTTTTAAATCAAAGTTCCCCGGGCAAAGGCAAAATGAGTGCATCCGCACGGCGGAAGGCCGCATTTGCTGCCCTAATAATATTATAACACTCTGCTCTTGCAATCGGCAATTGCAAAAAGGCCGAATGCGATACACAAAGCCGTACAGCAACCCTCTTGATTTTTTTGCTCGAAAATGGTATGAAAATCGCAATTCGCTTTTTTTAATGCTTTATTTTCGAATGAAAACAGTGTATAATATTATTGTCGCGGGAGCAGGCGAAAGGAATTATAATGGCAAAAAACACTGCCGAAACAAAAATTGCGAACGCCGGCGGCAATGCTGTTGAAACGGAAAAAGCTGCCGCACGCGCTGCGGCAGGCAAATACTCCGCACCGCGCCTGAACAGGCTTGCGTTGAAAGCGCTTGTTGATATGGTCACAAGCGAGGAGCTGAAGCCCTCCGACAGGCTCAGCGCAATCAAAACCATTCTTGATTATGCAGGCAAACAAGCCCCGCCCGCAGATGCCGATGCGGAGCTGCGCGTTGTGTTTGACGGGCTTGAAGAAGGGTTCGCGGATTGAGCATAAGCCGAAAAACGCCTAAAAATCAAAGCCGAGCAGCCCTTGATTGAAAGTGCCGAACCGATTTAACGGCAAACAGCCCGAAGGATGAAATGTCCTTCGGGCTGTCGATTATCCTGTTATATGATTTATACAGTGAAAGCCTGAAAAAACAGCTTATCGCCTTCCTGCACCGCCGCCGCGCGATCCGCCTCCTCCGCCGCCGAAACCGCCGCCGCGACCTCCGCCGCCGAAACCGCCGCGGCCACCGCCGCCGAAACCGCCGCGGCCACCGCCGC
>CALAXO010000027.1 GCA_937894955.1 uncultured Clostridia bacterium
TCCCGCGCAGCTGTGCGGCAATCGACATTCTTGTGTAAAAAGTTTTTTGCGCACTGAAAACGCGCTTTGGGTTCTCTCCGAATGCAGCCTTCATTGCGGCAGGGAATTTTATCGTCATATCCTCTATGCTCCTGCCGAACGTTTTCATTGCAACGAACTGACCGCCGATAACGTTTGCGCTGCCGGGGCCTGTCACAACGCTTGTTACGCCGCCGGCGCGAGCCTCCGTGAAGCAGTTGTCAAACGGGTTTATGCCGTCGATCGCGCGCAGTTCGGGAGTTACGGGTTTGCAAGAATCGTTGCCGTCCGCGCCCTCGAATCCTATGCCGTCCTCCCACATGCCGATATGGCAATGCGCATCCACAAATCCGGGAAGCACAAAACATCCGCTGACATTTATCTCTTCCGCATTCGGATAATCAAGATTCACACCCATTACATGAATCTTTCCGTTTTCAATTGCAATATCCCCCTCGTAGGGTTCTCCGACCATCGGAATTATTTTCCCGTTTTTTAATATTTTCATTGTTTTTCCTTTTTACCTATTTATTCACATGAAATCGGTACTTAAATCAATTGCGGCGTTCCGCACTGTCCGCACCCGCAGTTTTTTCGATTGCGTTCAAAACATCCCCCGCCGTTAAAGCGCGTTCATGCAGCAATTCAAGCGCAGACTCTGCCGAGCTGCCGAGAATATATGCACCTGCCGATGCCGCATCGAAAGGCTCCAATCCCTGCGCCAGCAATGCCGTGATGATTCCCGTCAGCACATCGCCGCTGCCGCCCTTGGCAAGCCCGGGATTGCCGGAAGCGTTGTATCTCAGCCTGCCGTCCGGATGCGCTGCCACCGAGACCGCCCCTTTAAGCAGAACGATGCACCCGAATGATTTTGCCGTGTTTTCGGCAAATCCCGCAGGGTCACGCAGCACATCTTCGATTGGTTTTCCCGTCAGGCGCGCCATCTCGCCGGGATGCGGAGTCAGCACGTGCCGCGGGGAAAGCAGTTTTTTCAACTCATCATCAAGGTTATTCAGTCCGTCGGCATCGATAACGGCCGGTTTTCCGCATGAAAGCACGGCGCGAAGCTTTTGCTTAATCAATGCATCGCCGCCCGACCCGCAGCCTATGCCAAAAGCCGTTGCCCATTTCACAAGGCCTTGAATGTTATCATCCGCCACTGCCATAATCTCGGGGCGGGAAGCAAACATGTACATAATATCGCGCGGAACAAACGCTTTCGTCAACCCCGCGCCCGCACGCAAAGCCGCAGATGCCGCCATAACAGCCGCGCCGCCCATGCCGGGACTTCCGGCCGCAATCGCCGCCTTTCCGAAAGTTCCCTTGTTTGAAACAAGTTTTCTTTTCGGCAGCAGGCTGCGAACAAACTCTTCGTCAATGAGCTGTTCTTTTTGCAGCAGGGCAGCGTGTTCCGCATCCGTGATTCCAATTTGTGCAACGGTTATTTTTCCTACACACTCACGTTCATGAGTGAGCAGCATTCCGCGCTTTACGGCGACAAAAGTCACCGTTTCATCCGCACGGAACACCGCCGGACGCTCCGAATTCGGTTCCGAGCCTCCGCACTCTCCCGTGTCGCCGTTTATTCCGGACGGAATATCCACCGCAATACGGCAGACCGGAAGAGCGTTTGCCCTTTCAATCGCCGTTTTAAAAACACCGCTTGGTTTTCGGTTCAACCCTGTGCCGAAGATCGCATCAACGATTATATCTGATTCTCGGCAGGTATTCAACCTGTTAATGTCGTTTGAAAGCGGTAAATCGAGATTTATCGCAATTTGATAATTCAGTTCGGCACTGCTGTGCGGCAATACAGCCGATTGTTCATATTTTTTGTTCCGTATCGGTTCAAAAAGCAGAATTCCCTCCGCATTGTACCCCTCCGCCGTCAAAATTCGGAGCAGCGCAAGTCCGTCCCCACCGTTATTGCCGGGGCCGATAAGTATGAACACGCGGCTGTCGTTTATACGCCCTGCTGTATGCCTTTTTATGCTCTGTGCAACAGCATTTGCCGCATTTTCCATCAGAACCGCATCGGGTATGCCGATCTTTTCTGTCATGTTTTTGTCGCAGCTGCGCATCAATGCCGTTTCGGATACGTTAAGCATGATGTATTTCGTCCTTTGCGTTTTTTTATTTCTGCACTGATTTATTCAGGCGTCTGCCCGCCCGTTCGGACGGACACATCCGCAGCATCCACCCTTTTCGTTTCTCCGTTCGGAAAAGCGGCAATCAGTCTGCCGTGTTCATCGATTCCCGCCGCAAACGCCTGAACCTTGCTGCCGTCCGTGCCGTGAATCGTGATTTCTTTATTCAATGTTGAACAGTTATTTCTGTAATCACGCAGGATAAGGTCTTTCTTCCCCTGTTTCAGCATGTTAACACGTTCATGCACATGTTCGGCAATGCAGGCCCCGAGTTCATTCACATCGGTTATTGCGCCCGTTTCGATAAAAAGCGAAGTTGCCTGCTGCATCCACGCATCCGACACTTCAGCGGCATTCACGTTCATGCCGATTCCGATAACGGTCATTGTCCTCGTTCCGTTCCGAACAAGCTCAGCAAGTATTCCGCAAAGTTTTTTCTGCCCGAAAAGAATATCATTCGGCCATTTTATCCGCACATTTTCTCCGTCGGCTTTTGACCGTTTTTTTGCAGGCAGGAACAAATCGAGTGAATCAAACACTCCGAGTGCCGCCGCAAGCGTAACCAGCGGAATGTCCTCCGCCGCAATATCCGAAGCATCACAGGCAATGCTCATCAGCAGCGCTCCGGACGTGTTTTCCCACTTTCTGCCGCGTCTGCCGCGTCCGCCCGTTTGTCGTTCCGCAATCAATACGGTTCCGTCTTTCAACACACCGTTTGCAGCGCGCCGCTTCAGCTCCGCATTTGTGGAATCCGTTTCATGCACCGTTTCCGCCTTCCGTATGCCGTGCATTTTAAAACAATTTCCCGGGCCTGTCCGCCCGTTTTTGTCATTCATCATCCTCTGCTCCGTTTTCGGCGGAACGGAACGAAAGCTCGATTTCGTCATATCTTTCATCGAAATTCTCCGTCTCTTCGGCATTTTCCGCAAGTTCCGAAAGCACCGTTTTCACATTGTCAAACGCATACCCGCACGAAACAAGCCTTGAACCCGTTCGGCGCAGTCTTTCTTTGAGAGGAAGGTTTGAATACTGTCTGAAATACTTATTTCCGACAGCGGCGGCGTTGGAAAGCTCCGTTTCGTCCGAAATGGCGGATAAAGCCTCGTCAATGGCGGCACTGTCAACAAAATGCTCCCTCAGCTGTCTGCACAGCTTTCCTCTGCTGACCGGTTTTGTGTTGAGGCGTGATTCAATAAAGTCACGGGCAAATTTTTCATCGTTCAAAAGTCCGTTGTTCAGCAGCCTGTCAATTGCCGCCATGATTTCGCCTTCGGAATAATTGCATTCATCCAGTCTGTTTTCGACCTCGCGCACCGTTCGCGCTTTCGGCGTCAGGAAGTACAAGGCTTCATCGTATGCTGATGCGCCTTTCGCTTTTTTTGTTCTCTGCTCTTTTGTGTTTTTGGGTATTCTTTGTTTCTTCTGCATATCAGTGTCTCCGCCTGTTTTTTCATTCGGTTTTCAGTCCGTCACCCGTCACATTGTGCACGGTTTCGTCCCCGGTGCTGCATTGGGCATTTTCGCAGTCCGAACCGAAACAATCCGAGTCGGACTGATCCGGTTGGTTTTTTACGAACCGCACTATGCCGTTTGCGGGCATCGATGCATCTCCCCACTCTTCGCCAAGTGTTTTTATTGTTATTCTTTTCTCGTCAATCAGGATATTTTTAATGAACACGGAGGAGAAAAACCGAATTTCCTCCGCGCACTGTATCGGAAGATCGGCAGCATGAGCAAAAAAGCCCGAAATCTGAACGCGGGTAACGCCCAAGAGCTCGCATTCAAGCTGCGCACACATAAATTCCTCCCGCAGCTCATCATACTCCGTTTTAAAATCGTCAAAACAGCCTGCACGATTCATATGCGGCATGAGGCTTTCGCTCCATCCGTTTTCACCAATGCAGTTGATCTCTTCGCGAATCATTTCCAGTCTGCTGTAAACATCGTTTCGGGTTGCCTCCGCCGCTTCCCTGTTTTCGGCAACGTATCTGTGAACAGCTTTTTCCATTTGTTCGCTTCCGTTTCTCAGCTGCATCCATAATGCATCGTAAATCGCATTTTCAAACCTGACGGCATCAACGATTATTTTGCCGTTTTCACAATAAAACCTGATTTCAGGCTTGTACGGAGAGGCAATATTGACCGTTTGCAGGACCGATCCGAGGCCGACGGGCGTGACGTTTGCAAACATAAACCTGTGCCCCGCTTCCGTCTTTTCTTTTCTTCGTCTGTTGATACGCGCCGCATACAGCCGAAGGTAATTCGGAACGATTGCGGGATAGTGCGCAAACCCGTCTTTTTCCTCAATGCCGAAATATCTGTTGTTTTCGACCATTGCATACACGTTGTGACGCGTAAGCGGCTTGTCATCGGCTGTTTTCTGTCCGTTTTCATTCCTGATATCCGCCAAAAGACTGTTCGCTTCCTTTGCAATTTCGATAACACCGGCTCCGTGCCTGTACATTTCGAATATCTTCCGCACAACAACGGACTCAGCGGGATCCGCAATCGGTGCTCCGTTTTCGAATCTGTATCCGAACGGCACCGGCATTGCGTATTTCTCCCCGGGGAAAAGTTCTGTCCGCACTTGCGTCGATTTGCATTCCCCGGCATATTTCCGTTCCCATTCATCGCCGCAGCTGTAATAGGATTTTATTGTATGGAGAATCAGCTTTTTTTCATCCGCAATCGGGCTTCCGCCTTCAAAAACGACCGTCAGCCCGTTTCGCACAAGTTTTTTATGCATTGCAAGCCGCTGTATCTCCGAATTGCCGAGACAGGCATAATTGCGAACGAGGAGCGTTGTCGGCTCCCTGTACACGGCCGAATCGGCATACATGTTCAGCATAATTGTCCGCCCGTCCTGTCGGTCAAAAACCACATGGTCAATTGACATTTCATGCTTTTCGGCAAATTCCAGTGCCGATTCGATAAGGCTGTCAGCCTCGCTTTTGCTTCCGCATCTGAAATACAAATCCGCCATTGTTATCCTGCCTCCGATGCTTTGCACGTTTCGAATTGCAATTACTCCGAACAATACATTTTTAAGCAGAAAGGTTTGAACCTGTGTTTTTCGCAATCCCCGTTCGGAACACGCATAACTTCATTTGCAAACTGCTCAGCCGGCCGTTTCACTTGCGGCGGCCGATTTCCGCTTTAATTTCCCGTTCCGAACTCTTCAAACAGAATATCGAACATGCAGGGTCCCATGTCAAGATAACGTTTGAAGAATGCTGTCTTGTCCCCGTCGCTGTTATGCTTCACGCTTTCGTAAATCTTGTTTGTGTACACATAGCCCATTGCGTAGTTGAAGAAATACAGAGGCATATCAATCGAGTATTCATATATAACATCGATGTATTCCTGCTGATCAAGTCCGAACGACTTCAGGTAATCGCCGATATCTTCCGCTGTCCAGCCCTCGCAGTTGACCTTGATGCTCACATATGCAGGAATAAGAGTGTTTGCAAGCACACTTTCGTATTCCCGCAGCGTGCAGCCGCCCACTCCGTATTTTTCGCTGATACCGGAGATAAAAAGCTCCGAAAAAACAGCCCAGCCTTCTGAATAGCCCGTGGGAGCACACAGCTGCTGCGAAAGGGGCAGTCCGTCGAGGCTGCGGAAATACTGAGTTTGGTAAAGATGCCCCGGGAAGCATTCATGTGCAAGCGTGAAGAGCATTGTGTCATCCTCCGCCGTCGGGTTCAGCAGAACGATATTCCTTGTCGGATCATCGAATGCGGAAATCATATATGCAGCGGGACTGAAATCCTCCGCAACGGCATCCGGAATCGTGACGTATTGAATGCTTTGTTCCGGAATTTCGGGATAGATCCCGTCGATAAGCTCCTTAAGATATTCAACATCCGTTTCAACATTGCCGGATGTCATATTTTTTTCATAATCTTTCATTGCGTTCGAGTCCGTGAGAATGATTTTCACCAATTTAGCGTAAACACTCGAAATGCTTTCACCGAGTTCATCGGCCATTGATGAATACTCGGCATTGCAGGCGGCATTTGATTTTATTGCGGCAGCATAGTAATCCTTTGCATCCACACTGCGCATGCATGCCCCGGCAAAGGAGCCGCACTGCGGGCGAAGCTGTTCAAGAGTGTTCGCAAGGCTTCTGTATGCCGGCAGCAGCTCATTGATTATGCTGTTCCTGCTGCGTTCGAGCAAAGCTGTTTTTTGCTGCTCGGAAATTTCGAATTCGGCACTTGCCATTTCATCTTCAAAAAAACCGATAAGAAAACAGTCATTGCCTGTTTCCGCAAACTTGAGGCAGGACTCAAGAACCTTGTCCAAAGCATTTTCTGTCATGAACAGTCCTTTTGCCGCTTTTTCGCGTTCAAACTGCTCGATCTGACCGATATAACGCGGGGTATCTTCAAGCAGGAGCACGTAATTTTCGGCATCCTCCGCCGAGCTGATTTCATACATTGAGAGCATCAGCGGAAGCATCGTGTGTTCTCCGTTGAACACCGTAAGCGGCTCATTGTAATAATATGCATCGGGAACAGCATGAATTTCATCAGAAAGCTTCAGATTGAGAACAAGGTTGTCGTATGCGATTCTGTTTCTGTAGAACAGCTGACTTCGGTCGATTTCGGAAAGCTTTTTGCGTATTTCGGCGTTTTCCGCAAAATCAGCAGCATCAGCCTCCTGCGAAAGCTCACCCCATCCGCGTTCAATATCCTCTTCGGCAATGCCGAAACTTGCCGCGTCCTTCACGAATTGATGAAAAGTGAGTCCGGATGAAGTAACTACAGATATAAAAACTTCACGATCCACCGCTTCGAATGCTTCGTCCGCCGCCGTTTTTTCATGCGCGGGTTCCTGAGTGGGTTCCGCGGTTTGCTGCTGCGGCTCTTTTGTTGCATCGGAATCAATATCACCGAATTTGCAGGCAGCCGCAAAGAGCATGACAAACGCAAGCAGAACTGCCATAAGCTTTTTTAATGCATGTGCCGCTTTTTTGGGGCATTTGGTTTGAGTTTGAGAACGATTTTCCATGTTTCCTCCGCCGCTTTCTTTATTATTACATATCAATATGCATAATCGAAAAATACGAACATGCTGCATCAGTTTTCCGTTTTGGCGCAATTTCGCCGAACACGTTCAATTCTGCCGTTCGGAAAATGCGTCATCCGCGTATTTTTTCTGTATCTTCATTATATCAACAAATCATTGAATATTCAAGACGGGCAGCGATATCGATTATTAAAAACCGAATCCTGCTCTTAAAGCCGATGTTTGCTTATCATGTATATTCATGCGATCAAAGCGAATACTATCCATGATAAATCAAAAAACGGAGGTTTTCACTGCAAATGAAAGCAACAGGAATAGTACGTCGAATTGATGAACTCGGCAGAGTTGTAATACCTAAGGAAATTCGAAGGACTTTGCGTATCCGCGAAGGTGATGCGCTTGAAATCTATACCGACCGCGAAGGCGGGGTCATCCTTAAAAAATACTCTCTTGTCGGCGAACTTTGTGATTTTGCAAAAGAGTATGCCGAATCCATTCAGCAATCCGTGGGGCATATTGCGGCAATCTGCGATAAGGACACGATCATTGCAATTTCAAGCCCGCACAGACG
>CALAXO010000028.1 GCA_937894955.1 uncultured Clostridia bacterium
AAAAAGGTTGCTCTTGCGCACTTCCGTCAATCGTTTTGCCATTTTGTGTGCCAGCACGGCGGACAGAATAACCGCAATCACCGCAACAAAAATCAGCGGTTGTATCATGCCGAGCACAAGCGCTGGAACGGAAGCACTTTCCGTTGAAATACGCAGGAACGAACCGTCTTTGAGCATTTTCGCGCAATAAACGGTTTTTTGCGTAAGCGTTGAAGAATATCGACGACTCATACCATATCCGCCGCTCATTGCATCACGTATTTCCTGACGATCAATATGATTCTCCATGGTCTGTGCGTCAGACTGAGTGTCATAAATAACTTCCCCGGTGTTTGAGATCAGCGTGAGTCGAATGTTGCCTCCGACCGGTCTTATGCTCCCGTCCGCAACGGTTTCCGTACCGGTGCGAAGCCTTTTTATATAGTCTCCGCCATGTTCTTCAACTGCCGCTGCGGCAATATCAAGTTCTTCACGCAGTTGTTTTTCAATTACCTGCGTAAAGTACCCATACAGCACGCCTATTATGATAACAAAGCTTGTCAACAGAACAAGTGCTGCCGTTGTGATTATTGAGCGAAAAATTTTACCTGACATATTTCGATCCCCTCACTGATTTTGAGCGCAATTGCTTGGGTTCATTGCACATTATCTGCATTCGACATTCTGTAGCCCACATTGCGAACCGTTTCAATCAGTTTACCGTATGCACCGAGTTTTTGGCGAAGTGTTCGAATATGCATGTCCAGCGTGCGGGTTTCTCCGCAATAGTTCATTCCCCAGATCTCGCTGAAAAGTTGTTCGCGGGAAAACGCAATGCCCGGTTTACTCATAAAAAGTCTCAGCAATTCATACTCTTTATAGGTCAGCGCAACCCGCTCCCCATCTACAGCAACCGTATGTTCATCCTCATTAAGCGTGACGCCGGCAGCACGAAGAACGTGACTGCCGGGAGTTTTGCAGCGACGAAGAACGGCCTTGATGCGTGAAACCATTTCCAGCATTCCGAAGGGCTTAACGAGATAGTCGTCCGCCCCCATATCCAGAGTCTTTATTTTATCATATTCCATGCTTTTTGCAGTCGCCATAATAACAGGAATTTCACTCAGCTCCGATGAATTTTTCAGCCTGTGCAAAATTTGAACTCCGTCATCCCCCGGCAACATAATATCCAGAACAATCAGTTCCGGTTTTTGCTTGTGGATTGCATCAAAAAGCTCCTTGCCGTCACGAAATCCCTGTGCTGCAAACCCGGTTGAACACAGTGTGTAAACCTCAAGATCGCGAATGCTTGCATCATCTTCCACACAATAAATCATGGTCATTATTCCTTTCAAGTCTCCGGCTTGCTTTTGTTTCGGCTCGGAACACTTCCCAATTATTAATCAATCGGCGTAAGATACCGTTGCGCGCCATTCAAATCTATGCACCGCCGACAAAGTCAATCATTCATTTTGAACATGCACCCCTGTCACGGAGAACATGACCCATTCTGCTATATTTGTGGCATGGTCACCGATACGCTCAAAATACTTTGCGATCATCAGCAGGTCAAGCGCAAACTCGCCGTCACTCGGATCGGAAGAAATACGTTCAATCAAATCCTGTTTGACACGGTTAAAATAATCGTCAACAATATCATCCTGAGCAATAACTTCTTTTGCAAGTTCGACATTGCGTTTTACAAACGCTTCAATGCTGTTTGTAACCATCTTTGTTGCCGCCTTTGCCATTTTGTCAATATCTTCACACTCCGCACCGCTTCTGCCGTTCAAAAAAACGATTATTTCCGCAATATCCTCAGCCTGATCACCAATGCGTTCCATATCGGTTATCATCTTGAGTGCCGCAGAAATCTGACGAAGATCCCCTGCAACAGGCTGTTGACGCAGCAGCAATTTGAGGCAAAGTGTCTCTATATCGCGTTCCATTTTGTCAATTTCATTGTCGATCGGTGCAACTCCTCCCGCGATTTTTGCATTGCCCTCGGCAAGTGCTTTTGCGGAAAGATTGATCGCTTCCTCACACAACGCTCCCATTTCAATAAGCTCATTATTGAGCTGTCTCAGCTGACTGTCAAAGCTGCTTCTCATCATCCGAACCTCCCGGTAATATAATCTTCGGTACGTTTATCCTGCGGCTTGGAAAAAATCTTTTCCGTATCATCGCATTCCACCAACTCTCCCAAAAGGAAGAAGGCCGTTTTGTTTGAAATTCGAAGAGCCTGCTGCATGTTGTGAGTGACTATGACAATAGTATACTTGCTTTTAAGCTCCATTGCAAGCTCTTCTATACGTGTTGTTGAAATCGGATCGAGTGCGCTTGTCGGCTCGTCCATCAAAAGGACGTCCGGATCGACTGCAAGCGCACGGGCAATGCAAAGGCGCTGCTGCTGTCCGCCGGAAAGACCGAGTGCGGATTTTTTGAGTCTGTCCTTCACCTCATCCCAAATTGCAGCATTGGTAAGAGATGTCTCTACGATTTCATCAAGCTTTGCTTTTGACCGTATCCCATGCGTACGCGGACCGTACGCAATGTTATCGTATATGCTCATTGGAAACGGATTCGGTTTTTGGAACACCATTCCGATTTGCCTGCGCAGTTCGTTTATGTCCGTACCGGGAGCAAAAATATCATTACCGCGATATTTAACACTGCCCGTGATTCGAACATCCGGCACAAGATCGTTCATCCTGTTGAGCGTTTTTAAAAAAGTTGATTTGCCGCACCCGGAAGGTCCGATAAGCGCAGTGATGCTCCCCTCCGGAACAGAGATGTTAATATCTTTCAGTGCCTGAGCTTTTCCGTACCACAGGCAAAGATCGTTTGTTGTGATTATGTTCGTCATGCATTTCTCCTCTTTTCAAAGTGTTTGCCTGCAAGCGTTGCTGCAAAGTTTATTGCAAGCGTCAGTATCATCAGAATGGAAGCAATGGCAAATGCAACATCAAATGCCCCCTCTTCTTTTGCATAAAAGTACAGTGCAACCGTCAGAGTTGCGCCGGAGTCGGACATTGCCTCAAAAAACCCGTTCAGAACATGCGCAAATCCGGCAGTGTACAGCAATGCGGCCGATTCACCGAGTATCCTGCCGACCGACAAAATACAGCCTGTTATTATGCCGTCCACACACCCCGGAAGAACAACTGTGCGAATCACTCGCCATTTGCCCGCTCCGAGTGCAAACGCGCCCTCACGGTAACTGTTTGGAACGGTCTTCAGGCTCTCCTGCGTTGTTCGCATAATCGTCGGCAGATTCATTATTGCAAGAGTCAACGCACCTGCAAACAGCGAAGTTTGCAGTTTCATAAATTGACAGAAAAACAGCATTCCGACAAGTCCGTAAATGATGGACGGAATACCCGAAAGTGCCTCCGCTGCATATTCAATTGCCGAAACGATTTTTTTGTTTCGCGCATACTCCGTAAGATATACCGCACTTCCGACTCCGAGCGGCAGAACGATAATCAATGTTGCAAAAACAATATACAGCGAATTCAAAATGTCCGGCAAAATGCCGACTCGACCCGTCAGATAACTCGGTGCCGTCGTCAGCAGTTCAATCGACAGATTGGGCAAACCTTTTGCAAGAACATAAACAACAAGAAACAACGCAAGTGCAAGCGTGATTCCTGTTGCAGCCGTCATCAATGCACGAACCGAATAAATCCACGCTTTCCGCTTCGCTGACATCCCGGACTTTTTCCGCAAGAAACTCTCAGTGTTTTGATTTTCGACGGAACACAGATCAACTCCATTGTCTTCAAATTCCTTCTTCATCGCCGCAGCTCCTTTCATTAGTAAAGCTCTTTCCGTGTTTTAATTTTTTCTTTGTTATTATAATAGCCTTTCCGTGTAAAGTTAAAAAGGACGCAATTGTAAAATTCATGTAAGATCATCATTTTATTCCCTCGTTCGGCAAAGTTGTTATAGGATTGGATTGACTTTGG
>CALAXO010000029.1 GCA_937894955.1 uncultured Clostridia bacterium
AACGGCGGGCGGAATCAAGACTTCCCGCGTTGCAATTTTGATTAAAAATGCGTTCAATGAGCTTCGCCGCTTCGCTCACCCGAAATATGTCCGCTCGCTGAAACTGGACGGCAAAGTTGTTTCGGAATCAATCGTTCGTTCGGTCACGGTTTATTTTTCGGTTATAATCGGAATCGTTATCGTCTCCATAATACTTGTTTCGACAAACGGTTTTGATTTTGAATCCTCGCTGTCGGCGGTTTTCGCCTGCATTTTCAATATCGGACCCGGATTCCATTCATTCGGGCCGACAATGAGCTTCGCTCCGCTCAGCAATTTTTCAAAGTTGGTGCTGACTTTTGACATGCTTGCGGGCAGGCTCGAACTTTGGCCGCTGCTGCTGCTTTTTGTGCCGTCAACATGGAAAAAACGTGCGGTATGCAAATAATCGGCGGTAACGGAAACAAAAAAACATTGCAAACGGAAAGGAATTTGGTTTGAAAATTTTTCTTGTCGCAAGTGAATGTGTCCCGTTCATAAAAACGGGCGGATTGGCGGATGTTGTGGGTGCGCTGCCTGCCGCGCTGAAAAGGCTCGGGGCGGAGGTTTCCGTTCTGATTCCGAAATACAGCATGATTCCGCAGCAATTCCGCAAAGAAATGCAGCATATTACGGACTTTTCGATTCAGCTCGGCTGGCGGAATCAATATGTCGGCGTTGAAAAAATCCGCCGTGACGGCATCGATTTCTACTTTGCGGACAACGAGTTTTATTTTAAACAGGATTATGTTTATTCAAGCGGCGATTTCGAGGCGGAGCGTTACTGCTGGTTTTCGAAAGCGGCACTTGAAATAATGCAAAAGCTGGATATTGTGCCGGATATCATTCACCTGAACGATTGGCAAACGGGTCTGATTCCGCTGCTGCTTCGGGAGCAATATTCCACATTGCCGGAATTCTCCCGCGTTAAAACGGTGTTCACGATTCACAACCTCCGCTATCAGGGGTTGATGAACCCGATGCTTGCGAATGACTTGCTGAGCCTTGGGCAGAATGCACTGGCGCAAATCGAGTACTATTGCAATATCAACTGCATGAAGGCGGGAATCATCTATTCCGATGCGGTCACGACCGTAAGCCCGACTTATGCAAAGGAGATCTGCACTCCCCGCTGCGGCGAAACTTTGGACGGACTGCTGCGGCATAAGCACATTGCGGGAATCCTGAACGGCATTGACAAAAAACTGTACAATCCGTGGACGGATAAAGCTCTTTGCAGCCGTTTCTCAAAAAATCATCCGCAGGGCAAACAAAAATGTAAATCCGCACTCCAAACGGCTTTGGGACTTGAACAGTCGGAGGAGCGGCCTGTTGCGGCGGTGATTTCGCGTCTGACAAACCAAAAGGGGCTCGACCTTTTCCGCGCCGTGATTCCGGGTTTGCTGGATCTTGGTGCGCAGCTTGTGATCCTCGGCATGGGTGATGCGGAATACGAGCGCATGTTCGCCGACCTTGCCGCAATAAATCCTTCTTCGGTTGCCTTCCGTGCCGAGATGAACGATGCACTTGCGCGGCAAATCTATGCCGGGGCGGACATCTTCCTGATGCCCTCTGCATTCGAGCCCTGCGGGCTGTCACAGCTGCTTGCAATGCGCTACGGTGCAATTCCCGTTGTGCGCGAAACGGGAGGCCTTGCGGACACTGTCATTCCCTATAACCGCTTCACGGACGAGGGCACGGGCTTTTCCTTCAGAAACTATTCTGCGGACGAGCTGTATAATGCTTTCCGTGCCGCAATCGAGCTTTATTGCGGGGACAAAGCCGCTTGGCAAAGGCTCACCGCCCGCGCAATGGCGGTGGATTTCGGCTGGAGCAGAAGTGCAGGGGAATACCTTCACCTGTATAAAACGCTCAAAATGAACTGATATTGATTATTTATATCGCAAAAGCGCAAACGCACCCCGAGTTTCGGGGTGCGTTTGCTGTATGTGAGAAGTAAAGAGAATGGCTGTGAAAAAGCTTTATGCAACGCCGATGGCAACC
>CALAXO010000030.1 GCA_937894955.1 uncultured Clostridia bacterium
GATTGGACTGTCGTTTCGAATTTTAAAACAATCAATCAAACATTGACAATACAAAAACCGGCTTCCGGCAGACGACGGAAGTCGGTTTTTTTAATCTCAATACGTTTACTTTTTTGTTTTCGGCGTAAAAATCAGTGCAAAAGCGTACCCGAACAGCACTGCGGCGGCGATACCGCCCGCGGCTGCCTTCACCCCACCGGTTATTGCACCGAGCAAACCCTCGTTCATTGCGCCGTCAATTGCGCCGTTTGCAAGCGAATACCCGAATCCCGTCAGCGGCACCGTTGCGCCCGCTCCGCCGAGTTCGACAATGGGTTTATACAGTCCGACAGCCGTGAGCACAACCCCCGCCGTAACAAAAATCACAAGGATTCTTGCAGGCGTCAGCCGTGTCAGGCTCATGAGAAGCTGCCCGATGACGCAAATCGCACCTCCGATTGCAAAAACAAGTAAATAATCCGTTATACTGCTCATTTAATTCACCCGTCCAAATTCTTTATGTTTTCAAATTCCGGTTTTTTATTCGACCGCCGTTTGGGTCAGTCAATATGCTCAATCACAACCGCATGTGCAATCGAAGGAATGCTTTCCCCCTGAAGGCTGCTGACAGGACTCATGAGCGCACCCGTTGCAAGGAAAAGAACGCGGCGAAGCTCGCCGGATTCAATTTTCGGCAGGAACCAGCTGCTCATTATTGTCGCCGCACAGCCGCAGCCGCTTGCGCCGCAATTGACATTTTGCTCCGGACTGAACATCAGTTTGCCGCAATCCTCATGCCTGTCGGCGATTTCAATCCCCTCACCGCGCAGCAGTTCATACAGCATATCGCTGCCGAAAATGCCGAGATCTCCTGTTATTATCCTGTCGTAATCCTCCGCCCTGCGCGAGTAATCCGAAAGATGAGTCTTAATCGTTTTAAACGCGGCAGGCGCCATCGCCGCCCCCATATTATTTGCATCCGTAATGCCGAAATCCTCTACGCTGCCGATGGTGCCGCCCGTAAGTG
>CALAXO010000031.1 GCA_937894955.1 uncultured Clostridia bacterium
AACGCCGCACCGGAAGGCTGCGTTCCTTCCTTTCCCCCGCGTTGGCTGCGCTGATGGTTTTTTCATCACTTGCAGCCTGCGCACTGACCGCATGCAAAGATGATTCTCCGAATGTCATTGTTGATATTCTGCCCATGACAAAAGCTCCGCTGCCCTCGGTTGAACCTGCAACCGCGCCGACTGTAGAAACTGCTGCACCCACGGCAACACCCGCACCCGCCGACACGGATGCACCGGTGAACACAAGTGCGCCCATTGACCAATCCGTTTTTGACAATTGCGCATTTGTGGGCAATTCCACGTTCGAGGGGTTGTATAAATACGGCGTTATTACGCACGGCAAATTCTTCACCCGCGTCGGGCTGAACATTCTTTCCGTATACACACAAACAACGACCACGGGCAGCGTGCCGGTTATTGATGAACTGAATACCGGTAAATACGAAGCCGTAATTCTGATGTTCGGCGAAAACGAACTCGGCTGGCCGAATCTCAACACTTTCATCGAAAAATACTCCAAGTTTCTCGATGACATATGGCAGCGTCAGCCCGGATGCGAAATTTTCATCATGCTGATTCCGCCGGTTTCGGCAAAAGTCAGCAGCACAAGCACAACGGGGGTCACGAATGAGAACATCCAGCTTTACAATGCGCAGCTTGTTGATCTTGCGGCGCGGCGCGGCTGTCATTACGTTTCCGTTCCCGAGGCACTCGTTGACGCAAACGGCTGTCTGCCCGCGGATGCATCCGGCGACGGGATCCATTTAAACATGACCTACTCAAAATACTGGGCGGATCATATCTGCCGCACGGTTGCAGCCGTGCTTCGTCCCTGACGGCAGCATGTAAGAAGGTTAAACATAAAAAAAGAGCTAAACAAACGGAGGACTTACAAATGAAAAAGGAAAACATTCTCAAAATTGCATCCGCATTCGTTCTTGTTGCGGCAATGCTCATATTCTGCGCATGCGGCAAGGATTATTCAAAGCTCAAGCTTGATGTGAATTCGATCGGGGTCAACCTTATCAACAATTGCAGCTTCCAGGTAACACCCGAAGCAGTGCCCAATGCGGACGCAGCGATTTCTCAGCTTAAACTTGACGAAGCAAAGCTTGCAAAGAATGCTGACGGAAGCTTCAGACTTTTCTATTCTGTCAGTGCTTCCACTCCGGAGGTTGTTATTGTTATCGAAGCGGTTGATGCCGCAGCAGCCGAGAGCATCAGCAAGGGCGCGGTCAAGGAGTGGATCGATTACAATGCCGAAGCATATGCAAGCTATGGCGCGGATCAAGTTCCGAAACTTGAAAACGCCGTCAACCAGACGAACGGTAATTACGTTTTCGTCATCGTCAGCAATGATGCACCCGCCGCACAGAGCTTTCTCAACGCACAGATTGATGCTGCACTGAAAACAGCTTAACGCCGCAAAGCGTATGCTGATTTTCGATGCACCGTTACCGCACGAATCGAGCTGCGGATTTAACCGTTCTGAGTGAATCTGCAAGCTCGATTCAGGTTTCATTATACGAAACAAAAGCGAACGAACCCCTAACCCGAAAGAACTATGAATAAAAACTGCAAAATCAAGGTAAAACGCGGTACACGCAATACGGTCGACGCTGCAAACAAACTGCTAATCGTTCTGTTTGCGGGGTTTATTTCAGTATTTTTCCTTCTCATTATGTTTTTGCCGAAGCATGAAGGTGAGCTGAGCCCGAACGAACGGCGCGTGCTTGCCTCCGCTCCGAATACAAGCCTCAGCAACATTTTGAGCGGCAAATTCGCGGGCGAAGTTGACACATGGCTGGAGGATCATTTTCCCGCAAGGAATGCATTCGTTTCGATATACTCGCATATGAACCTTTACTCCGGGCGCAACATTGTTGAAAAAGTCACTCTGGGCAAGAATAACCGCCTGTTCAGCGCACCCGTTCAAAGAGATGATGAAACAATGAAAACAAATGCCGAAAAGATTTCCGTCTTTATAACAGAAAACGATCTTAACGCTTTCACCTTTATCATTCCTTCCGCAGGCTATATGCTTCCGGAGGAGCTTCCCGTCGTTCACCGTGAATATGCCGACGGGCAAATCATCGATGCGTTGAATTCCGTATACGGACTTCAGAATTGCGCAAAAAGCATTTTTGCCGACAATGTTTTCAACAATGCAGGCAATGTTTCCGAGCTTTATTACCGCACGGATCATCACCTGACGATGAAGGGTTCATACATTGCTTATTGTGCAATTGCAAAGGAACTGGGTTTTGAACCTTTGGCTGAAAGCGAATTTAAAAAGCAATCCTACAGCTTCTACGGCACGGCATACGGACAAAGCGGTCTTTGGGAGATTCCCGCAGACGACCTTCAGACATGGGTCGGAAGCTATGACAGTGACCTGAGCGTTACCGTTATTGACGGCACGGTTGAAACCGAGCATCGCGGTTCTCTTGACACGGATAAACTCTTCGACGATGTTGTTGATAAATATGCCGCATACCTGTACAGCAACCACGGCATTACAAAAATCGTGAACCCGAACGTTGAAAGCGGCACACTGTTTGTGCTTAAGGACAGCTACGGCAATGCGATCGTGCCGTTTTTGGCGGCGCATTACAACACAATCATAATGCTTGATACCCGCACGATGTACTACAGCCCCACAATGCCCGCGCCGAGTGAGCTTGCAAAAGAATACAATGCAAAAGATTTCGTTGTTATCTACGGAGTTGA
>CALAXO010000032.1 GCA_937894955.1 uncultured Clostridia bacterium
ATGCTTTTCCTGCTCAACCGCCGGCATATGCCGTTTTATAAATGGGCGTTCCGTGCTGCACGGGAGCTGCCGGAGCTTTCGGAGCTTGTCCGCCGATTCCGCGATGAGGTTTCGGACTGATTTTTGAGCTTGGGTTCGGCGCGTTTCAAAGCAGACCCGCCCCTTTCCCGGCTCCCCCGCAAAATTTTAAATAAGAGAGTGTTTTATCGTGACAGAAAGCAAATCAACGTATAAAACAAATGCGGACGGAGTTCGCGCCCTTCCCGCTTCCGTCAGTTTCCCCGAATCGCTTATCCGCATTGCGGAGCGCGTTTCTGCGCGGGGCTGCCGCCTTTTTGCCGTCGGCGGGCTTGTGCGCAATGCACTTCTCGGGCTGCCTGTCAGCGATATTGACATATGCTCCGCCCTTACTCCGGACGAAACAATTGAGCTTGCGCACGAAATGGGATTCAAAGTTGTTCCGAAGGGAATTGCTTTCGGCATGGTCGAAATTCACGCCGAGGGGCAGAAGTTTGAACACACGACTTTCCGTGCCGACAAATACTCCGACGGCGGCGCACACCGTCCGATAAGCATACGGTTTGCAAAAACACCCGATGAGGATTCGCGGCGGCGCGACTTTTCGGTAAACGCGCTCTATTGCGATATTCTCACGCGGGAAATAATCGACCCTGCCGGCGGGCTGCCCGATCTTGAAAACAGGGTCTTGAGAACATCAAGCATTGACCCTGAAATCGTGCTTGCGGATGACGGACTGCGTATTCTTCGGCTTGTTCGCTTTGCGGCCGAGCTTCGGTTCAAAATCGACCCGGCCACATTTGCATGTGCATCAAGGCTTTGCGGCAATCTCCGCGATATTTCCGCCGAACGCATTCGCGATGAATTGAATAAACTCCTTCTCTGTGATATAAAATACGGTTCGCGAAACACGGAACAGGTGCTGAACGGGCTGCTGCTGCTGCGCGACATCGGTGCGCTTGCAGTCATTCTTCCCGAGCTGTCCCGCGGACGCGGCATTGCGCAAAAAACCACTCATCACCGCTATGACGTGCTTGACCACGCACTTCATACCGCTGCGGAATCCAAACCCATGCTTGTTCCCCGCCTTGCCGGGCTGCTGCACGATGTTGCAAAACCCGTTGTTCTGAAAAAAAACGGCAATATGCACGGACACGATGCGGAAGGTGAAATTATTTCCCGAGAAATAATGCAGCGGCTCCGTTATGACAACAAAACGACGGACGAAGTTTGTTTCATCGTCCGTCATCATATGTACGATCTTAACAACACCGCAAAGGACAAAACGCTGCGCCGAACATTTGCCCGCTGGGGATTTGAACGAAGCCTTGAAATTGCGGATATCCGTGAAGCGGATGTTCACGGTTCCGGAATCATCACCGGGGAAGTTGAATCGGCTGTGCGCTGGCGCATATTGCTTCAAAAAATGCAGCAGGAAGGCGTCCCGTTCTCCGCCCGTGCGCTCAATTGCAGCGGTGCGGACATCATGAATTGGCTCAGCCTTCCCGCTTCACCCGCCGTCGGGAAAATCAAAGCGGCTCTTATTGCGCACTGCGCCGTTTATCCTGCGGACAACACACCCGCACGGCTCAAAAAGCTTGCGGGCGATATGCTGCACCGAGATGTTCAAACCGAAAACCGGCTTTAAGTGCAGCCGCATTTTCGGAACGGCACGGCCCCGTGCCGCAGGACGAACCATGCGGACGCTGACATGAGACGTTTAAGCCTTATGTCAGCTTTTTTATTTCCTGCGGTAACTTCCGCAAAGGCTCTCATCGGCGGGATCGCCGTTTCCGCTGTTTTTGCAGCAGCAGGGTTCGATCTGAATCCTTGAAAGTTCGCAATACGAGCCTTTGTCGTTGTATCGGCAGCTTGTGACGCGGCAGCCGATAGTCTGGCAGCCAACCTGATTCTGTGTCATGGTTTCTGTTCTCCTTTAAGTAAAATACTTTTCGGACGGCTTTCCGCCCAAAGGAAGTATGCGCAGATTCCGTGATTCAATTCATATTCAGTTCGTATTCCGTTCATCTTCAATTCGTATCCGAAGCTCGGAAACATTATCCGAAGCTCTCGTTTCGGAACAGAGGCGGCCCGAAGCCGATTCGCTCCGAGCCGCTTTTTTTGAGTCATTTTTTGAAAATTGAATTCCGAACCCGTTTTTGCAAAAGCACGTTAATTATCGTATCCCGCCGGGATGAAGCCGCGGATAAGTTCGGCGATCCTGTCGGGTTTTTCCTCGTGAACAAGATGCCCCGCATTGCGAATGACGGTGCATGCGCAGCTGCGCAGGGAGGAACGGTATTCGTCAGCTTCGCCTGCGGGATGCCACTTATCATCCTCTCCCCAAAGCAGCAGAACGGGAGCCTCAATTTCACGCAGAGATGAAATCAGTGCATTTTCGTCAAACTCAGCCAAAGTTCGGCGAACGGCGTAACGGCTTGAACTGTCCGCAATTGGCTTGAAATACTCCGCAGCATCGTGTTCGTTTATTACAGTATGGTCGAAAACGCATTCGTTAAGCATTTTTTCAACGGATTTAAGGTTGTACATTCTGGAGGCAATTCCGCCGAACAGTCCGCTTTCCATCATTCGGACGGTGAGCGGCATTTCACTCGTTACGCCGCCGGGACAGATTGCAATAACCTTTCCGACACGCTCCGGATGCTTGTGCGCAAGCTCAAGCGCATAACCCGCACCGAAGGAAAAACCGAGAATATGCGCAGATTCGATTCCCATTGAATCCATGAAGCGCGCAAGACTTTCGGCATGGTCGCCGATGGTATAATCGAAGAAATCGGGTCTGTCCGAATAGCCGTGCCCCACAAGGTCAACGGCAATAACGCGGTAATACATTGCAAGCTTGTAGAACAGCCGGCGGAAGGTGTACAGGGACTGCCCTGCCGAATGAACCAAGATCAACGGCTCGCCCTTGCCGCTTTCCATGTAATGAATCCTTGCCGTTTCATAGCGTGTTTCAATAACATGAACCGAGTTGCGCAGGCGCACCGCTTCCGAATCGGCAAATTCACTGTTTCTGATTGCATCTTCAAGCTTTGCACGCGCCGTTTCAAGGCGGGTTTCGGCATTTCTGAACTTTTCAACAGCGCTATCATGTGCATTCTTTGCAGCCGAAACGTTCTTGTCCGCATTGCGAACGACAACATCCGCCGCATCAAAATCGGAACGCTTTAAATTGTAGTCGGCTTCGGCGGCATCGGTAAGCACCTTTGCGTCGGCGTATATCTTTTTCTTTTCGGCGGCGCGCTCATTCGCCGTGTCAAGTGCGGTTTTGAGCCTTGCGGCTTCAACCTCTGCGGCGGCGGCCGCCGAACGGGCGGCGGTTTCGGCTTTTTCGGTTTCGACAATGCGCAGCTTTGCATTTTCAAGCTGAGCCGCAAGTGCGTCAAGCGTTGCGTTTTTGCCTGCAAGCGCGGCTTTTCTTCCGGTGCTTTCTTCATTCATTGCAGCGGTTTGCGCCTTTGCCGTGTCGTATTCCTGCCGTGCGGAACGCAGTTTTTCATCGTTTTCGGCAGCGCAGCGTTCACACTCGGTCAGTTTTTCGCGAAGTCCGGCGCACTCCGATTCAAGTGTGGAACGCTCCGATGTCCGCTGCTTTTCAACCTCCGCCGCAGCATCGGCTTTTGCGTTTGCGGCATTGACTTTCTGCATCGCCGCATCCTTGTCCGCGCCCTTTTTGCCGTTTGCGGCAATTTTAAGCGCATCAAGCTGCTGAGTCAATGCGGTTCGATCGCTTTTTGCTTTTTGAAGATCGCGGTCGAGTTTTGCAAGGCTTCGTTCGGCATCCGCAATTTGTTTTTCAAGCGCACGCTTTTCACCCGCAAGGCGCACCGCCTCGGCGTTCAGCTCCGCAACAATATTTGCTTTTTCGTTCTCAGTTTTTCGAAATTCCTCCGATTCACGGTCGGTTTTTGCAACAAGAACTTCCGTCTGCGCGCTGTCGTTTCGAAGCTCTTCAAGCTGCTTATGAAGGCGCATTTCGGTTTCGACTGCATTTCGGTGCGCCGTTTCGGCGTTTTCAAGCGCGGCGCGGCAGCCTGCGGCAGCGGTGTGAGCGGCATTGCTGTCCGTCTCCGCCTTGCGAAGAGCCTTTTCAAACTCGGAATAAACGGCATAGCAGCGGTCACTCTCCGCCTTGCGCTGGTTAAAAAGGCTTTGTGCAGCGGCGGCAATGCCGTTCTTTTCGTCGTATTCGGGCGTCAGCGCACTTCGGCGGCTTTGCCTTTCGCGCAGTTCTTTTTCGGCGGCACGTTCGTCCCTGTGTGCATCCGAAAGAGCTTCTTCGGCGGATTGTACGGCGCGTTTCGCGCTTTCACGTGCATTTGCAAGATCACGCGCCCTGCGCTTTGCGTTTTCGGCAGCGGCAGTATCGCGATGAACGGTGCGAACCTCCTCTCTGCGAACCGGCAGCTCGCTGGGAAGGGTAACGTTGACAAATTCTCCGGTATGCTCGGAGTTTATGAATTTTTTTACTTCCAATGAAAGACTCACGGCTGTGACAATCCTTTCTGTATAAGGTCATAATCAGGTCATATCTGTTCCGCACAGAGGGCACGCATCGGCAGAACCGTCGATTCGTGCGGTATTTCACGCGAAAAGCGGCGAAAATTCCGCTTTTCGCGTGAAGCATGAAGAATCTGCCCTCTTTGCAGGTATTCTGCCTCATTATTGTATTTTACACGAGGAAGCGCGGCTATGCAAGCAATAATTTCGCATTTTTACATGTTCGCCGTTTGCCGCTCACTGTTCACTGCCCGCGGTATACAGCTCCACGCAGTTTTCGCCGTCGATTTCTTTAAGGCGAACGGAAATTATCTCGTTTTTTGCCGTCGGAATGTTTTTTCCGACAAAATTTGGGCGAATCGGAAGCTCCGAATGCCCCCTGTCGATAAGCACCGCAAGCCGGACCCGCGCCGGACGTCCCAGAGCCATTACCGCGTCGAGCGCAGCTCTTGCCGTTCGGCAGGTGTAGATAACATCATCCACAAGGATAACTGTTTTTCCGATAAGTGAAAAATTCACCTCCGTCGTGTTTACCACGGGATCGGGCGCAACGGCCGAAAGATCGTCGCGGTAAAGGGTTATGTCAAGTTCGCCGACCGGAATTTTTGCGCCGGTTATCCGTTCAATGTTCTCTGCAAGGCGGAACGCAAGCGGAACGCCGCGGGTGCGGATTCCGACAAGGCATATGCCGTCCGTGCCGTGGTTTTTTTCAATTATCTGATGTGCCATCCGAACGAGTGTTCTGCCGATGTCATCTTCCGAAAGCAATTTTGCCTTAAATATCATATCGCTGCCGTCCTGTTCTCGCTGCCGTCCTGTTCGCAATCCGAAATTAATTCCCGACTTTTGATTCCCGACTTTTGATTTTCATCCCGGCCCCCGGTTTCTCGTTCTTTCACTCTTTCACTCGGAGTATGAATATCATCGGGGTCAGTCCGCCCGCCTCGGTGCGCTCCTGCTTCAGGATTTCGATATTGCGTCTTTCCCGAATCAGGTTTTTGAGCAGGGTGAACTCCATTGTGTAAAGCACTGCAATGCCGCCTTTTTTGACAAGCAGTCCCATGCGGTCAAGCAGCCCTTCGTAGAGTCTTTCGCAAGAGGAATGATTCCCCACGCGGTTGCCGAAAGGCAGGTTGCAGATGAGCTCATCATACGGTCTTTTGCTTTCGAACCGCATTATATCGTTGCATATGAATTTTGCCGGGGTTATTCCGCAGGTTTTCACCGCCGCCTCCGCATTCACCCTTGCGCAGTCAATCGCCTTGTGGGAAATATCAACACCCGTCAAAGAAGCGCAGGGTGAGAGCATTCCGCGTTCAAAAAGCAGAGTGCCGCTCCCGCAGCACGGGTCGATGACGCGGGCATTGACAGTCAAATAATCGCTTGCAAACCGCAGCACGGCAGCCGCAGCCGCAGGGTTCATCGAAGCCGGCAGCATCTCCTTTCGGTAGGGGAAACGCTCATCCCTGACGGTGAAAAGCTTCAGGTACAGCCTTGCGGAGCTCACCGAAGCGGCGATGCGAAGTTCGATTTCGTAATCCGAAGGCGCATTCACAAGCGTTTTATCGTCCGTAAGATCGCGAATCGCCTTTTTCAGCTCGCTTCTGTTAATATCCCCCGGCAGGTCTCCCGTTATTTCAATGCGATAGCGATACGGCGGCTCGCCCTCATGCGTCTTCCGCATGAAATCAAGCATAAAGGGTTTTGCGCAGGAAGAAATCGCTTCCGCCGTTAAATCGACTTTCATATCGATCGGAATCAGAGCCTCCGAAAAGCAGCGTGCTTCAAACAGGCCGATGTAATCATCCGTATTGACCTTCAGGCTGTTTCGGCGAACGTCAAACGCCTCAATGTCAAAATCTTCCAGTTCGGTTTTAAGCTGCTCCGTCAGGCGGTCGGGAGCGGTCAGCTCAATTTCATAAACTTTGTCAAGTCCGCGGAAAATATGCTTTTCGTGCTTCATTGCGGCGGCGCGCGCCTGTTTCAACGCCTCGCATTCCTCAAGATAATGCTTCTGCTCCGTTTCGTCCGCAGGCGGGGCGGGAATGTATTCGTCAAGCGCGCACTGAGCGCTTTCGCCGCCGACGGCTCCCAATGCAAAAAGCAGAGACGGACGAACAAAACGCGTATCCTCGCATTTCAGCCGTTCGATAAGAAGCCGGGCATCCGCTTCATCCTTTGTGAAAAGGCCGATAAGCCTTGCTGCATTGCGGCGGAGCTTCGGGGAGGCATCGCTTGCGAGGGCTTTGCGCATCGCCGGCAGAAGAGCAGGGTTGCCGCTCATGCGGAGCAGCATTGCGCGGCTTTTTGCAAGGCGTATCATCAGCGCCGAGCCGATGTTTTCCTCAATGAACATTGCCGCTGTTTCATCGCAAAGGCTGATTTTGTCGATGGTGGAATCATTCATTATTTCCGCCGAACCGTTCGGCTTTTTCAGTTCCGCTTTAATTTCGCTGCGGGTCAATCTTTTCATTGTGTTCCTTCCCTGTTTTCGTGCAGCAGAGCCCTTCGGGGGCACTTCGTTCCGTTTGCTCCGCAAAAGCTCCGCACAGTTTTGATATTAAAATTCTGTTTGAATTCTGTTTAATCGGGTTTATCCGTTTGCTCCGCGCAGTTTTTCGAGAGCAGCCTTAAAATGCTCCGGCAGAGGAGCAAAAAATTCCATTTGTTCGTGAGTTCGCGGGTGAATCAGGCGCAGCCTTTCCGCATGGAGAGCCTGCCCGACGAACCCGAGATCGTTCCTGCCGCGCACTGCCGATGCCGCACCCGTGCCGTATACATCGTCGCCGACAAGCGGATGATTGATATAGGCCATGTGAACGCGGATTTGGTGTGTCCTTCCCGTTTCGAGTTCAACCCGCAAAAGCGTTCTTCCGCCCGCGCCGCTGTTCGGGAAACGTTCGCGAACGAACCAATGTGTAACCGCTTCACGCGCGCCCGCCGTTCCGGCAGGGTATACCGCCATGCGTTTTCTGTCCGTTTTGTGCCTTGCAAGCGGCGCATCGACGGTTCCGCTGTCCTGCCGGAAATTCCCCTCACACAAAGCGCAGTAGGTTCTTGCCACCGCATGGGTCTTCAGCTCGCTCGCAAGAAAATTGTGAGCATCGTCATTCTTTGCAATGACCAGCAGTCCGGATGTGTTCTTGTCGATTCGATGCACAAGCCCCGGGCGCATTGCTCCGCCTATGCCCGACAAATCCTTAAGGTGAAACATCAGCGCGTTGCAAAGCGTCCCGTCCGGGTTGCCCGGCGCGGGATGCACGACCATTCCGACGGGCTTGTTTATAACGGCAATATCAGCATCCTGATACACAATATCTATCGGAATATCCTGCGGAACCAGCTCCGTCGGCACGGGCGGCGGAAGCTGAATTTCGATAATATCACCCATGCGCACGGCATACTTTGCTTTTTCGCAGCGACCGTTGACCGTTACCGCCCCGCAAAGGAGCAGCCTTTGCACCGCCGAACGCGTAAGCTCCGTGTGTTCCGCGGCAAAAGCATCCAGCCTGCCTCCGTTTTTTTGTGCCGCAATAACAATTTTTCCGCCGTTTCGGCAGCCGTCTTCCGTCTCGCCGCAAAGAATTTCATCCGAAACAAACTCACGGCCGAAAACGTCGGCAGCGACACTTGTGCGGGCCTTTTCCGCGCATTGCCCGCTGTTCTTTTCGGGGAGCTGTCCGTTCATCCGTTCCGAATCCGAGTTCATTTGCTTTCCGCCTGCTTTACGTCGGGTTCGGCACCCGCTTCGCCGCCGTTGTCCGCCGCGCAATCCGCGGTTTTTTCGCCGTCCGTTTTTTCGGGCTTCTGCTTTTTTTCGTCCAATGCGGCAAAATATGCCCTGCCGCTCTTTGTGAACAGAATGCTTGCAACAAGCAGCGCCGCACCCACGGTTATGCAGCTGTCCGCAAAATTGAACACGGGAAAGTTAATAAAGTCAAAAGCAATGAAATCGCGCACATAGCCAAGCGCAACGCGGTCAACAAGATTGCCTATCGCCCCCGAAAGCACGAGCGCAAGCCCGAGCTGCAAATTGCGCGGCATTGTTCTCAGCGTTTTCAGCAGAATGAAAACTATCAATCCGCCCGTGATTATCGTTATAACAACAAAAACCCACGTTGCATTGCTGAAAAGCCCCCACGCCATTCCCGTGTTTTTGTGATACTCGAAGCGTATCAGCCCCGGGATAAACTCAAGCGCGCCGCCCGTTTGCGAAAGCACGCTCACGGCAGCCGCCTTTGATATTAAATCCGCCGCAACAAGCAAAATAACCGCTGCACAAAGTGTAACCAACAATGCTGTTCTCCGTTCCTTTCCGCGCACCCGTCTGCGGCCGCGAAAATGTATTCCTTCACATATAACATGATACAACACTCACCGAAAAAATGCAACGGGGAAACAAAACAAACAATGTCAATCACACCGTAAGGCACTTCCTTGCCGGTGTTTCTTCGTCTGCTTCACACGCTGCCAATCCGCAGTTTGCAGTCATATTTTATTTTTTCGGCAAAAAAATCCCTGTTCCTTTGTAAATATATCCTTTTTCCCCCTTACAATATAGGCTGAAGAGTTATATAATAGGAGGCAGGAATCGTTCGGTTCGATTTTCGGACGGATTCGGGCGATTTTTCTTTTTAACGTTACCTTTGGGAGGATCGCAATGGAAAATTTCGATAACCTTAAAAAAACCCCGCTGTTCGAGAAGCATTGTGCTCTCGGCGGCAAAATCGTCGATTTCGGCGGCTGGGCTCTGCCCGTGCAGTACACCTCCATTTTGGATGAATGCAAAGCCGTTCGCGAACGCGCAGGCCTTTTTGATGTTTCACACATGGGTGAAGTTGACATTATCGGCAATGATGCCTATGCCTACATTCAGAAAATGGTCACCAACGACGTCACCTCAATGACGCCCGGCAGGTGCCGCTATGCCGTTATGTGCTATGATAACGGCGGCGCAGTGGACGACGTTCTTATCTACAAATTCGCCGACGATCACTACATGCTCATCGTCAACGCCGGCAATACCGACAAGGACTTTGCATGGCTTTCCGAACATGCATTCGGTGATGTTCGGGTCATCAACAACAGCGCAAAATGGGGTCAGCTCGCTTTGCAGGGTCCGCTTCATCAGGCAGTTCTTGATGCTGCGGGTTTTGAAGGCGAGATCCCTCAGAAATATTACACTTTCAACGATAAAATGACTGTTGCCGGCATTCCATGCCTCGTCTCCCGCACCGGCTACACCGGAGAAGACGGCGTTGAGCTTTACTGTGCGGCGGAAGATACCGTTCGCCTGTTTGAGGCTCTGCTTGAAGCGGGCAAAGGCGTTGACATGCTGCCCTGCGGCCTCGGCGCACGCGACACGCTCCGTTTTGAAGCTTCCATGCCCCTTTACGGTCATGAAATGAGTGCGGACATCAACCCCGTTGAGTGCGGCCTCGGCTTTGCAATCAAATTCAACAAGCCCGATTTCATCGGCAAAGAAGCCTTGCTCAAGCCCCAGACCCGCAAACGCATCGGTCTGAAGATCGTCGGAAAGGGCATTGCCCGCCCCGATGCGGATGTTCTCTGCAACGGTGAAAAAGTCGGTATCGTCACCTCGGGCGGCCCCGCGCCCGCTGTCGGCGGCAATTATGCAATGGCACTCGTTTCCGCCGATGCCGATGAAAACGGCACTTGGGCTGTTTCCGTTCGCGGCAGAGTCATCGACTGCGAGTTTGCACCCATGCCCTTCTACAAGAGGAAATAAACATAATTTATGCGGCTCACCCGTCGGCGCCGCACAAATGCAAGCAAAAACTGCGTTCCCTTCCCCGGCGGTGCGTATCGGCTCTCGGCACGGTTCCGCCGCGGGAATTTAAACGAAAATACATACAAAACTTTTAAATCCGGAGGATTATATCATGGTTCCCACCGACCGCAAATACACCCGTGAACATGACTGGGTACTTATCGAAGACGGCGTTGCCACCCTCGGCATCACCGATCACGCACAGAGCGAGCTTGGCGACATCGTTTATGTTGAGCTTCCCGAAGTTGACAGCGAAATCAACCTCGGCGAATCCTACACCACCGTTGAATCCGTAAAGGCAGCTTCCCCCGTAAACAGCCCCGTTGCCGGCACCGTCATCGAAGTCAACGAAGAGCTGGACGCACAGCCCGAGCTTCTTAACGAGGATGCTTTCGGTCAGTTCATCGCAAAGATCAAAGTTACCGAAATCGACGAAGCAAGCCTGCTCACCGCAGAAGAATACGAAAAGCTGCTTGAAGAGGCTTAATCAACCCGTACCTGTCGCGGCCCTGCCCAAGCCTGTGCTTTTCGGCGCGGTTCCGCGATAAAAAAACGCATAGCTCCGCGCCCACGGTTTTCCGCCGCCGCGGGTTATGCGTTTTTACCTTGAATAAGCTTTTTTTCGAATCGGGCAAAATTCCGGTTCATCAAGATTTTATATTTATAAAGGAAGTATTCCACAACATGAGAAGCTATGTTCCCAACACCGTTGAAGAACGCCGCGAAATGCTGAAAACACTCGGCCTTTCCGAAACGGACGAGCTGTTTGCCGATATTCCGGCGGATCTTAAGCTCAACCGTGAGCCGGATCTTCCCGCTCCGATGAGCGAGATGGAGCTGCGTCAGCTCATCACCGGCTATGTTCTTCAAAACGACGAAGCCTGCCTGCTTTTCCGCGGCGCGGGCGCATATCATCACTACATCCCCGCGCTGATTCCTCAGCTCATCTCCCGCAGCGAATTCTACACCGCATACACCCCCTATCAGGCGGAAATGAGCCAGGGTATGCTCCAGGGCATTTTCGAATGGCAAACAGTCATCTGCAATCTCACCGGCATGGATGCCGCCAACGCTTCCGTTTACGACGGTGCGACCGCTGCGGCCGAATCCCTTCTGATGCTGCGTGACTCAAAGCGCAAAAATAAAATCCTCTACAGTGCAGGTCTTCACCCCGATGTTATCGGCACTGTCAAAACTTACGGCCACTGCCACGGTCTTGAGCTTGTTGAAATCGGCCTCAACGAAAACGGCATTACCGATATCGACTGTCTGAAGGCAAACCTTGAAGGCTCTGCCGGTTTCATCGCCGCACAGCCCAACTATTTCGGCTGCATTGAAAACATGGACGAAATTTCGTCCCTCGTTCACGGCGCAAAGGCACTGCTTGTCAGCTATGTCAACCCCATCAGCCTCGGCATCATCAAACGGCCTGCGGACTACGGTGCGGATATTGCGATCGGCGATGCTCAGCCTCTCGGCATCCCCATGTGCTTCGGCGGCCCGTATGCAGGCTTTATGGCCGCAGGCGGCAAACTCATCCGCAACCTGCCCGGCAGAATCGTCGGTGAAACCGTTGATGCCGACGGCAACCGCGTGTTCGTTCTCACCCTTCAGGCGCGTGAACAGCACATCCGCCGCGAGAAGGCTTCCAGCAACATCTGCTCCAACCAGATGCTCTGCGCAATCATGGCAACCATGTATGCATGCACAATGGGTCCCTGCGGCATGAAAGAAGTTGCCGAAGCGAACATTGCAAAGGCGCACTATCTGGCTCGAAAGCTCACCGAGCTTCCCGGCTTCAAGCTCCGCTTCAACACCCCGTTCTTCAACGAGTTCGTCATCGACAGCGAGATTCCCGCCGGCGAGATTTCCACCGCGCTCAAGGATGCCGGCATAGTTTCCGGCCTTGTGCTTGCAGACGGCGGAATGCTCTGGTGCGCAACCGAAATGACAACCAAAGAAGATATTGATTACCTTATCGAAATGCTCAACATCATGTTCTTTGAGCAGGACGGCGATAACGAAACCGACGGAGGTACCGAAGCATGAGGCAATCCTACAAGCTGATTTTTGAACGTTCCCGCGAGGGACGCCGCGCGTATGACCTGCCCGCACTGGATGTGCCCGCCGCAAACTGCGCAATTCCCGAAAATATGCGTGCCGAATCAAAACTCGACCTTCCCGAACTGGGCGAAGTCGATCTTGTTCGCCACTACACAAACCTTTCCCGCCGCAATTTCGGTGTTGACAACGGGTTCTATCCTCTCGGCTCCTGCACGATGAAATATAACCCCAAAATCAACGAAGAAGTCGCCCAACTGTTTAACGATGTGCATCCTCTGCTCGATGCGGATATGTGCCAAGGCTCTCTGCGCCTGATGTATGACATGGAAAAATGTCTGTGCGAAATCTGCGGCATGGACGCTTTCACGCTCCAGCCCGCTGCCGGTGCGCACGGTGAATTGACCGGTCTTATGCATATCCGCGCCTATCACGAACATCGCGGCGATACCGCCCGCACAACCATCATCGTTCCCGATGCGGCGCACGGCACCAACCCTGCAAGCGCGGTTATGTGCGGCTTCAAAGTTAAAGAAATCAAATCCGCTCCCGACGGCGGTGTTGATCTTGACGCGCTGCGTGCGGCAGTCGGCCCCGACACTGCGGGTCTGATGCTCACCAACCCCTCCACCCTCGGTCTGTTTGAGCGCAATATTAAGGAAATTGCCGACATCGTTCACGAGGCAGGCGGCTTGCTCTATTACGACGGCGCAAACCTGAACGCGATCATGGGTATTGTTCGCCCCGGCGATATGGGCTTTGACGTTATGCATGTCAACCTGCATAAAACTTTCTCCACCCCGCACGGCGGCGGCGGCCCCGGCAGCGGTCCCGTCGGTGTCAAAAAACACCTCATGCCCTTTATGCCTGTTCCCGTGCTTGTTGAACGCAACGGCATGATCGAACTCGATTACGATCGCCCCGAATCCTTCGGCAGGGTCAAGAGCTTCTACGGCAACTTCGGTGTTATCGTCAAGGCATATGCCTATATCCGCTCTCTCGGCGGCAAGGGGCTCAGGGAAGCAAGCGAAAATGCCGTTCTGAATGCAAATTACATCATGAACGCACTGCGCGGTACCTATGAGATTCCCCACGACCGCATCTGTATGCATGAATGCGTCATTGCTCCGGGCGAACTGCTCGATCTCGGCGTTCACACAACCGATATCGCAAAAGCCCTTATCGATCGCGGGTACCATCCCCCGACCATCTATTTCCCGCTTATCGTTCACGAAGCAATGATGATCGAACCCACCGAAACCGAAAGCCGCGAGACTCTCGATGAGTTCATTGAAGCGATGAAAGACATTGCCCGTGAAGCCAAAGAAAACCCCGCAGCCGTACACGCCTGCCCCGTCACCACCCCCGTCGGCCGTCCCGATGAGGTCACCGCGGCAAGAAAGCCCGTCGTGCGCTACACGAAATAAGCATTGCTTTCGGTAAACCGCAAACCGCATCAGCGGACTCGGCAGCCCCGCCCCCGCTGACGAACGGCAGGACTGCGCCGTAAAAGGCAGCAGTCCTGCTTTGTTATGGTTTCGAGTTTTATTGAAGGGCACCGCTTATTCTCTTTTATTTGCGGCGAACCGCATTCGGTTGTTTTATCTTGTTATATCCACGAATTCGATTGACACATTTTGCAGCTGATTCAAAACCCTTTCAGCCTTTTTGCCGTCACGGATGAACGACAGTCGTTTGCGCGCAACCTCCGGCGAAAGCAGCTTGTTCAGCGCAAAGGCATAAATATCCATCTCTTTTGTAATAAAGCGTTTCTCAGCCGAGGTATCATAGTCCGCGTCGGAGTCAATATTCAACACCGAATTGACCAGCACATAGGACGCCGTTATTGACGTCGGCACATCAACGATAAGCAAGGAGCTGCCGCTCTCATCAAACATTCCGTTAAAAAACAGCCCCCGTATGCCCGCATTCACGATGAAAAAATCCTCATATCCATGTTTTTTGAAGTAAACAGAAATCATTGAACGCGCGGACATGTTAACAGCCGGCGGCAGGCAAATGCGGAGTTTGATTCTGTCAGGGCACTGATATACTTTTTCGGGATGTTCCCTGCGCGAAAATCCTTTATCAATATTTTCAAACAGTCTCACAATGAAATTAATAAAATACGCTTCCGCCGAAGAAACGGCCGCCCCGACAAACACCGGAGAAACCTGCTCCGAGTTTTTATTTATGTGTTCAATTATTTCACCCAGCTGCAGCATGAACCTTTCCGTTAAGAGATCAGCTTTTTTGCCGATAATTTCGCCGACTTTGCCGATTGCCGGCTCCCTGCTGCCGGAGCTGAAAGTTACGTATTCGATCCCCATTTTTCCTACACCGACCAAATCTTCCGGAATGCGGACATTATCTTCCGCAAGCAGTATGACACGTTCTGCGCCGAGAGCCATAGTGCAAAGTCCCAATTCGAATATGACATTATCGCGAATCGCGCTGCATTCGTCATTGCCTCTCAATTTAACGGTATCAACGCCTTCCGCAACTATCAGTGCAAAATCAAAAGTCGGTATTTTCTTCAGCAGGGCGGGCAAAAGCGCAATTTGTTCCATGTTGTGCGCCTGACTGAACAGCGACTGCCAATCAAAGCAAAGTATATCGCTGTCATCAAGCTTTCTTTTAATATATTCAACATTGCCGTTTCGAATTGACTCACCCGCCGAAAATATAATAACGTTTTGTTTTCTTTTTATCTGTCTCATGCCTCTATCTTCCCTCCGACAGGAACTCAGCCGCCGAAGGATTCAAATCCAGCCCGGAAACCTCCCCGCTGCGCAGCATATAATAACCCTGACAGGCTATCATTGCCGCATTATCGGTGCAGAACCGCATATCGGGGCGACAAAAACGGATGCCGTTCCTGTCGCATTCGGTTTGCAGCCGGGTGCGGAGCACGCTGTTCGCGCTCACTCCGCCGGCAAGGGCAAGCACGGAGCTTTTTTCGCGCAGAGCCGCGCGAACGGATTTCATCGTCAGGGTATCTGCAACGGCACGTTGGAAGGAGGCGGCGACATCGGCCTTGTTCAAAACTTCCCCCTTCTGCTCCGCATTATGGAGCAGGTTGACGACGGCCGTTTTGATGCCCGAAAAGCTGAAATCATTGCTTTCACCCTCGTTAAACGGTGCATGGAAGCGGAATGCGTTCGGATTTCCGCATTTTGCAAGCTTCTCTATCTCCGGGCCGCCGGGGTAAAGCAAGCCGAGCGCACGCGCCGCCTTGTCAAAAGCTTCACCGGCCGCATCATCGCGCGTTCTGCCGATAAGCTCAAAGCGATTGTAATCGACCACGCGAACGATATGGCTGTGCCCGCCGGAAGCCACAAGGCAGACAAACGGCGGTTCAAGATCCGGATAAGTGAGATAATTTGCCGCAATATGCCCCGCAATGTGGTTCACGCCGACCAACGGAATGTTTGCGGCGTATGCAAGACCTTTTGCATAGCTGACGCCCACAAGCAGCGCGCCGATCAGCCCGGGCGTGCAGGTTACGGCGATTGCACCGATATCATTCAAACCGACTCCGGCACTTTTTAATGCTTCATCCACAACGGCACCTATCCGCTCCGTATGGCTGCGGGAAGCAATTTCCGGCACAACACCGCCGTACAGCCTGTGAACGGGAATTTGCGTATGCACCGCCATGCTCAGCACTTTGCGCCCGCCGGACAAAACAGCGGCCGCTGTTTCGTCGCAGGAGGATTCAATCCCGAGTATAAGTTCATTTTCCCCGCTCATAAAGCGTTTCAGCGCGGGTTCACATCTTTCGGACCAATTCAAATTGATTTTCCTTTCCAAACCGCTTTTCGCATTCCGAGCCGGAACCCGCTTCCGCAGGCAGCAAGCGGAACGGTTGATTTAATTAAGTGAAATTATTCTTTGGCATTTTTAAGCCTGTTTTTCGCGGTTTCCCGGCCTGCTCCCGAAGTTTTGCACACGATCCCCGCAGGAATGCTTATAACTGCACAGGCACTCACGGTGTAAACAGCAATGCGAAGTATCAGATCGCTGAAAAGCTGCTGAACGCAGATGCGAATCATCAAACTTTCCGCAGGGTCAAACGTTGAAGACGGAACATCCAGAAATATTGCGTGAAACAGTATCCAAAACGAATCAAAATCCACGGCAGCCCAAATTGCAAGCGCAGCCGCAATTGCAGCAACGGCGCAAATCCCGATAAGCCAGCAGCGGGCAAGCACGGCGGCGGCGCTCCGCCTGTAAACATACAGAGCAAGCGCAGCCGCAATTGCAGCAAAGGCGAACAGAATGTATTTCGCCGTATCAACCCCGAACCAGAGCTTTCGGACATCATTCATGTGCGAAATTTCCCGTTCGCCAAACATTTCGGTGCGTTTGCCGAACACCGTGACTTCCGTTTGAAGCTCATCCGTCCCGCCCTTCATATAATCAACCATGCGAAGATACACGGTGCACATCTCGTCCGTGCTCATGCCGGTGTAATCATTTATATCCAGTTTTTCATACTCCCTTTTAATCCACACCTTATCGCCCGAAAGCCGGCCGATAAAACTTATCAGCAGCGCAGCAACAAGGCACGGCACGGCAGCATATGCAAGGATTTTTGAAAGCAGTCTCATATTAATATTTTATCTTCCCTCCGGGTTTACAATTGCCGTTATCCTTTCTTCCGCCGCCTTAAGCTGCGGAATGATGCTTTTAACAAGCGTCACGTTCGTCGGCACAACAACATACCAATAGCCTTCAAGCTGCGGGAATACGCGGCAGGGATGATATTTCTCGCTCTCCACGCGTACACTTCCCCCCTCGCGAACGATGCCGATTTCCGCAACAAAAGTGTCGTTTGCGGTGCTTCTGCCCATGCCGGACACAAAGTTGCCCATCGAATATGCACAAAGCACCTGCCGCCCGTCCGCCGCCGTTAGCCAAACAACGGGCTGCACCGCATGGGAGTGCGAACCGATTATGATATCAACGCCTGCATCCGCCATCTCCTGAGCGTGAGTCACGACTTTCGGTGTGGGTTGGTGCGTATGTTCCGCGCCCCAATGATTATAGGCCACGATAAGCTCCGCACCGGCAGCCCGCGCCGCCGCAATGTCCTCGGCAATGCGTTCCTTTGAATAGGTGTTTATCATGTATTCACAGCCCGCTTCGCGAACGGCTTTATCTTTTGAATTATAGAATTCGGCATAGGACAGGAGGCCGACTTTTATCCCCTTTACGTCAAGAATTATGAACCGCTGCGCTCCCTTTTCGCGGAAAAGTCCGGTGTAGGGAAAGCCGTATTCCTCAACCGCCTGAGTGGTTTCGATAATGCCCTGAACTCCCGCATCACAGCAATGGTTGTTTGCAAGCACAAGCGCGTCAAAGCCCGCAAATTTCAATGCACCCAAATACTGTTTGGGTCCGTTGCAGTTGGGCATTCCGTCAATATTGAGCTGTTCCGTTGCGTAAGGCCACGAATGCGAAAGCGATGTTTCAAGATTGCCGATGACGCAGTCCGCATTGTTAAAAACTTCCCTTACATATGCAAATGACGGAGAAAAGTCATAACCGCTGCCGCCCGCCTGCTGTTTCGCGCCGCGCTGCTGGCTTGAAAGGCACATCAAATCCCCAACGAACATGAGCGTTGCGTGAACAGGCGCAGGGGTGGGCTCCGGCGTCGGTTCGGACGTCGGCTCCGGCGTCGGCTGTGCTGTCGGTGCAGGCGTGTCATGGCCTATATCAACAACAACATCGTTTCCGCGGCAGGCGGTGCCTGCGAATACAAATGCCAAAGCAAGCATAAGTGCGGCGAACCGCAGCAAATTTTTGTTCATTCCTCTCTCCTCAACAAAGCGCACCGACGCTCGGCTTCTCCTCGAAAAAAGCGTCTGCGGCAGCGGCGGGTTAAATTTTTCCCGCAAGAACTTCAGTCACGGGTATTGTTTTCATGCCTGTTCCCCTCGTGAATGTTTCCTGAGAAACAAGCCGACAGCAGGCTCCGCCTGCATAACAATAAATTCAACAAGCCTGTCCGAGAACAGTTTGACGCATTGCCTCGGGCAGGCAATAAAAACGTTTACCGTGCAGCACCGTCACGCCGAACGGGCGCGGACGGCTTTTGCCGTTCTGCCGTCAATCCGGCTGAATCACTCCCGCCGCAACAGAAGCGGCAAGGCGCACGTTGTTATAAACAAGCGCGATATTCGCCTTCAGGCTTGCGCCCTCCGTAAGCTCCGCAATGCGTGCAAGCAGGAACGGGGTAACATCCCTGCCCGTGATGCCATTCTTTTCGGCCTCACGCAGAGCCTTCGTGGTTGCACGGTCGATCACGTCCTCATCGGCTTCGAATTCTTTCGGGATCGGGTTCACAATAACCATGCCGCTGCGCATGGGAATATTTGCCATTGCGCCGACCATATCCGAAAGCTCCTCAACCGAATCGCATCTGCAAGGGGTGTTATAACCGCTGTCCCGCGTGTAAAATGCGGGCATTTTGTTCGTGCGGAAGCCGACAACGGGCACACCCTGCGTTTCAAGATACTCAAGTGTCAAGCCGATATCAAGCACACTCTTTGCGCCCGCGCAAACGACTGCAACAGGCGTTCTTCCAAGCTCCGTAAGGTCGGCGGAAATATCCATGGTTGTTTCCGCGCCGCGATGCACGCCGCCGATGCCGCCCGTTGCAAACACTTTTATGCCCGCAAGGCTTGCAATGAACATCGTTGCGGCAACCGTCGTTGCGCCGTCCGCACCCTTTGCCATGATATAAGGAATATCGCGGCGGCTGACTTTTGCAACATTCCGTCCTTCCCTGCCGAGATACTCTATCTGTTCCTCGGTAAGACCCGCGCAAAGCTGACCTCCGATGATCGCAATCGTTGCGGGAACCGCGCCGTGAGTACGTGCCAGACGTTCGCACGCAAGAGCCGTTTTGACGTTCTGCGGATAAGGCATTCCGTGCGCAATAATCGTGCTTTCAAGCGCAATAACGGGTCTTCCCAGCGCAATTGCCTCGCGAACTTCATCAGAAAGTTTAACGTTGTAATTCATCTTTATGACCATGACTTTCGCTTCGGCGAAAGTCTCCTTTCTTTTCTTTGCATTTTGCAGCCGGCCGCAGCCGGCTGCGCGTTGTAAAATTCCTGTCGGAAAGCTGCCGGAGGTTCAGATTCAAAGTTTTGTGTTCAAAGCTTTTCCCTGCTTTCCTTCAGGAACAAAACTGTTATGCCTCCGTTATATCCTCAACTTATCCACATTCAAAGCCGCGTTTAACAGGCATTTTTTGCAAAAAAATCCCCGATTCGGGCAAGTTATCCACATTTTTGCACTGTTCGGACGTGTTATCCACATGAACCTGTGGATAATGTGGATTATTTTGATGCAGTCTTTCCGCAGCGTTTTCAATACTCGAAGCTTTTGTTCAATTCTCGTCGGTTTCAATAAAAAAATCCACAACTTTCCTGTCGGAAATCACACGGCGGATATAATTTGATATCTCCGCATGACGGGGAAAATCGCGGTACGCAAGCATATCCTCAACGCTTTTGAAGTCGGCAACCAGGGCCATGTCAAAGCTTGCGGGGCTGCCGAGAACATCCTCGCCGACACTGAGCCTCAGAAGCGTCGGAGCAACGCCGACAAGTGTACGAAGATTTTCCGCCGCAAAGCGCATGTTCTCCGCTTTTGTTTTGCCTTCCGCATTGTCAAGAAATTTCCACATCACAATGTGCTTCAGAATTTTCACGGGTATCTTCCCTCCAAAGGAATTATTCCGAAAGGCTGCCTTGTTTTTTGCTCGGCAGCAAATGCCTTTCGTATGCGGTTATTATACCATATTTGTATAGGGCGGGCAATGTTCAATTGGGAAACGGCAATTAATAACGGGCAGCTGATGCTCGATTTTTGGCATTTATGTGACAAAAATGAAACATTCTTTGTTTGCTGTTGTATTCTGTATCGGAGTGTTGTATAATATCAGCACTCAGAGGGAACGAGTGCTGATAGCCCGATTTGAACCGCCGAACCTCAGCCCCTCGGCGAACAGAAAGGTGCCGCCCCGTGCCTCTCTGATAACGTCTCGTTTCATTCGGGCAGCAATTTGATGCAGTCCCATTTGCACGTAACAATGTTCCTGATTAAAAGGAACACTGTTACGGAAGCAGTACCTCAAGGAGATTTACCTTATGAACGCTAATAAAATGACCCAAAAAACTCTTGAAACCCTTCAGCAGGCGCAATCGCTTGCCGAGGAGCGCAGGAATACCCAAGTCGGGCAGATTCACGTTTTCCATGCGCTGCTTGACGATCCGGATGATTTGAACGCCCAGCTCATGGCATCCATGGGTATTTCCACGGATGAACTCCGCGCCGCAATCGACACGGAGCTTGACAAACAGGCAACCTTCGGAAGCGGCGGCGGCGGGCAGGTTTATATGACTCCGGAGCTTAACTCCGTGCTCACTCGCGCCGAAGAGGAAGCAAAGCGCATGGGCGACAGTTTCGTTTCCGTTGAGCATATCATGCTCGGCCTTATCGAACGTGCCGACTATGTTGTGAAACCCCTGCTCAAACGGTTCGGAATCTTCCGCGACAAATACCTTGAAGCGCTGAAGGCCGTCCGCGGCAACAGCAGAGTCAATTCCGACAATCCGGAAAGCACCTATGATGTTCTTAACAAATACGGACAGGATCTGACCGAACTTGCCCGGGCGCAGAAGCTTGACCCCGTTATCGGCCGTGATAACGAAATTCGCAGCGTTATCCGCATTCTTTCACGAAAAACAAAGAACAACCCCTGCCTTATCGGTGAACCCGGCGTCGGCAAGACCGCTATCGCCGAGGGAATCGCACTGCGGCTGGCAAGCGGAGATGTTCCGTTCAGGCTTCAGGGTAAGGAGCTCTACCTGCTCGACCTCACCGCGCTTGTTGCAGGAACCCAGTTCAGGGGTCAGTTCGAGAGCCGCGTGAAGTCCCTCATTGACGAGATAAAGAACGCCGGAAACGTAATGCTGTTCATCGACGAGGTTCACAACCTTGTCGGCACGGGCGACGCAGACGGCACGATGAACGCCGGAAATATGTTTAAGCCTG
>CALAXO010000033.1 GCA_937894955.1 uncultured Clostridia bacterium
TACAATCGCATATCTGCCAGTTCCACAAGCCGCTTGTTGCCATGCTGCACGAGCACGGCTGCGAAGTCCATGTGGCAGCGCGGAACAACCTTGCCGAGAAGAACGGTCTGAAGCTGGATTTTGCGGAACAGGTCTTTGACGTGACATTCCGGAGGTCACCGTTTTCACTGAAGAATCTCGGAGCCTACAAGCAGCTCAAAAAGATCATTGCCGAGGGCTGCTACGATGTGATCCACTGCAATACGCCGGTCGGCGGCGTGTTGGGACGGCTGGCTGCGCGAAAGGCGCGCAGGCACGGCACGAAGGTATTCTATACCGCTCACGGCTTCCACTTCTACAAGGGTGCGCCAAAGAAAAACTGGCTCATCTGGTATCCGGTGGAGAAGTTCATGTGCCGTTATACGGACAAGCTCATCACCGTCAATGAAGAGGACTATCAGCTTGCGCGGAGTAAATTCCCGGTCGAGACCTGCCATATTCACGGCGTGGGCGTATCGGTATCGCGCTACCATCCGCATTCTGTGGAAGAGGAAGAAGCGCTTCGGAAAGAAGAATCTCTGTCGATGCAGGATTTTGTCGTGCTGTGCACGGGCGAGCTGAACGCAAATAAGGATCAGCGGACACTGATCGACGCGGCAGTACTTTGCCGGGACAGGATTCCTGAGATGAAAATCCTGCTGGCCGGAAACGGGCCGCTGGAACCCGCATTGCGGGAGCAGATCGCAGAAAACCATGCAGAGAGCTATATTCGACTGCTGGGTTACCGAACCGATTTGGAACGAGTTGTTCCAGCGGCTGATGTGATTGTATCATGCAGCCACCGGGAGGGCCTTGGCCTGAATCTGATTGAGGGCATGCTGTGCGGAAAACCGGTCATTGCTGTGGAAAACCGCGGGCATCGTGAGTTGATTGAGAATGGTGTGACTGGATATCTGGTGCCTATCGGCGATAGCCGTGCCTTGGCAGAAAGGCTTGTTCAACTTCATAATGACGGCAATCAAAAGGAACTTGGACAGGCTGGGTATAAGAAAGTACAGCTTTATACAGACGCTAACGTGCGGCAAGAACTAGTACACATCTACGGGCTTGGAGAAAGCTGATGCGGTATTCTGTTATTATTCCTGTTTATAATGCCGAAGAGACGCTGCGGCGTTGCCTGGATAGCCTTGTAGGACAGCAGTTTTCGGATTATGAGCTACTGATCATCAATGACGGCTCCACCGATGGCAGCGATGCTATCTGTCGTGAGTATGCCAATACATATTCTTGTGTTCGGTATTTTGCAAAAGAAAACGGCGGTGTGTCTTCGGCGCGAAACCTGGGGCTTGAGCAGGCGGAAGGTGAATATATCCTGTTCGTGGACAGCGATGATTATGTGTCGCAAGATTACTTTGCACTGCTTTCTCACACGCTGGAAAGTAATGCGGTAGACCTTTTGATGTTTGGATATCGCAACTTTGGCAGAATATCCGCAGAACGGGATACTGGCGAGTTTTATGAAGATGACGAAGTTGGTGCTGCAAAACGAATTTCTTTTTCTATGCGGCAGTACTTATTCAGTTCTCTTTGGAGCAAGGTGCTCAAAAGGAAGATAATTGAAAATAATGGGTTGCGTTTCAGAACGGATCTTTCCATAGGAGAGGATCAGCTGTTTATTTTTTCCTATGCTATGCACATACAGTCGATTTCATCGATAGATGCTTTGCTGTATAATGTTGATGTAAGCAATGAGAATTCCCTTTCCCGCAAGGTTCGCCCCTATCTGACGGAGCAACTGATGGAAGTCAACCGCCGGATGTATGCAGCTTATCACGCAACTGAACATTCGCCGGAGGCGGCGCATTATTATGATACGGCGCTTGCATGGATGACCTACCGAAGTGCCTATTCCTGCTGCAAGGAGTTGCTGAAGTTTAGCTATTCGGCCAAACAGCGGCGGCGAGAGATACGGAAGATCTGCAAGTTGTATCGCGCAGAAAGAATCAAGCCTGTCGGTTGGAAGTGTAAGTGTATTGCCTTGCCGGTGAGGATGAGATGGAGTCGAATGATAGATTTGTTGATATGTTGCAAGTCGAAGCGGAGGAGTGCGCGTTTATGAGTCAAACCAAAATATTGATTATAGCCGGCGCTATGGATGTCGGCGGGATAGAGAACCAGCTGATGCATCTTATACGCAATGCGGACAGAGGTAAGTTCCAAATCGATTTTACCACAACTATGAGCCACCCCTTCTATCAAGATGAGATTGAGGCATTGGGCGGAAAATGCATCCGCATTCCTGCAACTGAGGGTCGACATTTCATTCGCCAATGCAAAGCACTCTATAAAATCATGAAAGAAGGCCAATATGATATTGTTCATTCACATGAATTATTTCACAGCGGCATGGTGTTGTTCGCAGCGAAAATGGCAGGCGTTAAGTGCCGTTTCGTTCATGCGCATAACTGGTCAGATGATGACGGCAGCGGAAAACGGAGCGTAGTTCGCAGATTGTATAATACTGTTATGCGCAGATGGATATTACGTTACGGAACTGAGTTCTGTGCTTGTTCTACTCCGGCGGGGCGATTTCTTTACGGTGACAAAAAAACACATGAAGCGAACTATCATCTGATATTTAATTCAGTTGACACAAAAAAGTTTATCGATTGTTACGATAAAACAGAATCAGGGGAATTCTGTGAAGAGGATTGGATAAACATAATTCAGATTGGTCGTTTTTCCACGATTAAAAATCAACTGTTTACGGCAGAAATAGCTCAAGAACTGAAAAAGCGCGGGGAAAAAATACGCATTCTCTGTGCGGGCAACAACGGAAATGTATATGAACAACGCGTGAAAAACGAAATCAAAAAACGTAATGTAGACAAACACATGCTCTTGCTTGGTGTACGCAACGATATCGATGTACTCATTCGTAAGTCGTCAGCGTTTCTTTTACCGTCGCTTTATGAGGGAATGCCGTTGGTAATGATCGAGGCGCAGGCAGCAGGATTGCCATGTGTGACAGCGGATACATATTCCCGTGAAGTCGATTTCGGAATAGGCTATGTTCAATGGCTTAAATTAGACCAGAGTGCGGCGAAATGGGTTGATGCAATTAAGAAAGCGGTAAGCATGAATCGTGCAGACAAGTCTGCAGTTGTGAATGCTGTTGAGAAGTTCGGCTTTGATTCTCGGGTATTTGCGAAACGACTGTGCGACTTATATACTGAATCAATAAACAGGTAACGGATTGCTATATGAAAAAACAACAAAGAAAAGGTTTTGTCACAATTGCCACGGGTCAGGAGCGTTACTATAAATTGGCAAGAAATCTTCTGCATTCATATCGATTGTTTGCTAAGGATCCGTTTCCGTTTGCAATAATAAGCGACCGAGAGAACGAATATACTTCGGAGTTTGATAAAGTAATCGTGATTAGCGATGCATCCAACAGCTATAATGATAAATTAAAACTTTTCCGAGAGCTGCCTTTTGAAGAGACGATTTTTATTGATGCAGACAGTCTGGCCTATGGCGATTTAAATACATGGTGGGATATTTTTTGTGACGCAGGTGATTTTTCACTGTTTGGATATGCATGGCGTGATTTGAATTGCGGAAGAGGATGGTTTATTCCATCCGGAATGAAACAGTATGGAACTGATATTTCTTTTATTCCTGATTTTAATTGTGGCGTCTATTATATGCGTAATACAGATGCTTGTAGGCATGTTTTTGAAATTGCAATCAATTGTGAAAAAAACTATCATGACTACAGCTTTAACGGATTTGCTGATCCGGCAGATGAACCGTTGCTTGCTCTTAGTATGGCAGTATGCAAGTTTGAACCGGTTGATATGCCCGGCGAATTAGTTTTCGCACCATCAAGAAAAAGATTAGAAGCAGACATCTCTGTTCCGCGTGCGGTGTTTCATTCACCTGCGGGATATGACTATTCAGTTAAATTAATTCATTTCAGCAACTATCGTACTCAACTTTCTTTTTACCGCAATGAAGTAGTCAAATTGGATAGATTGATTGGACGGGGTGATAAGACATTACACAAAATGCCCAATTGGATGCGGATCACCCTGTTGAGAATAAGTGATGTTGCACCATTGTGTAAGCGAGTAATTAATAAAGTTAAGAGGGTCTTGAACTCGTGATTAACATCCTCTTCTTCATCGAATCTCTTTCCGGCGGCGGGGCCGAAAAAGTTCTTTGCAATCTCGTAAATGCAATGGACAAGGAGCGGTTTTCGATAACCGTTCAGACGCTCTATCCCGAGGCCGTGAAGGAAAAACTCGCACCGGGCATTAAATATAAATATTGCTATCCGGCAAAGAATCGCATGACGGATTTGCTGATGCGGACAGAAGCGGCACTCGGTTTGACTTACCCGCTGCATATCAAGGACGGTTATGATATCGAGGCTGCTTATCTTGAATGCGGTTCAACAAAAATCATGGCGGGCTCAACAAATAAAAAGGCGTTGAAACTGGCATGGGTTCATTGCGACTTGAAAAAGAAGGCAGGCAATGTTGACAAGTTTATAAAGAATACGGCAGTTCATTATAAAAAATACGATTCTATAGTATGTGTGTCAGAAGATGTCAGGAAGAGCTTTATAGAAATGTATGGCATGGCCGAAAAGGTTGTGACTGTTTATAATTGCTATAATGATAATGAAGTGGTGCTGAAAGCTGATTTGCCTGTGCTTGAGTCGGCATTTGATAAGGAAATGTATAAAAAAGAGCTTATGGTTGTTGCTGTGGGGCGGCTGACAGCGCAGAAGGGTTTTGACAGGTTATTGCGCATACACAAGCGACTGGAAGATGAGGGCATACATCATCAGCTGAGAATACTTGGAGAGGGTGAAGAGCGAAAGAGCCTTGAGACTTTTATCAAGCAAAACGAGCTTGGCGATTCTGCTGCTTTATGCGGCTTTCAAAACAATCCGTATCCTATGTTGAAGTGTGCGGATCTGTATGTTTGTTCTTCTCTGTATGAGGGATTCAGCACGACTGTTGTCGAAAGTCTTATTCTCGGCACGCCGGTCGTAACCACGGATTGCACGGGCATGCGTGAGATCCTCGGCGACAGCGAATACGGCTTAATTACCGCAAACAATGACGAAGCATTCTATGAGGGCGTCAAACGAATGTTGACCGAACCTGGACTGCTGGAGAACTACGCGGAGAAGGCTAAGCTGCGCGGGAAGGACTTTAAATGCGAACGACTGGTAAGGGAGACGGAAGCTTTTTTTGAAGCGGAACTGCGAAAGAAACGGGGAGAGTAAATGGGCGTAAAAGTCTATTACTATGTTGTTGCGGCGGTACTGGGTTTCGGCTTTTTGATTCCGCAGCACGGCAATAAGAAAAAAATTTATATCGCACTTATGGCGATTCTGCATACATTCATCTGCGGCTGGCGGTATATGTACCTTACAGGCGATTTGCGCAAATATGCATGGGGGTATTATAACATAATTGAACCGGGTTGGTTCAGTGCCGAAGTTTTTAACGGAGGCAGGAATTTCGGATTTTTCTGGCTCCAAAAACTGTTTTCGACAGTATCCGACGGCGATTTTCAGGTATTTCTTATCTTTATCGCAATTGTGACGGAGGCCGCGGTTGCAGTCATTGTATTTCGTTATTCGCCTGCACCTTGGCTCAGCTATCTGCTTTGGAATTGTTTTGGCTTTTATATGTTCGGATTCAGCGCAATTAAACAGGCACTGGCAATGGGCTTATTGATGTTTGCCTTTATCGGCATTATGGAAGAAAACCCGAAGAAATTCCTTATTTGGACCGCATTGGCCGGATGTGTCCACGTTCCGGCATTGATATTCCTTCCGGCGTACTGGATTGCGCAAAGCCGACTGAATACAAAAAAACTCATACTTTATGCGATTTGTGCGGCTTTGATATTCGTATTTAGAAATCAAATAGTCACGTTTATCAGTAATTTCTATTACGATGAAACGGATTTTATGGTAAATTCCCGCGTTGGCGGCCGCTTTTTGATAATTGCGGCACTCGTTATTGCCGGAATCGTGCTGCGCGGTTTCTCCGGAAAGAATTTTACAAAGCTGCTCAATCTCATGATAGTTGCAGCCGTTTTGCAGATGTTTTCCGGGTTCGATAATGTCTTTACGCGCCTTACGGATTATTATTTTCAGCTTCTGATTCTGTATCTGCCGATGATGTTCTATCCGGAAAAGGATACGGAATTGGGCAGAAGCCGACGGCTGACCCTTTCGGGGCAGCAGCGGGTTGCCGCACTTTTATGTGTTGTGCTTTTGGCAGGGTTGTATTATTATGCTACGAACCTGAGCAAAACGATCGGATACGAAGCGGATAATTATCTGAACTACCGTTTCTGCTGGGAGGTAAAACGATGATATTCAGCGTTATTATCCCTTGCTATAACTGCGTTAAAACGTTGGAAGCCACGGTGAACAGCATTCGGGTCTGCGGTTTATCGGATTATGAAATCCTGCTCATTGATGACGGCTCGAACGACGGCACGGCGGAACTGTGCGACAGGCTCTGCGGTAAATATGAGGGAATCAGATGCGTTCATCAGTCGAACGCGGGTGTATCTGCGGCAAGAAACCGTGGGATTGACGCAGCATGCGGGGAGTATATTTGGTTTGTGGATTCTGATGACACGGTGGATGAAGATTCGCTTCGCGGTGTTTTGAAAACAGCTTTGCTTAAAAAGCCGGATATGTTATTATTCGGCATGAGTTTTGATTACTACAACCACAGAAAGATGTATCTTCGGGAAAGCCTCAATCCTCCGTCGGAAGGTATGCTGAGCTTGCAGAATCTGAAGGATGATTTCGATGAGTTTTACAACTGTAACGCCTTGACCCCGGTTTGGAACAAACTGTTTCGCAGCGATTTGTTGAAAAAGCACGGAACACGCTTTCATGAGGATATGTTCCTGATGGAGGATTATCTGTTTGTACTTGAGCTGCTGCCGCTCTGTAAAGAAATTTACTCCTTAAGAAAGCCGATCTACAGATACAGACAGGCGGAAGACGAGAGAAGTGCATACAGGAGACTGCAAAGGATTGAGAATCTTGCGGAGTACATGCAGCCTTTTGAAAAAAGCCTCGAGACTCTCGGGATTCCATGCGAACACGCGGAGAATTTATACAGCATGCTTTTGAAACAGAGGATGTACTATGCTTCGTTTTCCGAAATCCGTGGGCTGATTGCGCAGCATAACTGCGGAAAATACTGCCGCTTAAAACAGCCGCATCCGCTGAAAATTTATCTGTGCAACAGATTGGTTCAAATTCGGCACAAACTTGCAGTGGCGGTGAAAAGCAGCAGCTTTTATCGAATAAACAGTGCGGACAGAAAACATGACTAAAAGAATTTCCTATATTGACAACACTCGTGCGATCTTAATTGCTTTGGTTGTTTTGGGGCATATTCTGAATTACGCAAACCCGAGATACGATATTATACCATATGTTTTGGTGCAGCAGTTTTTGGATTCGTTTCATATGCCGGCATTCTTCATTCTGTCGGGAATGCTTACGGACGGCGAAAAATGGCTGGGAAGATCCGTCGGCAGTTATTTTTTGCATAAGGCGAAAACCTTGCTGGTTCCGTATCTGTTCTTTGAGTGCATTGCGATTCTTTATAAGCATTTTGTGCTTCGTTCCATATCAATTGCGGAAGGGCTGCGGTTGATGCTGACTTTCCGCTGCAACATCGGCGCGGACTGGTTTTTGCCGGCAATGTTTGCGGCGTGTGCGCTGTACTGTTTATATATACGTTTTCCCAAAAAACTTGCGTGGGGAATCGGCGGCGGTTTGCTCTGCATCGCACTTCGGTTCATGCCGGCAGGACATGTTCCGACATTGATCTTCCGCGGTGCACTCGGCTTTGTGTTTATGCTGGCGGGCAATCTGCTGAATAAACCGCTGACTGAATTTAAAACATGGAAGATCTGCGTTGCTTTTGCACTCACTGCCGCAGCGGCGGCAATGTATTTAAAACTGTCAATAAACAACAGCTTTTTCAGCGGCAAACTGGATAACCCCGTGCTCTACCTTGTCAGCGGCATATGCGGAACGTACTTTGTTATGGGGATTGCTCGGTTGATTCCGTGGAAATGGGTCGGCTGTATCGGGCAGAATGCTTTAACAATAATGGGAACGCACCAACTTGTGCTTTATACCGTGAAAATCGGAAGCAGTCCGCTTTGGGTTGTCGGCAGTTTTCTTTTGATTGCCGCCGTTGAAGCCGTTCTGATTTTTGCGATTAACCGATTCTGCCCAATGCTTGCAGGGAAGAAAAGAAAGGAAAAATCAAATGTCTGAAAACAAACGTCAAACTGAATTGGATATCCTGCGGTTGCTGGCAACGTTGGCGGTGATAATGATTCACGGCGGTTTGAATCAATCGACAGATAATTTAGTGATAAAATATATGTACAAGGGACTGCATGCCGCCATTGTATGGTGTGTTCCTGTTTTTTTCATGATTTCCGGAAGGTTTTTCCTTGATCCCGAAAGGGATGTAAGCGCAAAAAAAATACTCACTGCGTACCTTCCGCATATTATTGTTCCGTTCCTTGTTTGGTCAGGCGTATATACGGCATATGGGTTAATTTCCGGGAGCTACAGCCATTTGAATAGTTTCGGTGTTATTGCAGAGTTTATCCACGGTCCGTATCATCTCTGGTTTCTCTATTCGTTGGCAGGCTTATACTTATTGACCCCGATTCTGAGAAAGGCAGCAGCGGATGAAAAAACACTTGCGTACTTTCTGATTATGTTTGCTGCCGTGAATGTTGCGACGCAGTATCTTATCTATGTTCCGAAAATCGGCGGGATGATTTCGGATTTTATTGAGAGAACAGGATTAAGAGCTGTAACCGGGTATATGGGATACTTTATGTTGGGGTACTTTTTATACAGCAAAAAGGACAATACGAGCAAAAAAACTGAGATTGTAATATATGTTATCGGCATACTGATGCTGCTTGCAACAATTGCAGCGGAGTGCTTGATAAACGAAGAACTGCGAAAAACAGACTTCGTAAAACAATACATGAAGCCGAATGTTATGCTGTATTCAGCGGCGGTTTATGCTTTTTTTATTATGAGAATGTCAAAGATACATTACAGCGACAGAACGCGTAAGATTTTTGCCGTGTTTACCGAATGCGGATTCGGTGTGTACTGCATTCATGCGATATTGAATGAATTTGTTCCGACCCCGGTTATAAATTCACTTCCGTTCATAACATCATTGTTAAGGGTGGCCTGCCTTTATGCACTCAGCCTTGCATTGACTTGGCTTATCCGAAAAATCCCGTTTGTGGGAAAAAAGATCACATGAGGTGTGAACATGGACATTGATTTTGTTGTTCTTTGGGTGGATGGGAATGACCCTGAGTGGCGGGCGGAAAAGGCGAAATATCAGGGAGCGGTGACGGATGACAGCAACTCCGTCAATCGTTTTCGGGATTGGGGGCTTATGCCCTATTGGTTCCGCGCCGTTGAGAAATTTACGCCGTGGGTGCACAGAATTCATTTTGTTACCTGCGGGCATATACCTGAATTCCTGAACTTGGCTCATCCGAAATTGAATCATGTCTCGCATTCGGATTTTCTTCCGAAGGTTGCTTTGCCGACATTCAGCTCCCATGCAATTGAAATGAACATCCATAGGATTCCGGAACTTGCGGAGCATTTTGTTTATTTTAATGACGATATGTTTCCTATTCGTCCAATGCCCGAAACTGCTTTTTTCCGCGACGCACAACCCTGCACCTGCGGGGAAGAGTATCCGATAGGACTTATCGGTGAAATCGGAATCTGGCAGCATGCGGCAGTTAACGATCTCGGTGTTGTAAATGCGCATTTCAACAAGCGTGAGCAGGTGAAAAAATTCGGGAAAAAGTACGTGAACCGTGCTTATCGCTGGCAGGACAATATTCGTACCAAAGCTGTTGAAAAACTGTTCCCGAATTATTTTACAGGGTTTAAAAACCTTCACGCTCCTGCCGCATATACAAAAAGCACTTTTGAAGCTGTTTGGAAGGCCGAACCGGAATTGCTGAAGCGCACGACTCTTCACCGTTTTCGCTGCGCTGATGATGTGAACCAATGGGTCTGTCTGTGGTGGCAGATAGCAAGCGGGAATTTTGCGCCGTTCAACACGGATAATTTTGTTTCCTGTGCCGATGAAAGCACTGTTGACGGTTTGTGCAGGATAATTTGCGAACAAAGTCATGATATGCTTTGCATAAACGATCCCGAAAAAGCCGTGGATTTTGACGATTTGGCTTTGCGGCTGCGTGGGGCCTTCGGGAGCATTCTGCCGAGCAAAAGCAGGTTTGAAAAGTGAAAAAGAAACTGATTTTTATAACCGAAGCCCTGTGGATCGGCGGGATTGAAACGGCATTGGTAAATCTGCTTAATCGCCTTGATTACAACAGATTTGACGTGACATGCCTTGTTTTGAGGGACAGCTTGGATGTTGCGGACAGAATAACGCCGCAGTGCCGCCTGATAGTTTCCGACAGACAACACAAAGTGACATTTCCAAAGGACTACGGCTGCAAGCGTTTGTACAATATCATGGAAGAACCGCAGAATGCAGCGAAATTCCGCCGTTTCATATGGTCTGCGCTTCGCGTCGTTTTCCGCGCCGCGGAGGCAAAATGCTATGCGTCGTATGTGAAAAAGCAGCTCAAAGGCGAACATTTTGATACGGCGGTCATATACAGCGATCGCGCTGCCGAAACGGCTGTCCGTGCTGTCTCGGCGGATAGGTTTCTGATGTTTTATCATCACGGCGCAATGCGGCGGGAGTATCACGATGCATACGGGTACAGAAAGGCAGACAAGGTGATTGCTGTTTCGCCTGCATTGGCGGAAAAACTGCGCGCATACCGTTCGGAATATGCTGATAAGATTATTTCGGTCAACAACATAATCGATATCGACGGCGTGCGGGAGAAGGGACTTGAAACCCCGACAGTGAAATTTTCTGCGGATCGCTTCAATATCGTTTCCTGCGGGAGGCTGTCGCATGCCAAGGGCATGGATATTGCTG
>CALAXO010000034.1 GCA_937894955.1 uncultured Clostridia bacterium
GCCGCGAACCCATTCTTGTTTTCCCGACGCTGCATTATCAGAACGGAGGACTTGATATCAATGTTGACGGCATGACACCAAACGTTCCGAATCTCTATGTTGCCGGTGAAGCTGTCGGCGGCATCCACGGCAGGAACCGTTTGATGGGCAACTCGCTGCTTGATATTATCGTATTCGGCAGGAGTGCGGGCAGAAATGCGGCTCATCGTGCAGCCGAAACAGTGCCTGCAAAGTTGACGTTGAACCATGTTGCTGAGTTTGAAGCACAGCTTAAGGCAGCAGGCATCGAGACAGAAGCGGTCTCTCCGAAACTGCTTCCCGATTATCGCAGAAAATAATGCGGTATTGTTGAACACAAAGTCATGCGGCGGACGGAGAATAACGTCCGCCGTCAATATGAACATAATATCCGCACAGCGGAAAGAAAGGGAAAAATTATGTTGGATTTTTTGGAGGCAGCAACAATATTCTGCTTTGGTCTTTCGTGGCCGATATCGATTCGCAAATCCATTGTGTCACGCACGGCAAAGGGCAAAAGCCTGTTTTTTGAGCTTTTCCTGTTGCTCGGCTATGCTTGCGGAATTGCGCGCAAGATAATTCAGACGGTCGATGGAAACAGCGGATTTCTGTTCTTCCTCAGCTTTTTCTTTTATGTCCTGAATTTCGTTGAGATTTCAATTGACGTTGCACTCTACTTCAGAAACAAAAAACTGGATGAACTGGCCGAAAAAACAGCAAATTGATGCACTTTGTAACATGAGTTCCGGCTGAATTTCAGCGTAATTGTAAATGAAAACGGAAAAGCCGCATCCTAGTCGAACCCGGATGCGGCTTTTCGTATGTGATGTGTGATTGACTGTTTCATCGGAAGCAGTATCTGTTAAAGCCTGCTCCTTCCGATGGGTAAAGCTCAGTCGGCAAGCAGTGCAAGACGGAGAATGATCAGTGCATCGGAAATTGTTATGATGCCGTCCCCGTCCATATCCGCAACAGCGGATTGCTCGTCGGAGAGAGCTGTAATGTTGAGAACACAGCGTAACGTATTGAGTGCATCGGTGTGGGAGACTTCACCGTCGCCGTCAACATCGCCGGCAATAGGTGCTTCGGCGGGAATATAGACAGCCGTGATCACAGTATCACCCATGACCCACCAGTACTCCATGTCATAAACTTCGCCGTCCATTTCCCAATGTGAGAACACCATGCCATCGTGTTCGGGCGGAGTCGGGAAATCCTCCTCAAGATTGATAGCATGGCCGTATTCAACGGAAATGCTGACGAGAGTTTCGCCGGTGAATCCGTCAACCCACGAAACATTGAAATTGTTCATCGTGTACACGGCACAGATGGTCATATGCCCCGTAACCTGAAACCCATCGGTGATTGTTGTACCGGCAGGCTGAAGCTGCCAATGATCAAAGGTATAATTCTCGATTTCGGGGGGAGCGGGAAACTCGCTTACGGGGATAAAATCGCCGAGGTGAGCCGTGATCGTTCCGATTGCGGGGGTTCCCGCATTGGTTAGAAATGTGACAAAATATTCATTCTGCTCGTAAACGGCCGTGAGTGTTCCATTGCCGAGCACAACATAGCCGGTTTCGGGAACGAAGTTCCCGTTTTGGTCGATCCACTGACCGGTGAAGGTATAACCGTAGTGCTCGGGAGGGGTGGGAAAGGCAGAAAGAGGAATGGTCTGACCTTCCTGAATATCTATATAATCTATGGCTTGGTTAGTGACACCGTCATAGAAAAAGATCGTATCCATTACTGTCACATAATTTGCAACGAATACGGTTTCGCCGATAACCGTTACAGGACCCGTAACGGCAGCACCGCTGAATGTCCAGCAGTCGAAAGCATAGCCAATCATCTGCGGCGGTGTCGGAAATGCCGACAGCGGAATCGATGAGCCCGCATCGTACGGCACGTTTGCAATGATTGAACCGTCCACGGCGTTCACCCATATTACGTTGAATTGAGGCCTTGTGTAAACAGCAATGAATTGAGTGTCCGCTGTTATTGCAACATCACCCGTAACCCTGCCGTTCGGACCTTCCCAATGCGAAAACGTATTGTACAGAATTGTTTCGGGCACATACGGAAAATCATCAAGGCTGAGGACGGTACCCTTGGTGACGCTGTATCCGTAAGTGGCAGTGTCATAGGGGCTTCTGAACGTAACGCTGTAGAGCGGGGGCAGATACCAGTTCGAGTTGCCTTTGAGGACAGGACGAGTGTATTCGCCGGTGCTGTTGTAGTAGTAGGGATCATATTCGCCGCGGCGGGATATGCCGTATGCCATGGCCTGACCGATGCTGTAACAGTCAGTGATATTGGTTTCAGCACCGCGCATTGTGTTCACATAGTCCTGCATAAGATACAGGTCATATGCGACTGTGACCGTGTTGTCATACCCGTACGCCGCGGATGCACCGTGCTCAACGAACGCTTCCAAAAGATGACCGTCGGAACCGCCGCTGCATGTTGCAAGGTGAACATAGCTGTCAGGCATTGTACCACTGACATGATTATTGAAGTATTGATAGTTGACGCCGACACCGCCGCCTTCTATCATAACCGCACGGCCTGCGGTATAGTCATCTGCGGATACACCGGCCGTGTTATGGAACACGAGGTAGCTGTACCCGTCGGATTCGAGGCCGTGGGAGTCGAACAGTATGATGCCGTGGTTGACGACTTCTGACAGATCTTCCGCCGTGCAGTTGTCGCCGGATATGACCGTCAGCGTGCCGCCGGTGAATGCAGCAAGAATTGTGCCGAAGTTGATGTAGTAATTGCTGAATTCCTCTGCAATTCCGAAATACGGAGCAAGCACAAGAACGTTGTTGCCTGAAGCCGTTTCGGCATTTTCGTCAACGATCTGCTTCGGGAGCATCTGCTCAAGGCTGCTCGGTTCGGGCAATTTGCCTTGAGGGCGACCGTGGATGATGTTGTAGTCATACACGGCGGTAAGACCTGAATGGAGTTTGTAGGTAAAAGTTGTTGCGCTGTCGCGTTTTACGGATGCAATGCGCGGATCGCTTTCAAGCATTCCAATAAGCTCGGCAACTGTTTCCTCGGGAGCTTTTCCTGCTTTGTATTGCTCGGAATCAACAGCAAGCAGGTCTTTTTCAACTTCCTGATGCGCTTTGTTCAAAATGCGCAGCTCTCTTGCGGCGGAATAGCTTTCCGCAATTGCCGAGACAGGCAGCATGGCGGCAAGCATCAGCACCGCAAGCAGGATGACGATGATTTTGTTCAGTCGCTTTTTTTTCATTTTTTCCCTCCTATAGTTTAAATATATCTGAGAGCATATATTGCCCTTTGATATCATTATTGGTCTTTGCAGGTCTTTGTTCGGTTGAACATGTCAAACCGACTTGACGTTTTTAATGAAAGCCCGTGTTCAAACCCGACCGATTCCGCAAGTTTATGTATGACGCAAACGGCATAGTTTCGAATATCAACAGCTTTTATGCGCTCGATGGCATCGGAACGCATTGCATCGGGAACATTGTAGGCCTTTAACGCAATATCAAGAAAACGCTCCAACTTTTGTTCAAAAGTGAAATAGCGATTGCAGGGGTAACGCATATATCCGCTCATTAACGCAGCCGTGCCGATTTCGGTTTCAAAACAGCGGCTTTCGCTCCAATCGGGATTGAACGGGCGGAATATCTCAAACAGTCTTGCCGATGTCCTGTCATGTATATAGCTGAGTGTTTCGGGGTTTGTGTATGCTTCAACGTAGATTTTCCGCAAATTTTCGCTTGTTTCGGCGATGGCAAGCTGAATTGCAGTTTCGAAAACGTAAAGCATATGCGGCTCGGAATCGCCCGGAAGAAGCGAATCCGCAGCGTCAAACTGCCCGTTGAACATATTGAGAACAAGTTCCATTAATAAGCCGTCCTTTGTTCGAAAAACGTTGAAAAAGGAACCGTTTGAAACATCTGCAAGCCTGCAAATATCCGATACGGTTGTTTTATGGTAGCCTTTTTCAATAAAAAGCTTTATTCCCGCGGAAATTGTCCGCCGCCTTACTTCCTGACTGTCGTAGCGTCTTGCCATGATAAACCCTTTTAAACAAAAACTTTTGTAGAGTTGAGAATAATTCGAAATTAATTCACACTCTATTTTCGAGTATTATAATAACATGTTAACCGCCGAATGTCAACAGCATCAGTCGCTTTTTTAGTAAAAAAGACGGTATGCGCAGAGATTGCCTCAGAATAATGCGTCTGCCACTTGCGGTTTTCGGCGTAAGATGATAAAGTATTATAATGAGGGGAGAATTCATGCCATGCGTGAAACGTGCAGGGTACCTCTTGAAAATGCGACTTTTGGCGAGGAAAATATGGAAAGTATCAGTGAATTTGCGCAACAAATTATTTCTTGCGGTGTGCACAGGATTGTGCTCAGCGGTCCGCGTGGGGAAAAACGATACAAAAAGAGCACGTTTTCACTTGTAGACGGCCAATATTTCATTGAAAGGCTGACAGAGAAGCAGGCGTTCCATGAGTATTGTGAGAAAAAAGAGGCTGCGATGCGCATATGTTCCGATTTTGAGGGATATACGCAGGTTAATGCGTGGAACGGCGAGCGCGAATTTACGGCAAAGCTGACAAAAAAGGGCAATCTGCTGACCGGCAGCCGCGCCTGCACTGCAGCTCCGAAGGCGGTTGAATCGCAAAACCGAAAGAAAAAATACATCCTTGCAGAGGGCACTGTCATCCCCCCGCTGGCAGACATGGGCGTTATGACAAGTAACGGTGCTGTACACAAGGCTATGTATGACAAGTTTAAACAGATAAACAGATTTTTGGAATTCATCGACGAAATTGTAAACGATGAGGCTGTTGACGGGGAAAATAAAGACGCGGAGAAGCAACCGATGAGAATTATCGATTTCGGGTGCGGAAAGTCATACCTCACGTTCATCGTGTATTATTATTTCACTTTTGTTCGCAAAATCCCCGTACAAATGACAGGAGTCGATTTAAAGGAAGATGTTATTGATTTCTGCACAAAACTTGCGGAAAAATACGGTTATTCAAATTTGCATTTTCAAGCGGGAGATATAGCGGACTGCGCTGCGGACGAGACGATCGATATGGTGATAACGCTTCACGCGTGCGACACAGCAACGGATTATGCACTGTATAATGCAGTGAAGCGAGGTGCAAAGTACATTCTTTCGGTGCCTTGCTGCCAGCATGAACTGGCGGGAAAGGCTGATTATGCTGCATTGCCGATATTTGACGATAACGGGATACTGCGGGAGCGTGTTTCGGCATTGATAACGGACTCGATACGGCAAAAGCTTTTGACGGCATGCGGATACAGGACGGGATTGATGGAATTTGTTGACCTGTCGCACACGCCGAAGAATCTTTTGCTTCGCGCAGAAAAAACAAATTTCCCCGACCGTACCCGCCGCAGCGCATTAAAAACGGCTGAGGATACGCTCGAAATGTTAAAGTCGGAGCAAAAACTGCATCAGCTTTTGAAAAGGGACGGTTGTTTTTTCTGCCGAAAGCGAGGATGAGCGTGCGGTCAATGCACTTGAACAAATTAAGGGCAGCCTTTAGGATTATGAAGCAAGCGTTTCAACGATATGACGAATGAGATACAATCATAGTTCATCGGTGTCCCTGAGCTTTGGGATGCATGCACGGAAACGGGGCTTGCCGCAGGTTTGATTCAACCTATATTTACGGACACCTCGCAGGATTCGATATATATATGGGTTGTTTTTGCTTTATCAGTGCGGAAAAGGATTCCGTTGTATTGCACGGCCGGGTGAAACTGCTGAATGCCTTTGGGCGGATAAGAAAAACTTGTGAAAATAAACAGCTCGAAAGAGTATGTTCCGCCGCTGCGCAGGCGTCTGCGTGAAACGGTTGGACGACTGTTCGGAGAAAATGCTTCGGAATAAAATGTTTAAAAGTCAGGAAACGATTCAATGTTAAACATGCCGAGTCCCTGTGAGTTTTTTGAACCGAGACCTGCGTCATAAAGAAAGTTGATAAGCTTGCCGTTGCCGCGCAAAACATAGCTGCCGCCGTATGAAACAGTGACGGAGCGTTTAAACTTTGAAACAACGCGATGACTACTGACTAACTCTTCCGGAGGAAGAGCAGGTTCAAATGAAAAATCAGTCGGTGCGGGCATGTTGAAGTAACTCTGCCATTTTCTGAGCGCATTGTTGACTACCGCAGTATAGAACAGAGATTCATCGGGGGCTATAAAGCGGCGATAACCGCTTCTCTCGGTTTCAAAAACCGTAATGGGCGACAGCATTGAGATTTTTGCACAACAGGTGTTGGGAGAATAATCTTCAATACGACTGTCCAAAATATCAAGTGTGTTTTCAAACAGATTTATTTTATTGCCCGGATAAAGTGCCGAACCGAGTTGATAAACAAAGTTCGGATCAACGCTGCGAATTTCAAAACGTACGGTATCTCTAAAGATGATTTCACTTTCGCTGTGCATGAATGGCCCCGAAAGACGGCCGAAAGTAAATAGCTTATAATTGCGTGCGCCGAAAGAATATCCGTTGTTATGTACATAATTTGAATAATGCGGATTGCTTGCAAGAGCATGATAGAGCATTCCCTGCAAAGCGTATCGATGCGAAAGCGGCAAACGAACATGCTGAGCGTTGAGTGTCAAATGTAACTGCATGGTTCTCTTTTCCTGAGCTTTAAAAAAATTAACAAGAACGGTTCTCGGTAAAATACCGCACTCGATGAGTACCTGAAAACGCAATAAATCAATGCCTGCTGTGTAATTTTCAAACCGGTCTTTTTGCGGAACGACTATTCTCAAAATGTATGCCCACGCATTGCAGCAATCAAACAATGTGAAACTGATTGCATTAAGTCGATTGAGCGATGATTCCGCATGTCGTAAGCTGCTGCATTTTGGCCGTATGCGGGAAGTTTGAAAGTCGTATTATCTGTTTCGCCCACTCATTATATCATAACAAAATCCGATTGCAACACCGTCATGTACAAAAAAACTGCCTCTTATGCTTTTTTGACACTGATACAACTATTATACGTAATAAAAAGTGTGAGACTCAAATCGTGCAAAGTTCAAAGTGAAAACGACGGCTTGTTCGGAGTGCTGCCGGGTGTAACAGAATTGCGGCATACGGAACGGTGCTGTCGGGTTAACCGCAGATATGTATCGAAATGGTGCGACCTGAATGGGTACAAAATTTGACAAATGCGGCGCAGCGGGCTATAATAAATATGTTTACAGTGGGAAGTATACGTGATGCTTCCAATACCCGCTGAACAATGGGAGAATCAATACGATGGAAACAAACCGAAAGCGTCGCCGCGGTGACCGCAAGGACGCATACCTTCTGAGAGACCTTGACGCAATGCACAAATTCACTCCGTATCTGCTTCCGAACAGGTGCGATAATGAGGCCGTGATGAGCGAGCTTATCGACCTCACCGCCGTGAATGAATACGTTGCAAAAAAGAATGCGTCAAATCCCGCATTCAGGTACACTTTGTTTCATGTGCTTTGCGCTGCTATTGCAAAAACCGTAACCTTGCGCCCAAGGCTGAATTGCTTTGTTGCGGGGCATCGGGTTTATGAGCGCAAGGCATTGAGTGTCTCCTTTGTTGTTAAAAAGCGTTTCGAGGATAATTCCTATGAAGCACTTGCGATTGTAGACATTGACAGGCAGGGGCAGCCGCCGGTTGATCAGATTCACGATAAAGTTGAAAAATTCGTAACTTCCGTGCGCAAGCACGACAAGACGGACGGCACGACCGACGCAATGGAAACATTGACAAAAATGCCGCGTTTTCTTCTTCGAATCGTGGTCGGCATTCTGATGTGGCTGGATTATCACGGTTGGGTTCCGACATGGCTTACAAAGGATGACCCGTACAATTCATCTGTTTTTATAAGCAATCTCGGAAGCATCAAGATGCATGCGAGCTATCATCACCTGACGAACTGGGGCACTAATTCTTTATTTGCTATTATTGATGAAAAACATTTGCACCCGTTCTTCAACGCTGACGGAAGCTATGAAATGCGTGAGGCGCTGAGACTCGGGCTGACTGTTGATGAACGCATTGCGGACGGCGTTTATTTTGCAAAAAGTATAACGCTGCTCAAAAAACTGCTCAGCGAGCCGGAACTGCTTGATCTGCCGATTCAGACTCCTGTTGAGTTCTGAACAAACGCAAACAACAACGGAACAACGGCACAGCGGTCGGACGATGGCGGCAAAATGCGGGCATTCTCCTCCGCGTGTTGCCGCGTATTTCGATTTTTCCCAAAAATCGAAAGGAATAATATGCAAAACAATCAAATGAACCCGCAGGAACAGGGCGCACCGTGGCTTGCAAATTACGGTGACGTTCCTTTTCACCTTGAGTACCCGAATGTGAGCATTGCGGATGCGGTGCTGAAGACGGCAGAAAAGGAAAAGGATTTTCCTGCAATTTCCTTCATGGGCAAAACATTCAGCTACACCGTTCTTGTTGAAAAAATCAATCAGGCAGCGGCTGGATTTGTAGCTCTCGGCGTAAAAAAAGGTGATATGGTCACAATTTGCATGCCGAACGTTCCGCAGGCGGTGTTCTGCATGTACGCACTCAATCGAATCGGTGCGGTCGCAAGCATGATTCATCCGCTTTCCGCTGTCAGCGAAATAATCTACTACCTTAAAGAGGTAAAAAGTGATTATTTGCTGACGCTCGATCAGTTCTATTCAAAAGTTGCGGAGGTTGAAAAAACATATCCTGTCAAAAAGGTTATCATAACTTCTGCGGCCGATGAGCTCGGCGCCGTCAAGTCCGCTGCATTCAAGCTGATAAATGCAAAAAAGAACAAAGTCAACAAGGCGGATCCTTCCGTTATCTTCTGGAAAGATTTTATCGGGAACGGAAAAAAAGTCGATCTTGCAAAATATATCGTCCATATGCCGGCGAATGAAACGGCTGTCATACTGTTTTCAGGCGGAACAACGGGTGTCACAAAGGGCATTCAGCTCAGCGGAATGAACTTTAATGCTCTCGGACTGCAAACCGCGGCTATGTGCAACAGTGTTGTGCGTCATGCAAGAATGCTGGCGGCAATGCCGATTTTTCACGGTTTCGGACTCGGCGTCTGCATACACACGATGCTTGAAGTCGGCGGAACGAGCATTCTTGTTCCTCAGTTCAATGTTAAGAAATATGCAGAGCTTATCAAAAAGGAAAAGCCCAATTATATCGCGGGTGTACCGACCCTGTTTGAAGCAATAACGCGCAATCCTTATCTTGACGGCGAGAAACTCGATTACCTGCGCGGCGTATTCTCGGGCGGCGATTCGCTTTCGGTTGAATTAAAGCGCAGATTCGACGCCTTCCTTGAAGCGCACGGTGCAACGGTGCATGTTCGTGAGGGCTACGGAACGACCGAATGCGTTACCGCAAGCTGTCTTACGCCTTATAATCAGGAGCGTGAGGGCAGCATCGGTCTGCCTTATCCGGATACGTACTATCAGATTTGTGCTGTCGGCACAAACGATGAAGTTCCTTACGGCGAACTGGGCGAAATCTGCCTTCGCGGACCTTCTGTAATGATAGGATATCTCAATCACAAGGAAGAAAATGCAAACACATTGCGCACACATTCGGACGGCCACGTGTGGCTGCATACGGGCGACCTCGGCAGTATGGATAAGGACGGATTCATCTATTTCAAACAGCGCATTAAGCGAATGATCGTTACGAGCGGATACAATGTTTATCCGTCCCAGCTTGAAAACATCATAGACGGACACGATGCCGTTCAGATGAGCTGCGTCATCGGTGTAAAAGATCCGTATAAGATGGAAAAAGTGCTTGCATACGTTGTCCTGAGGGATGGGTTTGAACCGTCCGAGGAGCTGCGGCAGGATATTCTGAATTATTGCAAAAAGCATATTGCAAAATATGCGATGCCGTATACCATCGAATTCCGTTCGGAATTACCGAAAACTCTTGTCGGCAAGATTGCATACACGGTGCTTGAAAAGGAAGCCAATGCAGATCTTGCAAAGGAACTTGTAGGTTGATTTGAATAACAAGCGGCTCTGCGGCGGGCGGGTTCGAAATTGAACCTGTCCGAGGCAGAGTTTTTGAAAACCGAAAGTGTCCTCGTTCCGAGCATACGGGCATTGCGTCACAAATATGTGTAATAAACTTGCACGAAATTGACTCTGCCGCGGATTTTTTGTTGAAAATGTGGATTCTTTTCGTTATTTTGCAAAAGACTGTATACAAGGACATGAAAGTGTGATAACATATAAACGCAAGAAAATTGTGTAATCGGCAAACGAAGTAAACCTTGATAAGTAACCTTTTGCGGAGAAAGTTCACAGATTCGGGCTTAAACCCATAAAGAGAGCATCCGGGTGTACTTGAAAAACTTCAGAACCAATCAAAGCACTCATGAAAGTGCGGCATTGCATCGGGTTTTGTTTTGCAGAGTCAATACCAAACGAAAAATCGAAAGGAAACGTGAAACATGATTTGTCCAAATTGCGGTAAAGAGGCGGCTCACGGGGCATTATTCTGCACAGGGTGCGGCGGAAGACTCGATAATCTGCCTAAACAGGAAAAAATGACTGCTTCTGAGAACAGTAATAATGATGACTCATCCGTAATGGATGCAGTTTTCACATCGGATGCAGCGGACGGAACGCATGAAGCAAATTCAGAGAATATAGTTGCAGAAAACAATGACGTCGTCGACGCAGACGAAAACAGCGGCGAACGAATGAGCGCGGCAATACACACTTTCGAGCAGTCCGACCGTGATGTTAAAGCGGCGGCTGATACGCGGCAGCATTCGCCGAATCCGTATATCAGAAATTTCGGCAGCTATGCCCAACCGTCGGTCGGCGCAGCAAACGATGATAATCTCAAAGCGCAGCCCGCAAACGAAATTTCGACAGAAAAGGATAAAAATGCTGCACCTTGTGAGTCCGCAGCAGCGGCTCAGCCGCCGGTGAAACCGTTAAATACATGGAGCTTTATTTGGCGCAAGCTCCTGTTCATGATTCCGATTGTGAATATAGTTGTGCTGTTCGTTTTTGCATTTGCGGAGGGCATCAACAAAAACAGTCGTTCGTACGCGCGTGCCGCGCTTATCGGTCTGCTTATATCGGCGGTGCTTTTTGCGGTTGCGGCAGTGCTGTGCTACCTTTACACAAATGAAATTATCGGCTGGGTTCGCTCTTTGGTGGAGAAACTCATGAGCATGGCAGCGTGACGGAAGCAGTTCCGAACGGAAAATCAAACCGTTCTGTGCGAAATCGGTTCCAAGCTGCATTGTTCAAAAATTGATGGCATCGGTTTTTTCTTGACAAACGAAAAAAAACGGCTATAATTATACTTGCATCAGGTGAACGGCAGTGCATTCCGTTAACCGAGAGTATGCTTGGATGACTGCCGCAGTTCGAATTGCTGAAGTACGGAAGTCATGTGCAAATCATGTTAATAATGCTACCGGCTTTGAAGCGGATACACAAACAATCCGAGGCATCAGAGAACCGTCGGTATGGTGTGAGACGGTGCAAGGGGTTTGTTGCTCACCGCAGAGCTTTTGCCGCGAGGCAGGGGAGACATGTTTCAATATTAAAAGCTTTCCTGCATTAGTTGCAAACGCAAGCCCGCGTTAAGGGCATTGAGCGGTTTTGCTGCGCATATTCAGTGTGCGGCAAAGCAACCGGAGTGGTACCGCGTGGGCAGATTATCGTGTATTTCCCTCGTCTTCGGATCGGCAGTCAATGCCGCATTCGAACGGGGGTTTTTTTATGAATTGAATTCGAAACAACACCAAGAAGGAGAATAATCTATGAGTGATCGTTACGAACATTTGCCAATCGAAAGAAAATGGCAAAAAATATGGGATGATACGCATTGCTTTGAAGCAAAAGACGACTTTACAAAACCGAAATATTATGCTCTAATTGAATTTCCGTTCCCCAGCGGAGCAGGGCTGCATGTCGGTCATCCGCGCAGCAACACAGCGTTGGATATTATTTCAAGAAAACGCCGCATGGAAGGCTACAATGTCCTTTTCCCGATCGGTTATGACAGCTTCGGTCTGCCGACGGAGAATTATGCAATAAAAACCGGCGAACACCCCGCAAAGGTAACTGAGCGCAATATGCGCGTTTTTCACAATCAGCTGAAAATGCTTGGTTTTTCGTTTGATTACTCGCGTGAAATCTATACGTCCGATCCTGCATACTATCGTTGGACGCAGTGGATTTTTCTGAAACTTTTCGAAAAGGGCCTTGCATATAAAGCGGAGCTTCCTATCAATTTCTGTCCTTCCTGCAAGGTTGGTCTTGCGAATGAGGAAGTTGTCGACGGCAACTGCGAACGCTGCGGTTCGCCCGTTGTGCGAAAGGTTCGTTCTCAGTGGATGCTGCGCATAACAGAATATGCAGACAGACTGATTGACGACCTTGACACCGTTGATTTTATCGACAGGGTGAAATCGTCGCAAAAAAACTGGATCGGCCGCAGCATCGGTGCGGAAGTAACTTTCAAAATTGAAGGGTACCCCGAAGGACTGCGCATATTCACCACTCGCCCGGACACTCTGTTCGGTGCAACGTATATGGTGGTTGCACCCGAGCATCCGATCGTGAACGCAATGGCTGATAAGATTACAAATATGGAGGCCGTTAACGCTTATCGTGAACAGGCAGCGCACAAGAGCGATTTTGAACGCAGCGAGCTTGCAAAGGAAAAAACAGGCGTGCCGCTTGAAGGCATCACTGCAATTAATCCTGCAACGGGCAATCCGATTCCCGTATGGATTTCGGATTATGTCCTCATGGGTTACGGCACGGGCGCAATTATGGCTGTTCCCGCACACGACACGAGAGATTATGCCTTTGCAAAGAAGATGGGACTGCCGATAGTTGAAGTTGTGTCGGGCGGAAACATTGAAAATGAGGCTTTTACGGACTGCGAAAACGGTATCTTAGTAAATTCCGGCTTCCTGAACGGAATGCAGGTTGCGGACGCAAAGAACGCAATGATTCATTGGCTTGAAGAAGAGGGTATCGGAAAGAAAAAGACGAATTTCAAGCTCCGCGATTGGCTGTTCAGCCGTCAGCGTTACTGGGGAGAACCGATACCCCTGGTTCACTGCGATCATTGCGGTTGGGTTCCCGTACCGGAGGATGAACTTCCGCTCAAATTGCCCGAACTTGATGACTTCCGTCCGGCTGAAGACGGTTCATCCGCGCTTGCAAGGGCGACAGATTGGATTCATACCGCTTGCCCGAAATGCGGTGCACCCGCTGAACGCGAGATAGACACAATGCCCAATTGGGCGGGTTCAAGTTGGTATTATATACGCTATTGCGATCCGCATAACGATACCGCGATCGCAGATAAAGCAAAGCTCGATTACTGGCTGCCCGTGGATTGGTACAACGGCGGAATGGAGCATACAACGCTGCATCTGCTGTACTCAAGATTCTGGCATAAATTCCTGTATGATATCGGCGTTGTAAGCTGCCCGGAACCCTATATGAAGCGCACCAGCCACGGGATGATTCTTGCCGAGGACGGAAGAAAGATGAGCAAATCTTTCGGCAATGTTATCAATCCCGATGACCTTGTGAATGAATACGGTGCGGATACCGTGCGCATGTATGAGATGTTCATAGGCGCATTTGACCAAACGATTCCGTGGAGCACGGCGGGTGTTAAGGGCTGCCGCAGATTCCTTGAGCGTGTGTGGCGTTTGCAGGATATGCTCACGGAAGGCGAGGGCATTCGCAGAGAGCTTGCTCCGGCAGTCCACGGCTGCATCAAAAAAGTAAGTGAAGATTACGAACGTATGAAGTTCAACACCGCAATTGCGGCGATGATGAGCCTTGTAAACGATATTTACGCAAAGGGCGATGTCACTCGTGATGAGCTGCACACACTGCTTGTGTTGATGAATCCCGTTGCGCCGCATATCACGGAGGAAATGAACAGCATCATCGGATTCGAAAAGCCGATTTACGAAACCGAGTGGCCGAAGTTCGATGAGGCGGCTCTCGTAAAGGATGAAATGGAAATTGCTGTTCAGATCAACGGCAAGGTTCGCGCAAAGATGAGCATACCTGTCGGCATGGAAACGGAAGCTTTGCGCAAACTCGTGCTCGAAAACGAAGAAGTTCTGCCGTGGGTTGAGGGCAAGAATATTGTGAAATTCATTGCTGTTCGCAATATTGTGAACATCGTGGTGAAATAATTAATCAGGAGGCAGTGCATATGAACGAAAATACTGAAAACACTCGCACAACGGCTGCATCGTGCGAAGCTATGGAAAAGGTTTGCCGGTTTTTGAAGGAGACAGGGACATACTATCTTGCAACATCGGACGGCGATCAGCCGAGAGTACGTCCGTTCGGCACGATTCATATCTTTGACGGTAAACTGTATATTCAAACGGGCAGAGCAAAGAATGTTTCAAAACAGCTTGCTTTGAATCCAAAGTTTGAGCTTTGTGCGTTTAAAGCAGAAACGGGTGAATGGCTTAGGCTGAGCGGGGAACTTGTTGAAGATAACAGGGTTGAAGCACGCAGGTCAATGCTGGATGCTTATCCGTCGCTTCGCGCAATGTACGATGAAAACGACGGAAACACACAGGCTCTTTACATCAAAAATGCAAAGGCAGTGTTCAGCTCGTTCACAAATGAACCGTTGGAAGTTGAATTCTGATTTGAAACATATTGCGATGACATTGTTTCACAAGGCTGAAAACTGTTGATTGATTAAAAGACCTGCCGCACAGAATAATATCGACTGCGGCGGTCTTTTGCATAATTGTTTGAATCTGAAAGAAGCAAACAGCTTTAACCTTACAGATGAACAGCGGCAACTCAGCTTTGGGGTATATAATCAAGCCCGGTCCATAGCTTAAAAGCCAGCTTTCCCTGATGAAAGAGCATTCGCTCTCCGTCGAAGGCGGTCAAACCCAAGCGTCCGGCATCCTGCACGAGCTTTGTGCCGTTTGTTCGGTAGACCATGTCTGCAATAATGCAAGAGGGCTTAAGATAATTCAGAAATGAAGTCTCTTCATAATCGGAACAGTCGTTGTTCATGTTATGCATACCGATAGGGGTTGCGTTAATCAGAATATCGGCCGAAGAAAGAAGACGGGATTCTGTTTCAACATTTTTTATTGCGGAAAGCATATCAATTCCGTTCTTTTTATCACGCGTAACGAACTTGATTTCGGCTCCGGCACGAAGAAGCGCAGCGGCCGCGCCGTTTGCTGCGCCGCCGTGTCCGAGAATGACGGCATGTGCACCGCTCAGCTCAGCCCCGGTTTCCCTGAGCGCGTTTATTAAACCGTCACCGTCGGTATTGTGTCCGATTAAGGTGCTTCCGTTATTGCTTATTGTAACGATGTTTACCGAGCCGCATTCGGCGGCAGTTTCATCAATTCCGTCAAGCAGCGGAATAATTGACTTTTTATGCGGCATTGTAACGGCAAATCCGCTCAGTGAACGCTCCGACACGATTGAGCGTATGCGACATAATTCCGATTCTGCTACGCGGATTTTCAAAAAAACGGCATTGATGCCGAATTGTCCGAACATGGGCGCGTATATTTCCGGGGAGCGACTGTGTTCAATCGGATCTCCTATGACGGCATAGACCGCCGTACCGTGCTCGGCAGCTTCCGTCAGAGCTCGGCATGTATTCGGGTGCAGTTTGTTCAAGTTCTTTTTCATGCTTTTGATTATACCATAACGCAGTGAATTGTGCTATAATGTTGCTAACAATACGAAAGGCACAAAAAAATGAAACTTGTTGTTATTAACGGTCCAAACCTGAATTTGACAGGGATGCGCTCTCCGAATGTATACGGAACGGATACACTTGAGACGATTACGGAAGAACTGAATGGCTATGTCATATCCTGCGGTTCGGAACTTGCAGCGTTCCAATCCAATCACGAGGGTGATATCATCGATGCAATACATGCCGCAATGAACGAGTTTGACGGAATCATAATCAACCCGGGAGCATACACGCATTATTCCTATGCAATCCGCGACGCAATAGAGGCGGTCGGACTGCCGACTGTGGAGGTTCATCTGAGCGATATCCACTCCCGTGAGCCTTTTCGTGCCGTCAGCGTTATTGAACCTGTCTGCATTGCGCAGATATGCGGAATGGGAAAGCAGGGCTATATCGAAGCGGCAAAACTTCTGCTTTCAAGGGCAATGAACTGAAATTCGGGCCTGAACAGCGCAGATACCACTTATGTATTGAATATAAAAAAGAAAGGCAACGACTTGCGGCTGCCCTTCTTTTTTGTGTTAAATGTACGCAAATCAAATTCGACAAATCAGGCCCAGTCGGCCGGCACAAACAGACGCGTGTAGTCGCGCACGGCGTACCTGTCGGTCATGCAGGCGATATAATCCGCTGCAATGCGGTCGGGGCCATCCTCATCAATATACTTTATGAACTCAGGCGGCAGCTCGCTGACATGTTTAAGATAATGATAATACAGCTGTTCGATAACACCTTCCGCCTTGCCTTCTTCGGCTTTTGCGGCGGAATCATAATACAGGTTATCAAAAAGAAATTGGCGGAGCTTTTCAAATTCGGAGCTGATTTCGCCGCTCATTTCAACATGATTCCTGCCGCTGCTTGTGTGAAGAATGTCAAGAACAAGGGTGTTTATCCGTTCGCCGTGGGTTGCGCCTATGGCTTCGATACAGCTTTTGGGAAGAATATCGTTTGACAGAAGTCCTGCGCGAACTGCATCGTCTATATCGTGATTAACATAGGCAATTCTGTCGGCAAGGCTCACAACAACACCTTCAAGCGTTGAAGGATGCCCACTCTTTTTATGATTCAGAATCCCGTCGCGAACTTCAAAAGTCAAATTGAGTCCTTTGCCGTTTTCGAGCTTTTCGACGACACGAAGACTTTGCTTATTATGTTCAAAGCCGCCGGGAACAATTCTGTTCAAGACACTCTCGCCGGAATGGCCGAAAGGCGTATGACCGAGGTCGTGCCCCATGGCTATGGCTTCGGTCAGATCCTCATTGAGCAGAAGTCCGCGGGCAATCGTTCGGGCAATTTGGGCAACCTCCAATGTGTGTGTAAGACGCGTTCTGTAATGGTCACCGATGGGTGAAAGGAACACCTGCGTTTTATGCTTAAGGCGGCGGAAACTTTTGCAATGAATTATCCTGTCGCGATCACGCACAAATTCGGTGCGGACAGGACAGGGGGCAATGGGATATTCCCGACCGCGTGTTTCTGCACTCAAGGCTGCATAGGGCGAAAGTGTTTGACGCTCCCGCTCTTCAATTATGCGTCTGTAGTCCGGCATGGCTTCCTCCTGATCGAAAGGTGAACCTGTTGAATATATATGTAATCAGAATCAGCGAACGCGGAAAATGCGCCTGAACAGATCCTTTTTGGGAAGGAACTCGAGGTCACTGTTGCTGAACGGGCGAAGCAGAATCATCAGCCAACCGTATACTGCCACACCAACGCAGAGCGATGCGAGCGTTGCAAACGTCGGATGTCCGAGCTTTGAACCGAGAGTGTACACAGCGAAGACGGCGAAGCCCATGACAATGCTTGAAAACAAAGGCTTTGCGAATGTATCCGTATAGCTTATGTTCATTCGTGTTTTGCGGATTACGTAAACGGTGTCGGCAATTCCGGCAACCGCATAGCAGAGCACGGTGGACAATGCGGCACCGAGGATGCCCATGCTTGTGAACTGCATAAGAACCAACATGCTGACAACTTTAACAATACCGCCGAGAGCGAGGAAATAAACCGGAATGCGCGGCTTGCCGAGACCCTGTATAATGCCGGTGAGAGTTTGAACAAGTGAAAGGAAAAGAACCCCGACGGCAGCGATATACATAACCTGTTGAGCCTGGATAAACCTGTCCTGATTGTTGCGGACAGCCGAATAAAGCAGGGACATTATCGGACCGCCGAGGATGAACAGTCCTGCTGCGCACGGTGCACCGATAAACATAGCGAGCTTGATACCCGTTCTGCTTGCGGCGTTAACAACGCGCTTTTCTTTGCGGGCGGCAGCTTGGGAGATTGCGGGAACGAGACTCATTGAAAGCGAAAGTGTCAGCACGGCCGGCATGTTGATAAGCGGAGTGACGTAACTGCGGAGAACAGTGTATGCAACACGCGCATTTTCGTTTGCGATTTCTCCCGTAATACCCCTTGCAATATCATGCTTTTCAAGAAAATTGATAATGAACACGGAGTCGGCAATTCCCGTAACCGGCATTATTGATGCGCCGATGGTTATCGGAATTGCAATTACAAGCAAACGCTTGATGATTGAACCTCGAAGCCCGCTTTTTGCGCCTTTTGTCGAAACGCAGACGGGAAGAGAGCGACTGCGAATGCGGGCGTCATAATAGAACTTGATTACAACAAGCGCAGCAAGCTCCGAAACACTGACGCCTATCAACGCACCCATTGCCGCCAACTCGGGAGCATCGGGACGAATTTTGACGAATAAAAACGCAAGGCCAAATCCCACTATGAGCTTGATGAGCTGCTCGACGATCTGACTGATTGCCGTTCCTGTCATGCATTGCATCCCCTGCAAATATCCGCGGTAGGCACACATGACGGAAACAAAAAGCAGCGCCGGCGACAATGCCATAAGGGAATACATTGCCGGTGCCGCACCGGAAAGGTTGGCGATCGGTGATGAAAGCGCAAACAAAAGAACGGCAGTGGCAATTCCAATGACAAAAAGCAAACGCAATGCCGCACGAAATACACGTTTTGCACCGACGATATCGCCCAATGCTGTTCGCTCGGAAACAAGCTTGGAAATTGCTGTCGGAAGCCCCGCAGAGGATATGACAAGCAGCCAGGAATAATAAGGGTAAGCAACCTCATAATACGCCATGCCGCTTTCGCCGACGATGTTTGCAAGCGGAATCCTGTACACCGCTCCGATGATTTTGACCAAAAGCCCTGCAATGCCGAGAATTGCAGCTCCCTGCACGAAACCGGCATTTACTGCGGATTTAGCTTGTTTTTTCATGTTAAGAATCCTTTAACCAGCATCAACCGTCCTAAAGGCGGCTGTTGATAAAAATATTATAGCACAAAACGGTGCAATATGCCAACATCCCGCGGCAAAGGCCACAAAATGTTTACACAAGTTTTACGAGCATCAGCGATGTTTCTTCACGTTTGAACGCCTATCGGATGTTTTGCCTTGAACACCCCTGTTCTGCCCGGTGCTGCGGCTCTGTTCATGTGAAGCGAAACGGGCATTCTGCCGCGCATCTTTTCGTTTGATTGCCGAATGTTCCGCCACTCCCCGACGCGGACGCTGATTGTTTTTTGCCATGGAAGAAGAGACCCCGCTGTGCGACGGACTTTGCTGAACATCAGGAACAAGACAGTTCCTGCCGCTGCCGATGAGATCATCCCTGTCCGCAAGCCTGAGAGCTTTTCGGACGAGAGGCCGATTCTTGGGAATGAAGAACTGCATGAGGGCGCGCTGCATTGCTTTTTCCTCGGGCGAAACGGGAACATAAACCGGTTTCATTGTTCGTGGGTCAAGTCCCGTATAGAACATGCAGGTGGAAAGAGTGCCGGGAGTGGGATAAAAATCCTGAACCTGCTCGGGACGCTGCCCGCTCGCCTTCAGATATTCCGCAAGCGCAATTGCAGAGTTCAAAGTGCTGCCCGGATGGCTTGACATGAAGTACGGAACAATGAATTGGTCCATTCCGAGAGCATCATTAAGCTGCTTATATCTTCGTACAAAGCGTTGGTACAGTTCACCACCCG
>CALAXO010000035.1 GCA_937894955.1 uncultured Clostridia bacterium
CTCACAACGGAACCCGACGGTATCTACGGAACCGATACTGAAATGGCGGTTCGCAGGTTCCAAGAACAGAATTCGCTTATTGCAGACGGCTATCTCGGACCTATCACGAGGGATGCGCTGATGAGCGATGACGCAATAGGCAATGCGCTCAGCTACTCCATGCATGGGTCGGATGTTAAAAATGTTCAGCAGAGATTGTATGAACTTAACTATATCCGCGCAAAGGATATTAACAGCTACTACACAAGCCTTACCGAAAAAGCGGTGAAACTTTTCCAAAAAAACAATGATCTTACCGTTGACGGCAAAGTCGGAAGGCATACCATGAACGTTTTGTTCCGATGATGCGGTGCGCGCCTCCTCCCCGGTAACGAACGGCGGCAGCGGCGGCGGAAGCAATCCCACGCCCAAGCCTTCCGATCCCGATCCCGATCCCGATCCGGATCCCGATCCCGGTGAAGGCGCAAGCGCACGTATCGACAGGTTTATCCGCATTGCGCGGAGCAAAATCGGCTGTCGCTACGTTCGCGGCGGAAAAGGACCGAACGTGTTTGATTGCTCCGGTTTTGTTTACTGGTGCATCAACAAGGCAGGCATTTCGCAGGGCTACATGACGAGCTACATGTGGCGCAGCTGCACCCGCTATCAGCGCAACAACAATATCAACAATGTTAAACGCGGGGATGTAATCGTTTATTACGGTCATGTTGCAATATGCAGCGGCAAGTGGACGATGATCGATGCATCGCAGTCCAACGGCAGGATTGTTGAACGCTCGTTCAATTCCAACTATTGGTACCGCAACTTCATTTGCTCATTCCGCATATTCAGATGATATCGGAAAAGCATTCGAACAGAAAGCTTAACTTCATAAGGCGGAGCGGTGAATGCATTGTTCCGCCGATTTTATTTTTTCGGCAAAAAAACACTTGCAATTATCCTTCGATTGCTGCATAATGAAAAGCGAAAAGAAACAACGCAAAAAAAACGGCAAGCAGCATGCCGATGGTACATAACACTGACGACATACAAAATGCCGACGGCATATGCCGATGCAAAAAGGAACGGACGGCGAATGAATATGAAAAAAGAACGCAGGCGCAATATTTCAAAAAAGACATTTTATTTCGGCATTGTTTTTGCAGCGGCGGGTCTTGCTTTGCTTGCCGTGCTTTTTGCAATGGCGGGCAAGCAAAACTCAACCATGAACAGGCTTCGGGCGGAAAGGGAGGAGCAGCAGCGCAAACTTCAGGAAGCCGAAATTCAGCAGGAGGGGCTTGAAGAACTGAACGCATACACTTCAAGCAGTGAATTCCTGATAAGATATATGCGCGAAACACAAGGATATATGCTGGACGGAGACATAAGGTTCGATGTTGATGATCCGAATGCAATTATCACAACATCGGTGCCGATTTCAAACGCACCGAACTTTACCGATGATCCCGATACACCCGAACCTGCGGAGCCGACGTCAGAACCCTGAAGAGCCGCAATCTGTTTACACAACCTGCACAGTAGAGAAAAGATGACGAATACTCACGTAAAAAACGACATTATCGGCACAGCGGATTCCGCTGCGGTTATTGATATAGGTTCAAACTCAATCAGATATGCGGCGGGCAGGAACGGAAAAAAACTCGTAATAACAACGCGTCTCGGCTCAGGCATTGCGCAAACCGGGCGGCTTGATGAGGAACGAATGGAAAAGAGCATTTCCGTAATTTCGGCTTTGGTATCGAATGCCTGTCATTCGGGATACACTCCTTTCGCCTATGCGACAAGTGCCGTTCGCGATGCATCGAACAAGGTTGAATTTGTCAACGGAATAAAGCAAAGATGCGGCGTCACGGTCGATGTTTTGAGCGGAGAACGAGAGGCGCGGTATGCGTTTGAGGCGGCATGCGGCTCTTCCGACGGGTGCAGCGCACTCATTGACATCGGCGGCGCATCAATGCAGATTGCGGAAGCAAAAAGCAAGGTGAGTTATCCTATAGGCTGCGTTCGCGGAAAAGATATTGCGCTGCAAAACAGCGGCAGAACGGACTGCGATGATGATTTTGAAGCGCAGCGCACTGCAATAAACCGATATATGGATGAAATTATCGGCACGCCGAACCATCGGCTCGGGAAATGCGCAGGAATCGGCGGGACAATAACCACTCTTGCCGCTCTTTCACTCGGTATGCGTGAATATGACCCGGATGAAATCGAGAAGGCCGTTCTCGACAAGTCGGAGGTTGAACAACTGATTAGTGTATTGAGCTCAATGGGTGCGGAAAGAAAACTCAACCCGCTGCTCGAAAAAAGGCACGATGTAATAATGTACGGGGCGGCTGTTCTGAAACATGCAATGGAGCTGTTTGGGATTGAAGAGGTTCATGCCTGTGATCGCGACGGTTTGGACGGGTACATGCAGTATGTGACGGAGCAGCATTTGCTCTGATGAAAACTGCCGAATGTTGTGCCAAAAAATAAGCGAAAAAAGAAAAGCACTGCTCGGGGAGGATTGAATAATGAGACTGATTATAGCGTCAAACAATAAAAATAAGATTCGCGAGATTAAAGAGATACTCGGTGACAAGTTTGAAGAAATTGTTTCAATGAGGGAAGCGGGCATTGAACTCGATGTTGAAGAGGATGCGGATTCGTTCATCGGCAATGCACGCAAAAAGGCGGAGGAAACAGCGAAACTCTGCCCGCAGGATGCCGTGCTTGCGGATGATTCGGGGCTTTGTGTCGATGCTCTGAACGGCGCACCGGGAGTGTATTCGGCAAGATTTGCCGGTGAGGGGCATGATGACGCCGCAAACAGGGCAAAGCTTTTTGCCGAACTTCGGAACGTCCCGGCTGAAAAGCGAACTGCGCATTTTGCATGTGCAATGGTGCTTGTTCGTCCGGGAGAGCCCAATATTGAGGTTGTCGGAAGGGTTGACGGCCGCATTCTGTTCGAAGAGCGCGGTGAAAACGGTTTCGGATATGACAATATGTTTTTGTATGAACCGTTCGGACTGAGCTTTGCGGAGATCGATGCCGAACGCAAGAACGGCGTCAGCCACAGACGCAGAGCGTTGGAACTTGTGCTCGACGCACTGAAAAAACAATAATAGTTTCAGCAGAAGATACAGAGAAAAAATGCCCCCGCGGAATGCGGCGGGTTCGGGTAAACAAACAAAAGATGAAAGTTGCGATTGTCAGCGATACACACGGTTGCCTGTCCACGCTTGACAGGTGCATCAAACTTGCAGGTCAGGTTGATGCGTGGTGCCATTTGGGGGATTTGACTTCTGATGCCGAAGCACTCATGAACAAAACGAACGCGAAGGTTTATGCGGTGCGCGGGAATTGTGATTATTTCGGAGGATCAGCGCAAAGATACGAGAGCGAAGCCGTTGTTGAGCTTGGCGGAGCAAGAATCCTTATGATGCACGGTCATATATACGGGGTCAGTCCGTATTCGTATGACAAAGCCGCATACAGAGCGGAGGAACTGCATTGCTCCGTGCTGCTGTTCGGGCACACGCATATTTCAATCGTGAACAATGACGGGAGAGTTCTTGCGGTGAATCCGGGCAGTCCATCCTGTCCGCGCGGTGGAAGAAGTCCCTCGTTTGCGCTGCTCGAAATTGAAAACGGCGATGTACGGGCGGAAATCATAACGATGTAAAATTTCACGCCGAATCTATTTCGAGAAAACGAAAAAGGAAAAACATACCAAAACACTCGGAATTTGAAGAAGCACTATATTTTTAACTACAAACAAAATTAAAAATAAATATATTATTAAACTCCGCAGAACGGCAAATGCCGATTTGCGGTTTTTTTGTCTGAATTTCGGGCATTTGAAGCCCGTTTTTTGCCGCAGCGGGCAAATTTTCGGGAAAAACATGCACGCGAACAAGCTCGAATTATAAAAAGTATAATATCGATATTTCTTTCGCCTGCTTGCAAAAAGCATGGTTGCGTGTTATAATCACAATTGGCATAGGCGAATGCAAAAAATGAAAGTATTTGCCGTTCGTGCCGATTTATATCGAAGTCATACAATGAATGAGTATAGATTCGAAAGGAGCAATCACAGTCAATGTATAAAATTACGCTGAGAAAAGAACTCAATCCGACCGTCACCATGATGGAAATCGAAGCTCCCCTCGTGGCGAAAAAGGCAGAACCCGGTCAGTTCATCATTCTGCGCGTCAACGAAGACGGCGAGCGAATCCCCCTGACCATTGCGGGCTACGACAGGGAAAAGGGCACAGTGAAAATCATTTTCCAGATTGTAGGCGCAACAACAACTCTGCTCAATGCAAAAAAAGAAGGCGAATACATTCAGGATTTCGTCGGTCCCCTTGGCGTTGCAACCCATATCGAAGGGCTGAAGCGCGTTTGCATCGTCGGCGGCGGCGTGGGCTGCGCAATCGCGCTGCCCATTGCACAGAAGCTGCATGAAATGGGCTGCGAGGTAACAAGCGTTATCGGTTTCCGCAGCAAGGATCTGCTGATTCTTGAGGATGAGTTCAAAGCTGCTTCCGACAGGCTCTTTGTTATGACAGACGACGGCTCTTACGGCAGGCACGGCAATGTTTGCGTTCCCCTCAACGAAATGTTCGCAAACGGCGAAAAATTCGATGAAGTTATCACCATCGGTCCGTTGATCATGATGAAATTTGTTGTTGCGGCCGTCAAGCCCACGGGCATTCCCTGCACGGTTTCAATGAACCCGATAATGATCGACGGCACAGGCATGTGCGGCGGCTGCCGCCTCACCCTGCACAGGGACGGCGAGCGCATCACAAAGTTCGCATGTGTTGACGGCCCCGACTTCAACGGCTATGAAGTTGATTTTGACGAAGCAATGAGCAGGGGTGCGATGTATCGTGATTTCGAACGCCATGCGCTCGAAGAAGCCTGCAATCTTCTCAACAAGGAGGTAAAATAATATGCCTAACATGAGCCCCAAAAAGAACGAAATGCCCACCCAGGCACCCGAAGTACGCGCACACAACTTCAACGAGGTTGCAACCGGCTATTCCGAAGAGACCGCGCTTGACGAGGCGCTCCGCTGTCTCAACTGCCCGAAGATGCCCTGCGTCAGCGGCTGCCCGGTCAACATCCACATCCCCGAGTTCATCGCAAAAATTCGCGAGAACGATTTCGAGGGCGCATATCAGGTCATTCAGCAGACCTCCTCTTTGCCCGCAGTCTGCGGCAGGGTATGTCCTCAGGAACTCCAGTGCGAAAGCAAGTGCGTTCGCGGCATCAAAGGCGAACCCGTCGGCATCGGCAGACTTGAACGCTTTGTTGCCGATTGGCATAACGCTCATTCCACCGAAGCTCCCAAAGCTGCACCTTCCAACGGCCACCGCGTTGCTGTTGTAGGTTCCGGCCCCTCCGGCCTTACCTGCGCAGGCGACCTTGCCAAGAAGGGCTATAAAGTCACCGTTTACGAAGCTTTGCACACCGCAGGCGGTGTTCTTGTTTACGGTATTCCCGAATTCCGTCTGCCCAAGGCAATTGTTCAGAAGGAAGTTGACAACCTGACCGCCATGGGCGTTGATATGGAAACCAACACCGTTATCGGCAAGACTCTCACCATTGACGAGCTGTTCGAACAGGGCTTTGAAGCTGTTTTTGTCGGTTCCGGTGCAGGCCTTCCCAACTTCATGAACATCCCCGGTGAGGCATACAAGGGCGTTTACTCTGCAAACGAATTCCTGACCCGCAGCAACCTTATGAAGGCATACAAGGCTGATCCGGTAACCCCCATCATGAAGGGCGGAAACGTTGCGGTCGTCGGCGGCGGCAACGTTGCAATGGATGCTGCAAGGACCGCGCTGCGCCTCGGTGCGGACAAGGTCTATATCGTTTATCGCCGCTCCCTTGAGGAACTTCCCGCTCGCCGTGAGGAAGTTGAACACGCAATGGAAGAGGGCATTGAATTCAAACTGCTCAACAATCCCGTTGAGATTCTCGGTTACAACAACCCCGATGACAAGCGCGATCCCAAGAACGGTTTTGTCACCGGCATGAAGTGCATCCGCATGGAACTCGGCGAACCCGATGAAAAGGGTCGCCGCCGTCCCGTTCCCGTGCCCGGCAGCGAGTTCGTGCTTGATGTCAACACCGTTATCATCGCAATCGGCACCAGCCCCAACCCTCTCATCAAGTCCACCACCAAGGGTCTTGAGGTAAACAAAAAGGGCGGAATTGTTGTTGAAGAAGGAACAGGTCTCACAAGCCGCGAAGGCGTTTACGCCGGCGGTGATGCCGTTACCGGTGCCGCAACCGTTATTTCCGCAATGGGTGCGGGCAAAGCGGCTGCAAAGGCAATCGACGAGTATCTCAGCAATAAATAATCGGTTCAAAGCCGCAGTTTTGAAATAAAAACCGAAATTCGGCAATGAAAAAGATACTTTGCACAGTATCAATTTGATACGGTATCAAATACGCTCCGCTGCCCGAAACACGGCGGCGGAGCGCGGAAAAACAAAAACCGAACAGACAGAATTTGCAGATTAACTCTCTGCCGACCGAAAAGCATTGCGCATGTGTCATGCGTGCGGCATCGGTTCGGCTCGGGAGACCTGCAGGGGCTTTCCGGGCTTTTGTTTTTCAAAGGAATTTAGGAACAAAATCGGCAGTTTCCGAAATTCGGAGAATACTATGCTGCTGATTCGGTTCCCCGATTTGTTTCAAAACAAAATCGGCAGTTTCCGGAATTACGAGGAAACAGCGGTTTCAAAATATCTATTTTAATAAGGAGACGGAACATGAACAAAGAGTTCGATTACAACGTGCTCGATGAAATTCTGAAAGAACACAATTACGATGAATCCCACACCGTTACCATTCTTCAGGAAGTTCAGGCACACTACAGCTACCTGCCCAAGGAAGCTTTCCCTTATCTTGCGGAAAAGCTCGGCGTACCCGAGGCAAAGATTTACGGCGTTGCAACATTCTACGAGAACTTCTCCCTTGAACCCAAGGGCACGAATATCATTCGCTGCTGCGACGGCACGGCCTGCCACGTTCGCCATTCCACCGACGTTCTTGAATATCTGCGCAAGGAACTCGGCCTTTCCGCAACGAAGAGAACAACGGATGATCTTAAATTCACCGTTGAAACAGTTTCATGTCTCGGCGCATGCGGCCTTGCACCGGTCATCACCGTAAACGGCAAAGTCTATTCCCAGATGACAAAGGAAAAGGCAGCCGAAGTCCTTAAGGAACTCAGAGAGGAGAACTAACATGCTTAAAAACAGGCAGGATCTTATCGCGCTTCGCGAGGGCTGCATGGCTGCGGCTCAGCTCCAGAAAAGAAGGATTCTTGTTTGCGCCGGCACGGGCTGCGTATCCAGCGGCTCACTGAAAATCTTTGACAGGCTCAAAGAACTCATCGAAGCAAACGGCATCAGCTGCCCCGTCGAACTCAAGGTTGAACCTCATGAACCCGGCATCCATGGCGGCGAGTGCGCATGTCACGCTCAGGCAGAAAATGCCGATAACAGCATCGCAATGAAAAAGAGCGGCTGCCACGGCTTCTGCGAAATGGGTCCCCTTGTTCGCATCGAACCCGAGGGATACCTCTATACCAAAGTCCGGCTTTCCGATTGCGAAGAAATCGTTGAAAAAACGATTCTCAACAACGAGCCCATTGACAGGCTTGCATACAAGCGCAACGGCGAAATCTACAGGAAACAGGAAGAAATTCCCTTCTACAAAAACCAGACCCGCGTCGTTCTTGAACACTGCGGTCACATTGATGCACTTTCCGTCAAAGAATATCTCAGCATCGGCGGTTACACCGCTTTTGAAAAGGCTCTGTTCGACATGACTCCCGATGATATCGTTAACGAAATCTCCGAGTCCAAGCTCCGCGGCAGGGGCGGCGGCGGCTTCCCCACCGGCAAAAAGTGGGCACAGGTCAAAGCACAGAAAGCCGAACAGAAATACGTTGTCTGCAACGGCGACGAGGGCGACCCCGGCGCATTCATGGACAGGAGCATCATGGAAGGCGACCCGCACCGTATGCTCGAAGGTATGATGATCGCAGCAGTTGCCTGCGGCGCAACCGAAGGTTATATCTATGTCCGTGCCGAATACCCCCTTGCAGTATTCAGGCTCCGCACCGCAATCGAACAGGCAAAGGAAATCGGCCTGCTCGGCAAGAACATTCTCGGCAGCGGCTTTGATTTCGATCTCCATATCAACCAGGGCGCAGGCGCATTCGTTTGCGGCGAAGGTTCCGCATTGACCGCTTCCATCGAAGGCAAGCGCGGCATGCCCCGCACCAAGCCCCCGCGCACCGTTGAACACGGTCTGTTCGAAATGCCCACCGTTCTCAACAACGTTGAAACCTATGCAAACGTTCCTTCAATCATCTCCAAGGGCGCAAAATGGTTCTGCACCATCGGCACCGAATCCAGCCCCGGCACGAAGGCGTTTGCAATCACCGGCAATATTGCAAACACCGGTCTTATCGAAGTCCCCATGGGCACCACTCTGCGCGAAGTCGTCTATACTGTCGGCGGCGGTATGCGCGGTGAAGGTCAATTCAAAGCCGTTCAGATCGGCGGTCCTTCCGGCGGCTGTCTGACCGAAAAAGATCTTGACCTGCCCCTTGATTTCGACTCCCTCAAGAAAGTCGGCGCAATGATCGGTTCCGGCGGCCTTGTCGTCATGAACGACAAAACCTGCATGGTCGAAGTTGCACGCTTCTTCATGAACTTCACTCAGAACGAATCCTGCGGCAAGTGCACCCCCTGCCGTGAAGGCACCAAGCGTATGCTTGAGATCCTTGAGCGCATCGTTCACGGCAAGGGCCAAGAAGGCGACATCGAGCTGCTGCTCGAACTTGCGGACACCGTATCTTCCACCGCTCTTTGCGGCCTCGGAAAATCCGCACCCAACCCCGTCGTCAGCACGATTAAAAACTTCCGCGACGAATACGAAGCGCATATTTTCGAAAAACGCTGCCCCACCGGCAACTGCGCAAGGCTGAAGAGAATCGTGATCGATCCCGCAGTCTGCAAAGGCTGCTCCAAGTGCGCAAGGCAGTGCCCCGCAGGCGCGATCAGCGGCGAGCTTAAGAGCCCGTTCCATATTGACCTTACAAAGTGTCTCCGCTGCGGCGCATGTATCACCGCCTGCCCGTTCCACGCAATCAGGGAGGAATAAACAATGGAAAAGAAATTTATGTATGTTGACGGCATCGCAGTTGAGCTTAACGGCGAGAAGAACGTCCTTGAAGTTATCCGCAAGGCGGGCATTGACATGCCCACCCTTTGCTACCACCCCGAGCTGTCCATCTACGGCGCATGCCGTATGTGCATGTTTGAAAACGAGCGCGGCGGTCTTGATGCTGCATGTTCCGCACAGCCCCGTGCCGGCATGAAGGTTTATACAAACACCGAAAGGCTCCGCAAGTATCGCAGGAATATCATCGAGCTGCTGCTTGCAAACCATTGCCGCGACTGCAACACCTGCGAAAAGAACGGAAACTGCAAACTTCAGCAGCTTGCAAAGCGTTACGACGTTCGCACCGTTCGGTTCCCCAACACCGCAAAGACTGATGTTGACGATTCTTCCGTAAGCATCACCCGCGATGCAAGCAAGTGCATTCTCTGCGGTCAGTGCGTCCGCATGTGCAACGAGGTTCAGTCCGTCGGCGCGATCTACTATGCGCACCGCGGTTCCCATATGCTCATCAGCACCGCTTTTGAGCGTCCCATTGCAGAAACCGTCTGCGTCGGCTGCGGCCAGTGCGCGGCAGTCTGCCCCGTCGGTGCAATCACCATCAAGCAGGATACCGCAAAGGTTTGGAAGGCGATCGCCGATAAGAACCTTGTTGTAACGGCACAGGTTGCTCCCGCCGTCCGCGTTGCGATCGGCAAGGAACTCAACATGCCCGAAGGAACCGATGTCATGGGCAAACTCGTTGCCGCAATGCATCGCATGGGTATCGATAAGGTATACGACACATCCGTCAGTGCCGATCTCACCATCCTTGAAGAAACCGCAGAATTTGTTGAACATCTCGGCAAAAATACCGGAATGCCCCTGTTCACTTCCTGCTGCCCCGGCTGGATTCAGTTTGCAGAGAAGAAGCATCCCGAAATCATGCCCTATATCTCCACCTGCAAATCCCCGATGCAGATGCTTTCCGCACTCATCGTCGAACAGCAGAAGGATTGCGAAAAGAAACATTTCAACATCGCCGTAATGCCCTGCACCGGTAAGAAGTTCGAAGCTGCACGCAGCGAATTCACCCATGACGGCAAGCCCGATGTTGATGCTGTTATCACAACTCAGGAGCTCATCCATATGATCAGAACCGCCGGCATCGAATTCGATACCGTTGTTCCCGAAGCTGTCGATGCACCTTTCGGCATGTTCTCCGGTGCAGGCGTCATTTTCGGCGCAACCGGCGGCGTTACCGAGGCTGTTCTCCGCAGGGTTTCCGATGACAAGTCCATCAATGCAATCCGCAGCATCGGCAATTGCGGCGTTCGCGGTACCGAAGGCGTGAAGGAATTCACCGTTCCCTTCAACGGCAGCGAACTGCGCATTGCGGTTGTAAGCGGTCTCGGCAATGCCGAGAAGCTTATCAAGCAGCTTCTTGCAAAGGAAGTCAGCTTTGACTTTGTTGAAGTTATGGCGTGCCCCGGCGGCTGCGTAAACGGCGGCGGTCAGCCTGTTACCCTCGAAAACGCAAAGAAAGTCAGGGCGGACGGTCTGTATTCTTCCGATATGACCAACACGCTTAAGACTTCCGACACCAACCCCCTCATGGATAAGCTCTATGCCGATTACGTCAAGGGCAGGAACCATGAGATGCTCCATGTTCACTATAAACATAACTGAGTCATTGTGCACGATTTGCGCATGAATCGGTAACACAGAAAGTGACTGTCATAGAAAGTGACTGTCATAGAAATTGACTTTCACTCCGTCCGGATTTGATTTCGGACGGAGTGAATTTATTGCCCGGAGAATGCTTTCTATAAAAAACGGAGTGCACAAAGTTCCAATTAAGAAACATCAATTACGCAAAAAATAAAAAACAGTTGACATGTAATGACAAAAGCGATATTACAACAGAGGAGGGTTCTGAAACGGCTGCATCTGCATGAAGAAAAGGGGGGCAGACCGAAAGAACAACTGAGCAATATAACATGAAAACAGTTCTCAGAGCGTTCCTGATACACATTGCTTTTTGGAACTTCGTCGCATAATATTAAAGACTGGAGACATTATTTATGAAAAAATTGATCACAAGGACGGCATCTGCAATACTGGCCGCAGCCATGTGTTTGTGTGCGGTTCTGTTCGTTGCTGCGGAGATTGAGTTCGAAACCGGTCTGCCGGATTATTCGGCAAACGTTGCCCGCTATGCAGGCGAATCATCTGTAAACGCTTTTACCGATGTCGATGTTGTAATGATTGACTGTTCTCAGCTTGCAAGCCTTCGCTTGTCTTCCGTTGACCTTTTGAATACAGGAAAGATTCTGTATATTGAGAATCCGACTGTCAGCATTGCAGCTGCCGCAAAGCAGCTTGCGATCCCGCAGAACGGGACGGACACATATTGGTCAGACATTCTCCTTGCATATACGGTGCAGAAAGTGTATGATAAATATGTTTTCACGCCGCATTATGCCGTCATAGGAGAAGAGGATTCGACACTTGAGCCCCGGTCGGAGCCGACACTGTCGGAACGGGAAAAAATTGGTTAGAAGAGCCTGAAGATTGGGAAACCGTTGACACGAACTTCAACGATGCTGTTACTCTTGCTGAATATCGAAAGACGAATGATTTTTCTTTTGATACTCAAACCGTTATTAATGCGGCAATGCAGCAAAGAGCCGAATACATCGCTGAGGGTGCATCACCACTGGCGGGTGAAAGTGAATCTGTTGAAATGTCGCAGGGAGATGATATGGTGAGCGCATCTGGTTCGTTCACATATCCCTCAGGAAATTTTTACAGAGCGTGGACGGGAGTATTGTATGTTTACAAGGGAAATCCGCAAAAACCGCGTAACTATTTGGGGGTACGTTAATTGTGGTCTGAGGGCATATGTTCATGGACGTTCGTTTGTTAATAACGTGAACAGCCACATATATACAATGGTTGCAGGCGTTAAGGCATACCCAAAGGATCGCACGGTTGCTGTAAGAAAATATTCAGCAAAACTCAACTGCAATGTTAAGGGGTTTTCCTGCCTGGATGCTTCAAACCTGCTGTCAGGTGTGACACAAACGCAGTCAGTTTCTGTCAGCTACGATAGCGGAAACGGGGGGACAACCGGTGCAGGGTTTGAAAAGAGTTGGCAGTATAATCCGGAATCACAGTATATTGATGAGACCGGTTCTTCACCAAGAATAATTAAGTGGCAGGCGAGACCTGCGAGTGTGCGCCGCGGTAAGGCATTCGGTGTTGCTCCGGGTATCATGGTCGCATCACCTGTGGGCTACTGCAAGGGAACTTGGGAAATTGTTGAATGTAATGCTCTCTTTTTGGGAACTACCATTCACAATAATAACATGAAAATCGGAGGGTGGTTTGCATGAATAACGACTTAACGACAACCTTGATATGCGCAGGCATTCTGCTTGCTTCGGCAGCAGTGCTTTTCATTATCTGTCTCAACAGGCGCAGACACGGAAAAAAGGCGGTTGTGTTCGGAATTATTTCTGCTGTTTTGCTTGCGGGGGCAATTGCTGCGGCGGTTATCCCACAGCTTCTGCCCGGTGAAGGCATAAGGCTCAAAAAGTCGACAGCCGGAATCAACTCGATTGCATCCGTGTGCGATGATATGGGCGCGATGCTTGAATCAAAGCGGCTGCCGAAGGATGCGCGCCTTGAACGGGGCGATGCAAGGCTGTATAACATGCAAATAGATCTGATGAACGGCGCAGTGGACTGCATTTTGGCTCGTATTGATTGCAGCGAAAGCGGAAAACTGTTTACTCGCGCATATCAGCTGAACGGGGACGGAACAGGGTTCGTGCAGGGGAAAATCGAACGCACCGTCGAAGCAGAGACAGTATCTCTTACGGAGCTGAAGCATGTGCTGAAAAAACTTGATGATTCGAAATGGCTGAGCACAACCTTTTGTGCAAACGGACATCTGAGCGTTAAATATACTGATACGGCTACGGAAGCTGTTGCGGGAAACAACGTCTATCTGCTCGATGATACCGGAATTCGTGAATTGAATGACGGAAAATCGGTTGAGGGCAAATTCTATGAGTTCCTGCTGTATGTCGATTATAACAACGACACGAACGAAACGCCGAGCGCAAGGCTGTATATTGCGGCCAAATGATTGCGCAGAGGTCGTGTGGCCGGTGAAACACACGATGAAGTACTGAAACGAATTTTCATGGTAATGTAAAATAATAAACAGAGCAGAAAGGGCAGTTCGCTGTCCTTTTTTGCATTTTTGAGGAATACGGGGGTTGAAAAAACAATCCGGATGGTATAATATAAAGAACAGAAAATAATCCGCCGGAGGTAATTAGATAATGAACATCAGCAAAGAAAACTTTATGCTTTTTAACGACAATTGGGCGCTCGTCACAGCGGGCAGCCTGTCACATTACAACACGATGACGATAAGCTGGGGCAGTCTCGGATGCATATGGAACGGTGAAAATTCGGCGCGCCCGATAGTTTCCGTTTATGTCAAGCCCTGCCGCTACACGCACGAATTTATTGAAAACAATGATATTTTTACGGTTACATTCTTTGATAAGAGATACAAGCCCGATCTCGGAATTCTCGGCAGAGAGTCCGGCCGCGACGGTGATAAAGTTGCAAAAACGTCACTCACTCCGATTGCGGTGGGCGGCAGTGTCGGCTTCAGGGAAGCGGAAACAACAATTGTTTGCAGAAAAATATATAAACAGGATTTCGATACCGCAAACATGCCGAAGTCCGTGATTGAGGCTTATTACAGAACCGAAGCACCGCACACGATGTATATGGGTGAGGTAATTGAAATAATCAAAAAGAAATAAGAAACCTGCGGATTTGCGGCAGAATTACTCTGCGATAATACCCGAACCGTTATTCACCGCGACAGTAATCATGAAAGAGAAAATTGCTGATAAAAATTGGAATTTTACACCGCTTGCACATGAATATTTTCATCGCGGCGGAAAAACGGGAGTGCTGCTTCTGCATGGCTTCACCGGCACTCCCGCGAATATGCATTCGATTTGGAGCCGTCTTGAAGCTGACGGACAGGAAAGCCGCTTAAATGCAAATATCAAAAACGAAAATGACTACACAATTTATGCTCCGCTGCTGACCGGTCACGGGACAAATCTGCGGAACATGCGGAAATCATGCGCACTGGATTGGATAGATGACGCGTTAAAGGCTTATGACCGATTGGCTGCGGCGGGATGCGAAAAAATCTATGTTGCAGGGCTGAGTATGGGCGGGCTGCTTGCTGCAATTGTTGCTTCTGAAAGACGTGTTGACGGCGTAATTATGATCTGCGCACCGGCGAAGATGAAGCTTTATCTGCATATTTGCAGATTTATTTCGCTTGCGGTGCCTTATATTAAAACGGGTGAACCGCACTGGCAGGAGGATGAAGAGGCGCAAACTTATATGGGCATGGCCACAGCAAGAATTTCCGATTTGAATAAAATACGCCGCCGCGCAAACAAAGCAGTTTCAAAAATAACCGCACCGCTGCTCGTAATTCAGTCGCGAGAGGATAATAAGGTTGCGCACGGCAGCGCGGAACGGATTCTTCGGAGTGCAGAATCTGCCAAAATTGCGGAAGCTGTGTTTTTTTCGGGTGCGAAGCACGGAATAACATACAGCAACAAGAGGGGCGAAGCGGCCGAATGCGTAAAAAATTTCATCGCAGTTCAAGATTCAGGGGAATGAAAACGCGCCTTTTAGGGAGCTGCCGACTGTGCCGAATGTGCAAAAAAAGCGGAATCTACGAATATACTTTTTA